>NZ_JAABRP010000056.1 GCF_011390875.1 Thiocapsa sp.
GACTATATCGCCCCGGCCGAGAGCGGCATCCCCGACTATGTCGGCGGCTTCGCCTGCACCACCGGGATCGGGATCGATGAACGTGTTGCGGCCTTCGAGGCCGACCACGACGATTACTCCGCCATCATGCTCAAGGCCATCGCCGACAGGCTCGCCGAGGCGCTGGCCGAGATGCTGCACGCACGGGTGCGCACCCGCCACTGGCGCTATGCACCCGACGAGACCTTGAGCAACGAGGACATGATCGAGGAGCGCTACCAGGGCATCCGCCCCGCGATGGGGTATCCGGCCTCGCCC
>NZ_JAABRP010000057.1 GCF_011390875.1 Thiocapsa sp.
TCGCCCGACCACACCGAGAAGGACCTCCTCTGGCAGGCCCTGGACGCCGAGCGCAATACCGGCATCTGGCTGACCGAATCCAAGGCCATGGTGCCGACAGCGGCGGTCAGCGGGCTCTATTTCTCGCACCCCGACAGCCGTTATTTCGCCGTCGGCAAGCTTGCCCGCGATCAGGTCGCCGACTACGCCGAGCGCAAAGGCATGCCGCTGCCCGAGATCGAGCGCTGGCTGGCGCCGAATTTGGCGTACGAGGCGGATTAAACCGCGCCCAGCGCGGTATGCGAGGTTTGTGGATGGGATCGGCCCCGGCAGACTTGATCAGCGTTGGAGCCGGCGCGGTTTAAGATATTAAAAAATAAGAGCATGCTGATCGAGCTCCGCTGGCCGCCTTCGATATCGGACAGGGTAAGAGCGTTCGGCGGCGGGCACGCTACCACAGCTTACCCGCGGCAACGACAAGGCCGCCGACCGTCGTGATGAACGCGATGAGCCAAAGGAAGTGGCGGTCGTGGCGGCGGATCATCTCGTCGAAACGCTTGTCGATTTGCTCGAAACGCTTGTCGATTTGCTCGAAGCGTCGCTCAACCTGCTCGAAGCGCTTGTCCATGTTGGCCTGCATCGCCTCGAAGCGCTTGTCCATCTGCTCGAAGCCCTGACGCATCAGCTCACGTTGGTGCTTGAGCTCCTCCTCGACGCGCACCATGCGCTCGCGCAGCTCGATCTCGTAGACGGCCGGCGGCTTGCCGAGACTCTGCTCGGCAAGCCAGACGGGCATGTTGGTCTTGATGAAATCGATGTCTTGCTGGGTCAGGCTCATGGCGGACTCCGCTGGATCGCGCACGGTTGGGATTATATAACGAGCTGCTGCGGATCAACCCCCGGCCGAGATCCCCATCCCGGCCCGTATACAGCTTAAGAGTCCATAGCTGTAGCGGCCTTCGAAGGCGTCGAAGATGGGTTTGAGACTGATGAGTGCGCCCTCCGGCTGTTGCTCGATGGCGAACTCGATGGCACGCAGGCTGTCCCGGTCGAGGTCGACCACCTCGCCGACCGAGAGTTCGCCGACCTCGATGCAGCGCGATAGGTGCGTATAGATGGTGCTGACCTTCAGCTCGCGGCGATCGGCGATCGCATCCACCGAGAGCCCGGAACGCAGCAGGGCCAAAGTCTCTCGCACCGAGTCGTTCAGCTCGATCCCAGCGGCACGGGCCTCGCCTGCAGCTGCTCTGGCAGCCGGCAGGCCCGGCACCCGGTCCGGTCGGCCGTGCTCGGCTTCATGCAGAGCGAGCAGCCGCAAGAAGCCCTCGCCGAAGCGCTCGAGCTTCACCTGGCCGACGCCGCTGATCCGAGCCAACTCGTCGCGATCACGCGGGCGATAGGTCAGCATCTCGTTGAGCGTGACATCGTTGAAGATGTGGTACGCCGGCACATCCTGCTCCAGGGCGAGCTGACGCCGGTAGTCGCGCAGGGCCTGCCAGAGCGCGAGTGCCTCCGGATCGGTCGGCGGCACCATGGCGGGGCGACGCGCGGCGGAACTCGTGCGTTTGCGGTCCGGATCCCTGCGCAGGTGCAGCGTACGCTCCCCGCGCAGCAAGGGGCGGCTCTGCTCGGTCAGGCACAGCGCGCCGTGACCTTCGAAATCGACCCTGATGAACCCGGCCGCGACGAGCTGACGATAGACCGACTTCCATTGATCCGCGGCGAGCTCTTGGCCGATGCCGAACGTCGTGACTTGGTCATGTCCGAAGCGGCGGATGCGCTCGTTGGCCTTGCCCAGCAGGACATCCACCAGATAGCTGCTGCCGAAGCGCTGGCCCGTGCGATAGATGCAGGAGAGCGCCTTGCGTGCCGCCTCGGTCCCGTCCCAGGTGGCAACCGGCTCCAGGCAGGTGTCGCAGTTGCCGCAGGGCTTGGGAAGCGGCTCGCCGAAATAGTTGAGCAGAACCTGGCGCCGACATTCGGTGGTCTCGCAAAAGCCGAGCATGCTGTCGAGCTTCTGCATCTCCACCCGCTTGAAGCGCTCCTCGGCATCGGAGTCCTCGATCATGCGACGCAGCATCACCACGTCGCCCAGACCGTAGGTCATCCAAGCATCCGCGGGCTGACCGTCCCGGCCGCCGCGTCCGGTCTCCTGATAGTAGGCCTCCAGGCTTTTGGGCAGGTCCAGATGGGCGACGAAGCGCACGTCCGGCTTGTCGATCCCCATCCCGAAGGCGATGGTCGCGACGATAACGACGCCCTCCTCGCGCAGAAACCGCGCTTGGTGCGTACGCCGCGTCTCGGCCGGGAGCCCCGCGTGATACGGCAGGGCTGCGATGCCCTGGGTCGCAAGATAGGCCGCCGTCTCCTCGACCTTGCGTCGCGACAGGCAGTAGACGATTCCCGCATCGCCGGGATGCTCGGTGCGTAGGAAGGCGATGAGCTGTTGACGCGGGCTGGCCTTCTCGACGATGCGATAGCGGATGTTCGGTCGGTCGAAGCTGGACACGAACTGCCCGGCCTGCTCCAGACCCAGTCGGGTCAGGATCTCCGCACGGGTCGGCGCATCGGCGGTCGCGGTGAGTGCAACGCGCGGGATTTGGGGCCAGCGCTCGTGCAGCAGGTGGAGCTGGATGTATTCGGGGCGGAAATCATGGCCCCACTGGGAGACGCAGTGGGCCTCGTCGATCGCGAACAAGGCAACCCGGACGCGATCCAACAGCGCGAGGAAACGCTCGGTCAGCAGGCGCTCCGGGGCGACATAGACCAGGTCCAGATCGCCCGAGAGCATCGCCTCCTCGACCGCTCGAGCTTCCTGCAGTGTCAGCGACGAGTTCAGGAAAGCGGCCCGCACGCCGAGTTGTCGCAGCGCATCGACCTGGTCCTGCATCAAGGCGATCAGAGGCGAGACCACGACGCCGACCCCCGGCCGCAGGATCGCCGGGATCTGATAACAGAGCGACTTGCCGCCGCCTGTCGGCATCAACACCAGCGCGTCTCCGCCGGCGATCACCCGGTCGATGATCTCGGCTTGGGCGCCGCGAAAACGATCGTAGCCGAAGACGCGGTTGAGCACCTGAAGCGGCGTCTCGTTCATCCTGTCACTCCACACAATCGCAACCGCATCGGTTGCGATGCGCATTTTAACCTATTCGTGTACGCGAGACCCTTCGCCCTCGCGCGTTCTGCCGTCCCGAGCGGCATCGACGCACGACACCCGCGATGGCGCCGGCTTCTGGTACCATTTACGCGCCGTTCAGCGTTGGACCCTGCCATGATTGAAGAGCCCGTCCAGGCCGCCGTCGAGACCATGCTGCCAGAGGTCGTCGCAGCCGTCGATCTCGGATCCAACAGCTTTCACATGATCGTGGCCCGCATCGGCAACGGTCACATGCAGGTCACCGATCGCCTCAAGGAGATGGTCCGGCTCGGCGAAGGCTTGGGCGAGGACATGCGGCTCGACCCGGAGGTCGCCGAGCGCGCGCTGGCGTGTTTGGAGCGATTCGGCCAGCGGCTCCGGGGCTTCCCTCCCGGCAGCGTGCGGGCGGTCGGAACCAATACCCTGCGTCAGCTCGCACCCGAGAGCGATTTCCTCACCCTTGCCGAAGCCAAGCTCGGCCACCCGATCGAGGTCATCGCGGGCCGTGAAGAGGCCCGCCTGATCTACCTCGGCGTCGCCCATGATCTGGCCGCGGGGACCGAGCGCCGCCTGGTCGTCGATATCGGCGGCGGAAGCACGGAGATCATCGTCGGTCTCGGTTTCTCACCGCGCCTGCGCGAGAGCCTGCACATGGGCTGCGTGAGCATGTCGCGCCGCCATTTCGCCGACGGACGCATCACCGCCCGGGCGATGGAAAAGGCCGAGCTCACGGGAGCGCTGGAGGTACGGCCCGTGCGCGAGCTGTTTCGCCGCACCGGCTGGCAAACGGCGGTCGGCAGCTCCGGGACCATCAAATCCATCGCGGCGGTCGTGGAGGCAGAAGGCTGGTGCGAGGACGGGATCTCCGCGACGGCGTTGCTGCGGCTTCGCGATGCACTCGTGGAGACGGGCCGGATCTCCGCCCTTGCGCTCAAGGGCTTGGCCGAGGAGCGTAAACCGGTCTTCCCCGGCGGCGTCGCCGTCCTGCGATCGGTCTTCGAGACACTCGGGATCCAACATCTACAGGTCTCGGAATACGCGCTGCGTGAGGGCTTGATCTACGAAACAATGGGGCGCAGCCAACACTTGGACGTCCGGGAACGCACCGTCGAGACCCTCGGCCGACACTTTCAGATCGATCAGGACCACGCCCAGCGGGTCCGGGCGACGGCCGTCGCCCTCCTGCGCCGACTCGCCGCGCCTTGGTCGCTGCAGGACCCCAACCAGGGGCTCATGCTCGCGTGGGCGGCACGACTCCACGAAATCGGCGTCATGGTCGCCCACAGCCAGCACCAGAAACACGGGGCCTATCTGCTACGCAACGCCGATCTCGCCGGCTTCACGCGACCGGAGCAATTGCTGCTCGCCGCATTGGTGCTCGGACACAGACGAAAGTTTCCCGTCCAAGAGTTCGCAGCCCTACCCCGCGAGACCGGGGATGCGGCGCGTAGGCTCTGCGTCATCCTGCGGCTCGCCGTCCTGCTGCATCGCGGACGCTCCTCGGAGAACAAACCCAATCCGACGCTCACGGCCGACGGCGACAACCTCGCGTTGAGCTTCCCGGACGACTGGCTCGCCGATCACCCCTTGACCCGGTTGGAGCTCGAAGAGGAGGCCGAGCGCCTGGCTTCCGCCGGGATTCGTCTTGAATTCGGTTGAGCTTGCCGGTTCCGCCCGGATGGAACCTCATGCCGGCCCGTATCCTTTTCCCCTCATCCTGGTAAAATTGCGAGTGCAACGAACGGAATTTCCCCGCCGCCGCGGTAACGCGCGCGGTTCCCACGCCGCTAAACTGGAGGACCACAACAATGGCCGCACTCTTCAACGCCGAGTGGATGAACCATCTCAAGGACGCTTGGAACGCCGAGCCGGAGGTCAAAGACAAGCTGGCCGAGATCGACTTCAACTCGGTCATCTATTGTGGATTCAAGAACGAGGAGAACCCGCGCGGGGTCTTCGTCGTCGAGAAGGGCGAATGCGTGCGCGCCGGCGCTTGGTCGGAGACGGATCCGCCGGCCAACTGGGACATGCGTGCGGACCTCAAGGATTGGCTCAAGTGGGTCGAAAAAGGTATCGGCATGGCCGGCATGGGTACCGCCTTCATGACCGGAAAGCTCAAGTTCAAGGAAGGTGACTACAAGGCGATGCTGAAGGACCCGCGCATGGCCAATCCCTTTGTGAAGAGCTTCGGTCTCATGCAGCAGATCCCGACGGACGAGCTCGGCTGAACCTGAACCGCGCCAGCAGTGACATCAATCGTTTCGAGGTGACTGCGAGGTCGCCTCGAACAACCGACTCGGCGGGACGCGGTTCAGGTTGATTGAATCTCTTATCGCGCTTAGCGCTTTGACTAAATAACGGCTCTTGTCGGATCAGCCAAGCGCATATCCCGCATCGACGTTGAGGCACGCACCGGTAATGCGGCGCGCGTCCTCGGACGCGAGAAAGAGGACGGCACGCGCCACGTCGATCGGCTCGACGGCCTCTTGGCGTAAGCGGTGACGGCGCTTCACCGTCGAGTCGATCAGATCGGTCGCCCCGCCCCACATCGGGGATTCCACCACGCCAGGCGCGACTGCGTTCACCCGAATGCCGCGCGCCCCCAGCGCCATCGCCAGTCGCTGCGTCAACATCTCCAGACCCGCCTTGCTGGCGGAATAGCTTGTCGATGTGCAGGTCTCGAAGGGGTGCTGCGCACAGGCCGACGACATGTTGATCACGACCGGGGCGGCGCTTTGCTCCAACAAGCCGAGAAAGCCTTGAGTCAGCGCAAAGGGCGCGATCAAGTTGACCTCCAGGGTCGTCCGCCATGCCTCCACCGTCTCCTCGAGATCACCTTGGCTCAAGATCACGCCGGCATTGTTTACCAAGACATCAAGACGCCCGTCCGCATCCCGAATTTCGGCGACGAGACGCTCGCGGAAGTCCGCATGCGTCACGTCGCCTACCCGCAGACGCAAGGCACCCGAGTTGACCGCCTGACCCCACTGCTGCGCGAGCGCGGCGACCTTCTTCGGATCCCGCCCGAAGGTCACCACCCGATCGCCGGCCTCAATGAACGCGCCGACGAGTCCGGCGCCGATCCCGGATGTCCCGCCGCTGATACAGACGATGCGCGGGGCCTTGGAGGTCATCGCTCGCGCTGCCCGAGGTTGGCATGAATGAGCGCCCCGTTCAGCACCGGGGCGTGTGCCGCGAAGGCCACGGTCTCGGCGATCTCTTCCGGCTCGATCAGGCGATCGAAGGCCGACATTCCGGTCAGGGCAGCAAGCGTGTCCGGATCGCCGCCGATCATGGCGCGGATTTGCTCGGTATCCGTAAAGCCGGGGCAGATCATGCAGGTGTGGACCCCGCGCCCGGCAAGATCTTGGCAGGTGGAGCGCATCATCCCGGCCAGGGCATGCTTGGCGATCACGTAGCTCGCCACGCCGGGAACCGCCTTCTCCGCCAGGGTCGAGCCGATGTAGATGATGCTCGAACCGGCGGCCATATGCGGCAGAACCAATTGGTTCAAACCGTTGGCGGCCACCAGGTTGAGCTCCAGCACGGAACGCAGATCATCGCTCGGCAAGGCGTCGATGCTGTCGCGACGCATGATCGAGGCGTTGTGGACCAGACAGATGCGCTCCGCATCGGCCAACCAGGCAGTTAGCGGGGCGGCGATCCGATCGATCGCCTCCGGCTTGGCCAAGTCGCATGCCAGGTTCTCCACCCCGCGCTCCGTGCAGGGACGGCGAGAGAGATTGACGACGACGCTGCCCTCCACTAGGAAGCGGGTCGCGATGGCGCGACCGATCCCGGCACTCGCACCGGTGACGACAAGTAGATTCATGGTGTCCTCCAAGACGAAAATGCCCATTGCCCGTCGCCCGACGAGACACCCAGCTCGACCGCACGCAGGTCTCGACCCGCCAGCTCGGATCGCGCGCGCAAGCGCGCAAGCAGCAGCTCGGCCAGCTCTTCGATCGTCACGTTTCGAATGGGCAGAAGCAGCACGTCGCGCTCGAGGAAGGTCAGGCGCTCCGCGCCGAACCAAGCGATCACCATACCGTCGCCGCGCTCGATGCGCAGGTGCGGCGAGCGCTCCGGCAGCAGCAGGCGCTCGTCGAGCTCGTCGCAAAGCGCCTTGAGCACCCGCTTGAGCATGACATAATCGAACGCCATGCCGTCCGCGCCGACCGGCGCCGTCACATTGCAGCGAATCCGAAAATTGTGGCCATGGAGGTTCTCCCGCTCCGTCGCGGAGAAGATGGTGAAATGGCCGGCACTGAAATTGAGATATTCCTTGCTGATCTCGATTCGGGTCAGGATGTCGGTACCCAAGGTCGCCTCCGGTGCTGCTCGCGTGCCCCGGGCCCGGAGCACCTGTCGGTGGAGGGCGCGATCGCTCGCCGCGCCTAGCCGACACTTGGGTGATGTGGGGTCGCTCGGCCGAATCCAAGCTAAACCGCGTCCGCGGTGCATGATGATGTTCGAGCGCACCCTCAGCTTCGAGGACACCTACAAGATTGGAGTCGACGCGGTTTAGATCAAAAATTGAAAAACTTAAACCGCGCCTGCTGAAAGGGTCATTGATTCCTGCGAGACCGATTCAAGGCACGACGGGTGCCTGTCGTGCGGAGGCGCGGTTTAAAGGGGCTCCACTTCGCCGTCGTAGGGCTCGATCTCGGTCACGTCGATTCGATAGCCGGCTTCGGCCAGGTCGCTGCTGCTGCGGATTACCCGAAGCGTCCCCGTGACCCAAACGGTATCGAACAGCTCGCCGACATATTCGCGACCCTCGGGCGCAACCGCATGTATGGTCTGGTTCGCAGGCGGCGGCGGAACATGGATGCAGGCGCCGTAATAAGGCACCAAGAGGAACTCGGACATCTTGCGCTCATCCAGCTCCAAGGGGACGACGAAGCCAGGCAGACGGACCCGGAGTCCGTCCAGCTCCTCCACAACCGGAGCATCGGCCCAAAGCGCCATGAGCTTGTCCATCAGCTCGACGGCACGCGGATCGTCGTCGTCCATCTCATCGAGCGCATCGAGGTCGAAACCCTCAAGCAGGGTCTCGGGCTGCCACTCGACCGGGATCAAGCGATCCCAGTCGATCTCCTCGGCCTGGACCGCATCGGCGGTACCGGACTCGGGCCCGGCCGGTTCTTCACCGCAACCCACGAGCCATAGGGCAAGCATGACCGGGAACAGCCGCGCAAACTGTCTCATCGTCGGGACTCTCAAGGATTAGGGAGATTTCCGGGAACGCTTCTACCACGATGCAGTGGTGTCTTGAGTCGCCCCGACAGACTGCCCCCATGGATTGCTCCGTCACACCCGAATCGACAGCCCGTCCGCCAAAGACAACCGATAGGCGCGATAACCGGGGACCAGACCGACCAAGAACCCGGCGGCAAGGACCAGCAACAGCAACATCATCTCATGAGCCGAGAGGGTTCCGACAGTGACGAAGATCCCCATCGCCGACAGGATCAACGGCTGAGCCACCAGCAATGCCGCGTAGAGAAGACCCAAGCCGACCAGGATGCCGAGCAGGGTCAGCGCAAGCGCCTCGCCCAGGATCAGCGAGAAGACGTGTCCGGGACGCGCGCCAACCGAGCGCAGGATCGCCATCTCGCGCCTGCGCTCGCCGAGACTCGTCAACAGCGCCGTCAAAAGACCGAAGAGACCGACGACGACCACGAACCCTGAAACCAGCAGCAAGGCCCGCTCGCCAACCGCAACCAGACCCCATAGTTCCGCGAGCGCCACGCCGGGCAGGATTGCCATCAGGGGTTCTTGTCGGTAGTCGTTGACGGCACGCTGCACCTGGAAGGTCGAGATGCGCGAGGTCAAACCCACCAAAGCCGCAGTGATGGCTTTGGGGGCGAGTTTCATGGCACGCGCCTCACCGGCATCGACGACTCGGCCCGGCAAGGGCGCCCCGCCCTCCCAGCCGACATGGATCGCCTCGATACCCTCGAGGCTGACATGGACCGTGCGATCGACCGGGGTGCCGGTCGGCGCGAGGATCCCGGCAACGCGGAATGGATGGTCGTCGTGACGCGCAAAGGCGACATCAGAGGCGCCGTGCGCAATCACGAGGGAATCGCCCAAACCGTAACCCAGCGCCTTCGCCACATCGGCCCCGAGCACCGCGTCGTAGAGGTCGGAGAAAGGCGCACCCTCGGCCAGCATGAGCGCGCGTCCGCGACCGTATCGGTAATGCTCGAAATAGGCCGAGGTGGTGCCGAGGACAGGGTATCCGCGGTGCGAGTCGCCCAGAGAGATTGGGATGGACCAAGCGACACGGGGGTGGTCCGCGATGTCCAGGTAGGAGTCCCAGGAGATGTTGTTGGTGGCGTGACCGATTCGGAAGACCGCGTAGAGCAGCAGCTGGACCGGCCCGGTCCGCGCGCCGACGATCAGATCGGTGCCCGAGATGGTGTTGGCGAAGCTCGCACGCGTCTCCGTGCGCAAGCGTTCAACGCCGACCAGCAGCGCGACGCTCAGACCGATTGAAAGGACCGTCAGAAACGCCGTACCACGGCGATTGAGGAGGCTCTTCCAAGCCAAGCTCAGGATGGGCACTCCCACGCCTCGGGACGCCTAAACGCTCAGACCTTCGATCCGGCTCGCGAGCGTGAAATCCAGCGCCGTGATCCCGCCGGCATCGTGAGTCGAGAGATCGACGACGACTCGGTTGTAGACGTTGCTCCACTCGGGGTGATGATCCATAGACTCGGCCACCAGCGCGACTCGGCTCATGAAGCCGAATGCATCGACGAAATCCTTGAGCTGAAATTCCTTGTGCAACTTGCCCTCGGCGAGACTCCACGGCGACGCGGCGGAGGCATTGAGCTCCGAGAGCGCCTTCGCGATCGCTTCGGCATCGAGCTTGGCGCGGCTCATGTTGAACCGCGCCCGGCACGACACGGACCGCTTGAGGATCTGTCAGGCTTCATAGACATCCCCAGAGGTTTGAGCAGACGCGGTTCAAGAGGCAAAAGCACTTCAATTGTAAAAACGATCGCTGTTTTCACCTGAACCGCGTCGACGCCAAGGTTCGTGACAGCCTCGAACGTCCGGCCTAGGCCGCCCCGACATGAACCCCCGGACGCGGTTCAGTTAGTGATGGGCAATCTCTTTTTCGGTGAAGAGATAGTCCTTCAACTCCTTGTCGAAGGTCGGATCCTTACGGCGGATCCATTCCAGTACCATCGCCGCATGCTCCTTCTCCTCGTCGCGATTGTGCGCCAGGATCGCCTTCAGATCCTCGTCCTTACAGACGTCGACCCGCTGGTTGTACCAGTCGACCGCTTCGAGCTCTTCCATCAGTGAGATGATGGCCCGGTGCATGTCCCGGGTCTCGTCGGACAGCTCTTCGGTCGGCTCGTGGTAGCCCTCGTTCGCCATGGACACTTCTCCGAATCGTTTGGTTCACCGGTCGGGCGCGCCGTGCGCGCTTCACCGATTGTCGGATGTGCGGCGTCGAAACACAACCGCGGCCTAAACCGCGTCCGGAGCGAGATGCGTAGTTTTCATTTTGCGTTTGGCTTCGGAGATGTCCTCGACCCCGGTGAGACGCGGTTTAGAATTTAATATTTTTTAAGACTTTAAACCGCGCCAGCTCCGACAGTCGTCAGGGCTGGCGCGGCCAAGCCATTCCAACAAATGACGCATATCGCACCGGGCGCGGTTTAGGACGCGCGGTCGCGACGCAGGGTCTCGATCAAGATCTCGCGATTGCGGTAGCGGATGTCCTTGCCCTCGGACACGTAGATGACCTGCTCGGCGATGTTGGAGGCGTGGTTGCCGATGCGCTCCAGCGCATGCGTGCCGGTCAAGAGACAGACGATCTGGCGCGGCGTGAATCCGGCGAGATCCTCTTGGCCGAGGAAGTCGCGTGCCTCGTCGGAGGCGCCGAAGAGTCGCGGCTCGTCTTCGAAGACACCGAGTGCGAGCTCGACGTCGAAACCGGCGACGGCTTGGATGCTGCGCTCGAACATGCAGCAGGCCTGGTCGTCGAGCTTACGGAGCAAATCCTTG
The DNA here is from genome assembly GCF_011390875.1 of Thiocapsa sp. GTDB lineage: Bacteria > Pseudomonadota > Gammaproteobacteria > Chromatiales > Chromatiaceae > Thiocapsa. The sequence continues at coordinate 11,150 of NZ_JAABRP010000057.1, forward strand.
AGCGTATCCGACGGGAGCCCGCCCGGCATGATGCCGCCCTCGCGCAGCACCAAGGATTGACGGGCGATGCGAACCGCCTTGTCTCCGGCCCGCTCGACGTCGCCTGCAATCCGGGAGAGCGCAAGCACGATGCGCAGATCCACGGCGGTCGGCTGGCGTCGTGCGATGACCCGGAAGATCTCCTCGTCCGCGTCCAGCGAGAGATAATCGATCTGAGGCTCGCGATCGAGAACCCGATAGGCCTGAGTCTCCTCGCCGTCGACCAAGGCAGCAACGGAGGCTTGGGTCTGCTCGATCACCCGTTGACCCATGTCGAGGATGATCCCGCGCAGCTTCGCGAGCTCTTGGTCGTAACGGCGTACCGTATGACCCCCAGCGATGTCGCGCGCGGGCTTGAGACTGATGTCGTCGGCCATCAGCCGAAGCGCCCCGTAATGTAGTCCTCGGTCAACCTGTGCTTGGGGTTGGTGAAGACCTGATTCGTCTCGCCGACCTCGATCAGGTCCCCGAGATGAAAATAGGCGGTGCGTTGCGAGACGCGCGCGGCCTGCTGCATCGAGTGGGTGACGATGGCGATGCTGTAGTTGGCCCGCAGCTCGTCGATCAACTCCTCGATGATGGCCGTGGCGATCGGATCGAGCGCCGAGCAGGGCTCGTCCATCAGGATCACCTCGGGGGAGACCGCGATGGTCCTGGCAATGCAGAGACGTTGCTGCTGGCCTCCCGATAAACCCGTGCCGGGCTTGTCGAGTCGGTCTTTCACCTCGTTCCAGAGGCCGGCCTTTTGCAGGCTCCCCTCGATGACCTCGTCGAGCTCCGCTTTGGAGTTGGTGAGGCCGTGTATCCGCGGTCCGTAGGCGACGTTCTCGTAGATCGACTTGGGGAAGGGATTGGGCTTCTGAAACACCATCCCGACCTGCGCGCGCAGCGGCACCGGGTCGAGACCCTTGTCGTAGATGTCCTGGCCATCGAGCTTAATGGACCCGGTCACGCGACAGCCGTCGATGGTGTCGTTCATCCGGTTCAGGCAGCGCAGGAAGGTCGATTTCCCGCAACCCGACGGGCCGATCATGGAAACGACCTCGTTCTTGCCGATATCCAGGCTCACGCCTTTGATCGCCTGCGTGCTCCCGTAGAACACATCGACGTCGCGACAGACCATTCTTGGATTGGCGCACGTGACATCGCCGACCGTCGCCCGCGACTCGCGTCCACCCGCCAGCTCGGCCGAGCTCATCGCGCCGGTGCGTCGAGCCATCTCATCAACCGTGGTGCTCATGTCTGACCTCAAGTGTATACCCAACGCTCATTGACGTTGGTACCAAGTATGTTACGAGACGCGCTCACCAGCGCCGCTCGAACCGGCGCCGCAGCAGGACAGCACCAAGGTTCATCAGGATCAGGAAGGCAAGCAGCACCATGATCGCCGCTGAGGTACGCTCGACGAAGGCGCGCTCCGGACTGTCCGCCCATAGGAAGATCTGAACCGGCAGGACCGTGGTCGGCGAGGTGAAGCCACTGGGGATGTCAACGATGAAGGCAATCATGCCGATCATCAGCAGCGGCGCCGTCTCTCCCAGGGCCTGGGCCATCCCGATGATGGTCCCGGTCAACATGCCGGGCATCGCCAGGGGCAACACATGATGCATCTGCGTCTGCAACGGCGAAGCCCCGACCCCCAAGGCCGCCTCGCGGATCGACGGGGGAACCGACTTCAGGGCCGCCCGGCTGGCGATGATGATGGTCGGGAGGGTCATCAGCGACAACACGAGCGCCGCGACCAAAGGCGTGGAGCGCGGCACGCCGAAGATGGCGATGAAGACGGCGAGCCCGAGCAACCCGAAGACGATCGAGGGAACCGCCGCCAGGTTGTTGATGTTCACCTCGATCAGATCGGTCCAGCGATTCTTCGGCGCGAACTCTTCGAGATAGAGGGCTGCGCCCACACCGATCGGGAAGGAGATGAGGAGGGTCAACACCAGGGTGTAGAAGGAGCCCATCAGTGCCCCCGCGATTCCGGCCAGCTCGGGCTCGCGCGACGTCCCGGTCGTGAAGAAGATGGTATTGAAGCGCTTCTCGATGCGTCCCTGCGCCTCGAGCTGCTCGATCCAGCCGACCGTCTGATCCTTGACGCGGCGCTCGCTCTCGGGCAAGTCCCGATTGATATGACCCTTCATCAGCATGTCGATGTCGTCATCGGCAAGCAGCCAGACCTCTCGGGTGGTACCGACCAGATCCGGATTCGCCAGGACCATATCGCGCAGGTGCGAGGGCGCTCCCACGCTGATCATGGACCCAAGCGCTCGGGTCCCCCGCCGATCGGTGACATCCGGGAACTCGCTGCGCAGCGCATCCCGAATAATGGCCTGATAATTGGCGCGCGCCAAGGTCTCGGGGTCGCGCGTCCCCGCGGGGTCGAGCGTCTCCGCCTCGAAGGTCACCGGGAGCTGGATGTAGGTCTGGACAAAGGCCGTGTGTCCTTTCGCGATGATGTCCGCGAACAGCAAGCCCACGAAAGTCAGCCCCAGGATCACCGCGGTGAGACCGACCAGACGGAATCGGCGCTCCCGAGCGTAGCGCCGCTTCAGGCTCGCATTCACGACGTCGATGGTGCGTTTCGGCGGCGCACCGTCCGCGTGGCTGTTACTCATACTGTTCTCGATACTTGCGCACGATCTGCAGCGCGATCACGTTGAGTGCCAAGGTCACCACGAAGAGGGTAAGACCCAGGGCAAAGGCCGCCATGGTCTTGGCGCTGTCGAACTCTTGATCCCCGGTGAGCAGGGTCACGATCTGGACAGTCACCGTGGTGACGCTGTCGAGCGGATTCGCGGTCAGGTTGGCTGCGAGCCCCGCCGCCATCACCACGATCATGGTCTCGCCGATCGCGCGGGATACCGCCAAAAGGACACCGCCGACGATCCCGGGCAAGGCGGCCGGGATGATCACCCGGCGAATCGTCTCCGACTGGGTCGCGCCGAGCGCATAGGAGCCGTCGCGCATCGCCTGCGGAACGGCATTGATGACGTCTTCGGACAGGGATGAAACGAAGGGGATGATCATGACCCCCATAACCAGACCCGCGGCCAACGCACTCTCGGAGGCGACGTCCAGTCCCATGGACATGCCGAGCTCGCGGATGAAGGGTGCCACGGTCAAAGCAGCAAAGAAGCCGTAGACCACAGTCGGCACACCGGCTAAAACCTCGAGTGTCGGCTTGGCCCAGGACCGCACTCGTCTCGGCGCATACTCCGAAAGATAGATTGCCGACATGAGACCGATCGGGACCGCAACCAGCATCGCGATGGCCGACACCATCAGGGTCCCCGTAAATAGAGGCACCGCCCCGAAGGCCCCCGTGGCACCCACCTGGTCGGCGCGCAGGGCCGTCTGCGGGCTCCAGAGGGTGCCGAAAAAGAAATCGAGCGGAGAGATCTCCTGGAAAAACCGCAAGGACTCGAACAAGACCGAGAGCACGATCCCCAGGGTGGTCAGGATGGCGATCGAGGAGAAGACCACCAGGATGACCATAAAGATGGACTCGACGCGGTTGCGTGCGCGCATCTGCGGCTTGGTCCTGGCCCAAGCGAAAGCCATTCCGCCGAGGGCAAACGCCAGCACGCCGAGCCACATCGCCCAGACCGCGATCTGACTGAAGAGTGCGAAGCGATCTGCGGCGGCCTGCATCTCCGGGGTCGCTACACGCGAAACGATCGCGCCGGAGGCCAGGTTTTTGATGTCGTTCACCAGGAGCCCGACGGCTCCGGGCGACAACCCCTCGAGCATCGACCCCGGCAGCTCGGCTTTGACCAAAGTGACCAGGATCTCGTCCTGGAACGCCGTCCAGAGAGCCATCAGCAAGATCGCCGGGATCCCGGCCCAAAGCGCAGCATAGAGACCGTAGTAGGTCGGAAGCGAATGGAGTGTGCTGATCCGCCCCGCACCGCCGGCACTCACGATGGCACGCTTACGCCCGACATAGTAGGCCAGCGACATTAAGCCGAGCACGATGATCAAAAGGGTTGATGAGTGCATAACTCAGGACTGCGCAAATTCGGAAAACAGACCAGCGGCCCGGAGGGCCGCTGATTGGTCGGGAAGGTCGGACCCGAGCAACGGGTCTTCCCGGCCCTACTTGGCCGGAGCGGCCATCGGCTTAAGCGCCTGAGCCTGCTCGGCCACACTGGCGCGCATGTCGTCGGGCAGCGCAATCAGACCCTTGTCGGCCAGATAGCCATCGGGACCCCAAGCCTTGTCGTTGGTGAACTCGGCCACGTATTCCTGGATGCCCGGAATGGTGCCGACATGGGCGTTCTTGACGTAGAAGTAGATCGAGCGCGAGACCGGATAGGAGCCATCTCCGATGGTCTCGAAGGTCGGCTCCACACCGCCGATCTTCGCACCTTGCAGCGTGTCGGCGTTCTGGTCGAGGAAGCTGAACCCAAACACCCCGACCGCATTCGGGTTGGCGATCAGCTTCTGGACGATCAGGTTGTCGTTCTCGCCGGCCTCGATGAAGGCGCCGTCTTCACGAATGCCGTGACAGACTGCCTTGTGCATGTCCTTGTCCGAATCCTTGAGGGCCTTCACGGAATCGAAGCTGTCGCAACCGCCTTCCATCGCCAGCTCGACAAACGCATCGCGGGTGCCGGATGTGGGCGGCGGACCCAGGACCTCGATCGCGACGTCGGGCAGATCTTTGTTGATCTCGCTCCACTTCTTATAGGGATTCGCGACCAGCTTCCCGTCCTCGTTCGGAACGTCCTTGGCCAAAGCCATCCAGAGCTCGCCGAGGCTCAAATCGAGGGCCGGACCGGACTTCGAGTTCGCGATGGCAATGCCGTCATAACCGATCTTCACCTCGGTGATCTCGGTTACGCCGTTCTCCTGACACTGATCGAACTCGGACTTCTTGATCGCACGCGAGGCGTTACTGATGTCGGACTTGTCGACACCGACGCCCGAGCAGAAAAGCTTGAAGCCGCCGCCGGTACCCAGCGACTCGACCTTGGGCGTGGGGAAGGAGGATTCGCGCCCGAAGGTCTCGGCAACCGCGGTGGAGAAGGGGAAAACGGTGGAGGAGCCGGCGATCCAGACGGAATCGCGAGCCATAGCTTGAGTCGAAAGCGAGGCCGCTGCGAGCGTGACCGCTGCGGCGATGATGGTTTTCTTCATGACATGACCTCCGGGAGGGCGTTGATAAGCGAGCCCGAATTGTGCCCTTGCATCATGCCGATTGTATGAAGTTCATGTGACGATTCGATGACGACGCGCGCGATCAATTCTTGTTCGGTTCGCCCAGCGATCGGACCAAACGCATGGTGGCGTTGAAGAAGTCGTCGTTGGGATGACGCTCGCAGTTGGCTCGAATACGGATCATGGCGGCATCGAGCTCGGCGCCTTTCAGCACATCGCGCCCGGTGGCAAGATTCAACCCGGTGACGAGGCCCGACAACCACTCCTGATAGCGACGATAGCCCTCCCCGGCGATCGCCTGCGCGGTCGGATCGGCCGGTGCGGTGGCCAGAAAATCGGAGCATGGCTTGACACCCGCGCCCCAGAGCACGGGCGCCCCCGCGGCGAAGGCGCTCCCGAGCGGTCCGACGGTCAGTGCAACGCCGAAGAGCATCAAAAACATCGGTCCGCGAAGCGACCGCCGGCTCGAGAGATCAGTCATGTCATGAATCCTTCATTGGATGGGCTTAGTGAACGACTGCGGGTATGATTCGCCGATTTGCCGACAGCCCGCAAGTCCATCGTCATGCGCATCCTGATGATCTCCGACGTCTACTTCCCTCGCATCACGGGCGTATCGACGTCGATCCAGACGTTTGCGCGGGAATTCGTCGAGAAAGGACACGAGGTCACCCTGATCGCGCCGGACTACTCGGCGGCCGGTGGCGAGTCCGCGCCCGAGCCCTTCGAGGTCCTGCGCATCCCGTCGCGCTATCTGGTGATCGATCCCGAAGATCGCATGTTGCGTCCCCGAGAGATCCGTCGCCACGATCGCATGCTGGCGAGCCGCGGATACGATCTGGTGCACATTCAGACACCCTTCTTCGCGCACTATCTCGGTCTCGGGATCGCCAAGCGCCTGGATGTCCCGGTGGTGGAGAGCTACCACACCTTCTTCGAGCAGTATCTCCAGCACTATGTGCCCTTCGTCCCGGCCGCCTGGATGCAGAGGCTCGCACGCGACTTCTCGACGGCCCAGTGCAACGATGTCGACGCGCTGGCGGTGCCCTCGCAGGCCATGCTCGAGGTCCTGAAGGGCTACGGGGTAAAGACGCCCGCGACGGTGATCCCGACCGGGATTGAGCTGGTCCAATTCAGCCGAGGCGACGGTACTCGCTTCCGAAACGCTCGGGGCATCCCTCCCGGGCGACCCGTTCTGGTCCATGTCAGCCGCCTCGCCTTCGAGAAGAACATCGACTTCATCCTGCGGGTGCTCGCGCGCGTCAAGACGCAGGTTCCGGATGTGCTCTTGGTGATCGCCGGGGCGGGTCCGGCACAACGTCGACTTCAGACCCTGGCTAACCATCTCGGGTTGGCCGACAACATCTTGTTCACGGGGTATCTGGAGCGCGACGGCTCTTTGGAAGACTGCTACTGCGCAGGGGACGCCTTCGTCTTCGCCTCGAAGACGGAAACCCAGGGTCTCGTCCTCCTCGAGGCGATGGCGCTGGGCGTGCCGGTGGTCTCGACCGCCGTCATGGGCACCAAGGAAGTGCTGGCCGGCGGCGGCGGATCGTTGATCGCGGAGGACGATGAGACCGACTTCGCCGACAAGGCGGTCCGGATCCTCGTGGATCCGGCGCTGCGTGCGCGACTCGCCGTCGAGGCGGTCGAGCACGCCCGGTCGTGGTCGGCGCCGGTCCTCGCGGAGCGGATGTTGCAGTTCTACGGGAACGTCGTCGAGCGGCGTGGGCGCCATTGGGCGACGGATCCGGCGGTCGACCCGACCCCGAAGACCGACGACGTCGGCTAAACCGCGTCCCTGCTTAGGGCCGTGGATGCACCAAACGTCGAGCTCTCTGAAAAGTCAGCATTTCGCTCTGGACGCGGTTTAGCGGAGGTCAAGACTTCGGCAGGGTCACTCCGCGTTGACCCTGATATTTTCCGCCGCGATCCTTGTAAGAGGTCTCGCAGACCTCGTCCGACTCGAAGAACAGGATCTGAGCCACGCCCTCGTTCGCATAGATTTTCGCCGGCAACGGCGTGGTGTTGGAAAACTCCAGGGTCACGTGCCCTTCCCACTCGGGCTCCAACGGGGTGACGTTGACGATGATGCCGCAACGCGCGTACGTGCTTTTTCCGAGACAAATCGTCAGGACATTTCGCGGAATACGGAGATATTCGACGGTGCGCGCCAGCGCGAACGAATTAGGCGGGATGATGCAGACGTCGGACTTGAGATCGACAAAGCCGTTTGAATCGAAGTTCTTCGGATCGACGATGGCCGAGTTGATGTTGGTGAAGATCTTGAACTCGTCGGCACACCGCACGTCGTAGCCGTAGCTCGAAGTCCCGTAGGAGATGACCCGCCCCTGCTCGCCCTCGCGCACCTGCACGGGCTCGAACGGATCGATCATGCCGCCTTCTTCGGCCATACGGCGGATCCAACGGTCGGACTTGATGGCCATCGCGAAATCTCGGTGTGCGCGCAAAGCCGGAAAGGCTACACCGCGCAGCCAAGCACAACAAGCCGATGAAGACCGGGCCGGTGAACGCCCACACCGGCGCCATTACCCGAATCGTCGCAACCCCGGAACACACGACAGTCGCGCGACCGTATCCAAGTTGCGAAAAAATCCTAAACTGCGCCCGGCACGACACGCCAGGAGGTCTACGAGGCCGACACACACTCGGACCTCGCATACCCCAAAAGGCGCAGTTTAGTTGTTCTGAATGACGATCCGCGGGAATTTCGAAGCATAATCCTTGGCTTGCAACGATAGCTTCGCAGCGGTTTTGCGGGCGATCTCGCGATAGATCTCCGCGACGCGCGAGTCCGGTTGGGCGACCACGGTCGGTTTCCCGTTGTCGGTCTCCTCGCGGATGTGCCCGTTCAGCGGAAGCGAACCGAGGAGATCGATCCCGTACTGCTCGGACATCTTCTGCCCGCCGCCCTCGCCGAAGATGTGCTCTTCGTGACCACAAGCCGAGCAAATGTGGGTGCTCATGTTCTCGACGATGCCGAGCACCGGGACCTCGACCTTCTGAAACATCTTTAGACCCTTGCGCGCGTCGAGCAGGGCGATGTCCTGAGGTGTGGTGACGATCACGGCGCCCGAGACCGGCACCTTTTGCGCGAGGGTCAACTGGGTATCGCCCGTGCCCGGCGGCAGGTCGATGACCAGATAATCGAGATCCGACCAGTTGGTGTCGTTGAGCAGTTGCTCCAGGGCCTGGGTAACCATGGGGCCCCGCCAGATCATTGGCGTCTCTTCGTCGATGAGGAAGCCGATGGACATGGCTTGGAGATGGTAGGCATTCATCGGCTCAAGACTCTTACCGTCCTTGGATTCAGGCTTGCCCGAGATCCCGAGCATACGCGGCTGAGACGGGCCGTAAATGTCGGCATCCAGGATGCCGACACTCGCACCCTCGGCCGACAGGGCCAGCGCAAGATTCACCGCGGTCGTGGACTTGCCCACGCCGCCCTTACCCGAGGCCACCGCGATGATGTTCTTGATGTTGTCGATCGGCTTGAGCGACTTTTGAACCGAGTGGGATTTGATCTCCCAGGTGACGTCGACCTGGACCATCTCGACGCCCTCGACCTTGAGGACGGCATCTTCGAGCGCCTTGGCGATATCCGCGCAGATCGTCTTGGCCGGGAAGCCCAAGATGACCTTGATGCGGACCTGGCCGCCCTCGATCTCGATGCCCTTGATCGAATGCGCCGCCACCAGATCGCGCCCGAGGTGGGGTTCCTTGTAGCCCTTGATGGCGGCTTCAACGGCTTCTTTCGTGGGTTCGGACATGAGGTACTCCAGGATAGATGGGTGCGACCGGCGCAGCCGAGTCACGTCAGACAGATGCTTTTCTGTGGGCCGGGATGATGCACCCGAGGTCTGAAAAGTTCCCGCAGACTTTTGGTATGGACATGCCTTAAATCAAGTCCGGACGTGAAAGCCCGGGCCGGGGCCGCGCTGTCCGGACCGGGACGGGCCGTGAGATACTGGGGCATCGTTCGAGACCCTAAAGCCGATTCACTTGAGTCCATCCATGAGTCACACCCGCGACATCCGGGGCGGCAGCCCCCGAGAGATTTTGGTCACCAGCGCACTGCCCTATGCCAACGGGCCGATCCACATCGGCCATCTGGTCGAGTATATCCAGACCGATATCTGGGTGCGTTTCCAAAAGATGCGCGGGCATGCCTGCTGGTACGTGTGTGCGGACGACGCCCACGGCACGCCCATCATGTTGCGCGCGCGCCAGGAGGGCATCACGCCCGAGGCGCTGATCGCGCGGGTCGCAGAGGAGCACAGGTCCGATTTCGCGGCCTTCCGGGTGGGCTTCGACAACTACCACTCGACCCACTCCGAGGAGAACCGCCATTTCGCCAACCTCATCTACGCCCGCAACCGCGACAAGGGTCACATCAGCAAGCGCACCATCACCCAGGCCTACGACCCGGTCGAGCAGATGTTCCTGCCCGATCGCTTCATCAAGGGTGAGTGTCCCAAATGTGGGGCGCCGGACCAGTACGGCGACAATTGCGAGGCGTGCGGGGCGAGTTATTCGCCGAACGAGCTGAAAAATCCCCGTTCGGCAGTCTCGGGCGCCGTGCCCGAGCAGCGCGAGTCCGACCACTATTTCTTCCGCCTCGGGGACTTCGAGCCGATGCTGCGCGACTGGACCCGCGGCGGCGGTCTGCAGGCCCAGGTCGCGAACAAGCTCGACGAGTGGTTCGACGCCGGCCTGCAGGAATGGGACATCTCGCGCGACGCTCCCTATTTCGGCTTTGAAATCCCGGACCATCCGGGTAAGTTCTTCTATGTCTGGCTCGATGCCCCGATCGGCTACATGGCGAGCTTCCAACATCTCTGCGACAGTCCACGCGGGCGCGACGCCGGGTTGGATTTCGATCGGTTCTGGGGCAAGGACTCCTCCGCCGAGCTGTATCACTTCATCGGCAAGGACATCATCTACTTCCATGCCTTGTTCTGGCCGGCGATGCTGCACGGCGCGGACTTCCGCACGCCGTCCGCGGTCTTCGCACATGGTTTCCTCACGGTGGACGGGCAGAAGATGTCCAAGTCGCGCGGGACCTTCATCAAGGCCCGCACCTATCTGGATCATCTCAATCCCGAGTATCTGCGCTACTACTTCGCGGCCAAGCTCGGGCCGGGCGTCGACGACATCGATCTGAGCCTGCAGGACTTCACCGCACGCGTGAATTCGGATCTGGTCGGTAAGGTCGTGAACATCGCCAGCCGCAGCGCCGGATTCATCGCCAAACGTTTCGCGGGCAGACTCTCCCCGACCCTGGCCGATCCGCAGCTCCATGCCGAGTTCGTACAGGCCGGCGAATCCATTGCCGTCGCCTACGAGCGACGCGAGCTCAGCCGCGCCGTGCGCGAGATCATGGCGCTGGCCGACCGCGCCAACCAATACATCGACGAGCGGGCGCCTTGGGTGATCGCCAAAGATCCGGCTCGAGAGGCCGATCTTCACGCGGTCTGCTCGATGGGCATCAACCTCTTCCGCATCCTGATCGGCTATCTGCGCCCGATCCTTCCGGGCACCGCCGCCGACTCGGAAGCCTTCATGCGGATCGAGCCGCTGACCTGGGATGCAATCGCCGAGCCGCTACTGGACCATGAGATCGCGCCATTCAAACCTTTGATGACCCGCGTCGAACCGGCCCACATCGAGGCCATGCTGGAGGCGTCCAAGGAAGACCTGAGCACGACGGCACCGCCGCCCGCCGCTGCGGACGAGGAAAGCAAGCACCTGTCCGAACACCCGATCGCCGAGACGATCGACATCGAGACCTTCGGCAAGCTCGATCTGCGCATCGCCCGCATCCGCTCGGCCGGTCTGGTCGATGGCGCCGACAAGCTCTTGAGGCTCGAGCTGGATCTCGGCGGCGAGACCCGCACCGTCTTCGCCGGCATCCGCTCGGCCTACGACCCGAGCAACTTGGAAGGCCGTTTGACGGTCATGGTCGCCAACCTCGCCCCGCGCAAGATGCGCTTCGGCGTCTCCGAGGGCATGGTGTTGGCCGCCGGTCCCGGCGGCAAAGACATCTTCATCCTGAGCCCGGATGCCGGGGCGCAGCCGGGGATGCGGGTGAAATAGAGTTAAACCGCGCCTAAAGCGAGATGCTCATTGTCGAGTGAGCTCGACGTTTGGCGCATCCACACGGTTGGCCTCGATCATCGTTTCGGCCACATCGGAAGTGTCCAGGTCTCCGCCCGCCGCCCGGGTACGCCGGATTCATCCGGCTCCCGGGGACGGGCGACTTCAGTCGCCCGAGCGCGCCCGCGCAGCGGACTGAAGTCCGCCTCCCCGGGTGCCGACTAAAGTCGGCGTACCCGGGCCTGTGGTCGGAGTTTCGCGTCCGGTTGGGGAACCCGAGAGGCCTGGACGACAGGATGACCAAGGGCTAAAGGCATCGAAGCTGGCGGCTGACGGCCATCACCCCATAACCCTTCAGTCCCGGTGTTGTAGCAAACCGCCCCCGGGGCGTATCCTTCGGCGATTTCGCGCTTGCAGCATTTCGCGACCCGTGTCGCGCCCCTACAGCGCATCAACCGCCCGTCGCAAGCCCCGAAGCCAAAGAGAGCATGACTGAATACGCGCTCATCCTGATCGGCACCGTGTTGGTCAACAACTTCGTGCTGGTGAAGTTTCTCGGACTCTGCCCCTTCATGGGCGTCTCGAAGAAGCTCGAGACGGCTGCGGGCATGGGTCTGGCGACGACCTTCGTGATGACGCTCTCCTCCGTGACCTCCTGGTTGGTCAACGAATACATGCTGGTGCCGCTCGGCATCGAGTATCTGCGAATCATCGCCTTCATCGTGGTGATCGCCGCGGTGGTGCAGTTCACCGAGACGATCATGCGCAAGACCAGCCCGCTTCTGTATCAGGTGCTGGGGATCTTTTTGCCGCTCATTACCACCAACTGCGCCGTACTCGGTGTCGCCTTGCTGAACCTGCAGGCCGAGCGCAGCCTAGTCGAGGCAACACTGTACGGCTTCGGTGCCGCGGTCGGCTTCTCGCTCGTGCTCACGCTGTTCGCCGCGGTGCGCGAGCGCGTCGCGGTCGGCGATGTCCCGGAGCCCTTCCAAGGCAGCGCCATCGCCCTGATCACGGCGGGCCTGATGTCGCTGGCCTTCATGGGTTTCGCCGGGCTCGTGTCGAGTTGAGGGGACGATCGACATGTTGACCGCCATCCTCGCCATGACCGGGCTGTCCGCTGTCCTCGGACTCCTGCTCGGCTATTCGGCCATCCGCTTTCGGGTCGAAGGCAATCCGATCGCCGATCAAATCGACGCACTTCTGCCCCAAACCCAGTGCGGCCAATGCGGCCACCCCGGATGCCGACCCTACGCCGAGGCCCTGGCCCGCGGCGAGGACGAGATCAACAAGTGCATCCCCGGCGGAGAGGCAACCCTGCTCGCCCTGGCGGATCTACTCGGGCGCGAGCCTGCAGCCCTCGAGGTCGAGGAGAAACCGCCCGCGATCGCCGTGATCGACGCCCAAACCTGCATCGGCTGCACCCTTTGCCTGCAAGCCTGCCCCGTCGACGCCATCGTCGGCGCCGCCAAGCAGCTCCACGGGGTCATCGCCGCCGAATGCACGGGCTGCGAGCTGTGTCTGCCGCCCTGCCCGGTGGAGTGCATTCATATTGTGCCGATCGCCACCGACATTCCCCATTGGCGCTGGCCCTATCCGTCCAGCGAGCCCACGTCCCGCACGGAATCGCCCGAGCGGGAGACTGAGGCAGCCTGACCGGAGCCCTGCCATGGCAGCCATCCAATCACTCTTGCGCCGCGATCGCCTGTGGAGATTCCACGGCGGGATCCATGTGCCCGACGAGAAGGCGCTCTCCAACAGCCGCGCCGTGGAGGTCATGCCGCTGCCCGAGCGCCTCGTGATCCCGCTGCAGCAACACATCGGGGCGACGGCGCGGCCGATCGTCAGCGTGGGCGAACGGGTCCTCAAAGGACAGCTGTTGGCGCAAGCCGAGGGCTATGTCAGCGCCTGCATCCATGCCTCGAGCTCGGGCACCCTGGTCGCGATCGAGCCGCATCCGGTGCCGCACCCGTCGGGGCTCTCCGCGCTCTGCGCCGTCATCGAGACCGACGGCGAAGACACGTGGGCCGAGCTGCCGGAGCCAATGACCCAATACGCCCAGCTGGACCCGTCCGAGATTCGCGAGCGCATCCGCTGGGCCGGCGTGGTCGGACTCGGCGGCGCGTCGTTTCCGACCAGCGTCAAGCTCAACCCCGGCCCGGATCAACGCATCCGCACGCTAATCATCAACGGGGCCGAGTGCGAGCCCTACATCACCTGCGATGACCTGCTGATGCGCGAGCGCGCCGGTGACATCCTCGCGGGCGCACGGATCATGCATCACCTGCTGGGTGATCCGCGGATCCTGATCGGGATCGAGGACAACAAGCCTGAGGCGTTCGAGGCCATGCGCTTCGCCCTCGCCGAGACGGACATGCGCGGCTACACGGAGATCCGCTCCATCCCGACCCTCTATCCGAGCGGCGGAGAGAAGCAGCTCATCCGCATCCTGACCGGCGAAGAGGTACCGACCCACGCCATCCCGGCTCGAATCGGAGTCGTGTGCCAGAACGTCGGGTCTGCGGCCGCGGTCGCCGACGCCGTTCTCGAGGGTCGCCCGCTGATCTCGCGCCTCGTCACCGTCACGGGACGGGCCATCGCCGAGCCGCGCAACCTCGAGGTGCGTATCGGCACACCCGTGTCGGACCTGATCGCGCACTGCGGCGGCTATCGCGAGCGCCCGCGCAAGCTCGTCTGCGGCGGGCCCATGATGGGTTTCGAGATCGCGCATCCCGAGATCCCGGTCACCAAGCCGGCCAACTGCGTGCTGGCCTTGACCGAGGCCGAAGCCCCCGATCCCGGGCCCGCACTCGCCTGCATCCGCTGCGGGCGCTGTGCCGAGGTCTGCCCGGCCAAGCTCCTGCCGCAGCAGCTCTATTGGCATGCGCGCGCGAAGGATCTCGACCGTGTTCAGGACTACAACCTCTTCGACTGCATCGAATGCGGATGCTGCGCGCAGGTCTGTCCAAGCCACATCCCGCTGGTTCAATACTACAGGTACGCCAAGAACGAGGTCTGGGCACGGGAAGAAGACAAGCGCAAGGCCGAGCTCGCACGCCTGCGCCACGAGGCCAAGCAGGTGCGCCTCGAGCGCCAAGAGCGCGAGCGCAAGGCCCGACTTCGCCAGAAGAAGGCGTCGCTCGAGGCGGGACCCGGAAAGAGTCAAACCGACCAAGACGCGAAGAAGGCCGCAATCGAGGCGGCCAAGCAACGCGCGGCGGCCAAGAAGGCCGCAGCCGCCAAGGCGGAGGAAACCGATGACGCCTGAGACACGACGGCACACCAGCCGCAAGACCACGCCCGAAGGGGATCGGCCCGGCCTAGCCGCAC
>NZ_JAABRP010000058.1 GCF_011390875.1 Thiocapsa sp.
GGACCGATTCCCAACAGGCTGCCCAGCGTTTGCGCCAGGCGAAGGGGCGAGCGCAGCTTGCGCAGATCTTGGACGGGAGGTGGGGCTTCTTGTGGCTCATGAGGTCGACTCGGGGCTCGGGGGCCGTGTTCTTTTGCTGCCTGTTTTCGTGGTCGTCGTGCGCGTCCGGCTTGAGCCGATACTGCGACGACGACTGCCGTGAGTCTCGAAGATGGTCCGGCTTTCGGCGCGGGATTCCAGGGTACGCCGGATCGCGCCGATGCGGCGCCTGGCCTCCCGGGCGGCCGCCTCGTGGTCGACGATCGGGGCCGGATAGTCTCGGCCGACGAGGCATCCGCAGAGGTCTTGCTCGGCGCGGGACATCATCCAAGGCGTGTGTACTCGGGCGTCCGGAACATCGGCCAGCTCGGGCACCCAGCGACGAATGAAGAGGCCATCCGGATCCTGGTCTTGCGACTGCTTGACGGGGTTGTAGATACGCAGCGTGTTGATGCCGGTGGTACCGGATTGCATCTGGACCTGGGACCAATGGATGCCGGGCTCATAGTCGGTGAAGACGCGCGCCAGGTGCAGGCCCGGCTCGCGCCAATGCAGCCAGAGATGGTAGGCGCTGAAGGACACCAGCATGGCGCGCATCCGAAAGTTGATCCAGCCGGTGTGGATCAAGGCACGCATGCAGGCATCGACGAAGGGGAAGCCGGTTTGGCCTTGGCGCCAGGCATCGAGGCGTTCCCGGTCCGGTGTCGGATCACGGAGCCCATCGCAGGCGCGGTGCATGTTCTCGAATTCGATGCGGGGCTCGCTTTCGAGCTTCTGCATGAAATGGCAGTGCCAGTGGAGCCGGCCCTCGAACGCCGAGAGTGCCTTTGACCAAGTGCTGCGTTGCCCGCTGGTTTGGACGAGCGCCGCCACCTGCTCCCGGCGATGGCGCGTCGCTTGGACCAGCTCGCGAATCGAGAGCGTCCCCCATGCGAGATGGGTGCTCAGACGCGAGCAGGACTCGTAAGCCGTCAGTGGGCTCGACATCTCGCGGTGATAGGCTTCGCCGCGCTCGCGCAGGAAACTTTCGAGCGTTCCGACGCCGGTTCGCCGACCGCCGGGTTGGCGTTGCGGGCAGGGGTCGTCGGCGATCCCGAGGTCCCGCGTGTCGGGAACGGCACCCAGCCCGCCGATCTCCGACAGGGTCCCCAAAGGTCGGAGGGTCGGCGGCGGCTCCAATGGCATCCCCATCCGTTGCTCCCAGATCTTCGACCATCGGTTGCGCGTTTCGAGGCGGCGGACCACACCGTTCTGGGTCCGCTCATGCCAGGGGATGCCGCGGCTGCGCAGCAGATTGCCGACGGCGATGTCCCGCGCATAGGTCCAGCCGTTGCCGGTCTCCTCATGCGACCAAACGGCCTGGATGGGCAGACGATCCAGCAGCTCGCTCAGGACCGGGACGGCCTCTCCGACTCGGATCATCAAGGGTTGTCCCAGCGCGGCGAGATCCGTTCGCAGCTCGCCCAGACACTCGGCGATGAAGGCCCAGTGGCGACCGGAGGCATCCGGTTGGGACCAGTATCCGGGCTCGGCGATGTAGACCGGCAGGACCGGGCCGTGCCCTGCGGCCTCTGCAAGTGCAGTATGGTCATAGACCCGGAGGTCGCGCTTGAACCAGACAAGTTGCATGGGTGTCATCCGGGTTTAAACCGCGCCCAGTGCGGTATGCGTAGTTTGTTGGATTGGCTTGGCCGCGCCAGCTCCGACGATCGACGGAACCGGCGCGGTTTAAGATTCTGAAAAATATTAAATTTTAAACCGCGTCTCACCGAGATCGAGGACATCTCCGAAGCCAAACGCAACATGAAAATGACGCATGTCGCTCTGGACGCGGTTTAAACCGCGTCCCCGCTAACGGCTGTGGATGCACCAAACGTCGAACGCACTCGAAAGTGAGCATCTCGCTGTGGACGCGGTTTAGGCATCATTGATGCGCGTCAGACCATCGAGATGGCCTTGCCGGCGGGCGTGCTCGTGGAAGGGGAAGAAGCCGCGGGTTGCGCCGGGCCAGAGATTGCTGTCCCAGGTGCGGCGAGATCGGACGAGTGCGATGCCGTGCTTGGCGAGTCGTGCGTCAAGCTGCTCGAGGCGTTCCCGCCAGCGGCCGACCGGTGTTTCGAGCGTGACGACTTGGCGCACGGCAAGGCTGAGAGCCCATGCCTCGGCCGCAGCCAGCCAGTCGCCCTCGTCCAGAGCGTGTGACGGGACCGCGAAATGCGCCTCGGCCCGAGCCAGGGCATCGGCGATCGCGACGCGCGAGAAGTCGACGACCGGAGGGGCTAGGTCGAGACCCTCCCCGACCGTCTCGTCCCAGCCGCCGGCGACGCCGCGAAACCCGAGCCGCGATAAGCGCGAGACCTCCGGGGCCAAATCCTCGGGCGTCAGAAGCAGACCGCTCGGAAGGTCCGTGGCCAGCTCGACCGACGCGCGAAGCGCACGCGGGGTGAAGTCGAGCAAAGGCTCGGTCAAGGGCAACGCCTGCTCGTCGAGCTCGCCTTTCGGGTCGAAGCGCCCGTCGGTATAGCGGGCGATGTTCTCGGCCCGGGCGAGATAGTGCTTGCCGCGCGTATGGAGCCCCGCGACCCAGCGCCAGGAGAGCGTGTTGGAGGCTGGATCACCATCCAGCAGGTGCCGCAGAAAGAAGGCCGCACCGAGCGTCCAGGGCAAACGCAGGGTGAAGATCCAGATGCTAGCGAACCACATGCGCGCGTGATTGTGCAGATAGCCGGTCTCGATCAGCTCGCGCGCCCAGGCATCCAAACAGGCGATCCCGCTCCGCCCGGCGATCGCCTCGCCATAGCGGACCGACGCCGTCCCCGCGAGCCCGTCGCGGTCGCGTCGACGCCGATCGAGATAGGCGTCCCAGATGTGCGGGCGAAGCTCGAGCCAGCCTTTCCAGTAGGTCCGCCACAACACCTCGGAGATAAACTTGTCGACGGCATCCCGCGGATGGGCGTCCAGAACCGCGGCGACCGCCTCGCGCTCCAGGATCAAACGATGCCGCAGATAGGGCGAGAGCCGGGAGACCCGATCATGGGGCGGGACGACACGATTGCGCTCGCGCGAGTAGGCCGCAGCATGCGCAACGAAGGTGGCCAGACGCGCGAGTCCGGCCGCGCGAGTCGGCGTCTCGGCCTGCGGGGTAAAGCCGGGCCAACCGGGTCGTCCCATCGGTCTCTCCG
The DNA here is from genome assembly GCF_011390875.1 of Thiocapsa sp. GTDB lineage: Bacteria > Pseudomonadota > Gammaproteobacteria > Chromatiales > Chromatiaceae > Thiocapsa. The sequence goes on from NZ_JAABRP010000058.1 coordinate 3,222, forward strand.
TGTCGTTCGAAGGTCACGACATGGATGACGCCGGGCACTTTTCAACCCGGACCCGATTCATCTGGAGCCGGTGTCGGTACACGCCACCTTGATCGGCTGTCGGCGTCGTGCCTTGACCTTCTCGTTTCCGACCTCGTCGGGCGAGGGAATGGCGCGCTCGAAATGGCCGTAGGCGCGGTCGCTAAGCAAAGGGCTCGAAGCCGGCGATCGCGCATCACGTGACTGCCGGCTTCGAGCCCTGTATATCCTGTGGATTGCTTGCGATCGGGGCCGCTGTAAGTGCAACGACTGCGGCTTCTCCGCCGCGGTCGTCTCAGCCGTGGCGCCCACGGCGAACGCCGTGGGCAGACCAGCTAATGCCGGGCAGCTTTATCGGCCGGGCAACGCATTCTGAACTCGCTCGGCGAGTCGTTGGTCCTGCCGGAGTCTCGTGGCGATCTCGTTGTACTCCTGGACCGAGATGCCGGCCTCATCGACCGCTTCGACCATCTTGGATTGGGCCTCACGCTGGAGCGTCTGAGCCACCGCCGGGTCGGAGGCTGTCTCAAGCTGACTGGTCAGATCGGCATTGATCTCCTGGATGGACGAAAATGCCTCGGCGAAGTTGTCGACCGTCTTGTCATCGATCTTGACTTGGGGATTGTACGCTGCCGGGCCCCGCGGATCCTGTGCCGGCGGTGCGCCTCCGGCGTCGGCGGCCAAGGCATTACCGCCAAGCGATAGCAGGGCGGCGAGACCCAGTACGGGCAACAGGGTAGCCGGCATGAGGGCCGACGTGCGGGCAGCGGTGAGCGATGCGGCGTGTCGAGGAGTGAATCGTGAAGTCATCGGGACCTCCTGTAATGTTTCGGTTGGTGTGCACTGATGTGTGCACCACGCATCCAGCACATGCAATGCCAGGCCCCGGCTCTAGCGAGCAATACCAAGTACAAATAATAGCTTATAACATTTCGATAGGTGTCGTTGCGGCCCCTGCCGATGCGTGCTGACTGTTTCGTTATGACACATGGGTCAGCCTGCACCGTTGCGATTGGTTACAGGCCCTCGTCGATCTTGCGATACAGCGTCTTTCGACCGATGCCGAGAATCCTCGCCGCCTGCTGCTTGTTCCCGTCGGTGAAAGCGAGGACCTCGCGGATGTAACGAGCCTCCCGCTCGGCGAGCGTCTCCCAGTCCTCGGCGTGTGACCGCGTCGGCGGCAGGACCTGTAGTCGGATGTCGGATAGCGGTCCGGCGTCGATCTGCACGCGTTCCGGCAGGTCACCGATCTCGATGACCTCGCCGTCGGCCAGCGTCACCGCGCGCTCGACGAGGCTGATCAACTCGCGCACGTTGCCGGGATAGGGGTACTGCAGCAGCGCGCGCAAGGCCCGAGGTGAAAAACGCCGGGGAGGCAGACCCAGCGCCGCCGTCTGCGCCTGCAGGCGCTCGCGCAGCAATGCTGCGACGTCTTCGCCGCGCTCGCGCAACGGCGGAACGTCGATCCGAAAGGTCTCCAAGCGGTAGAACAGATCCTCGCGGAAGTCACCGCTGCGTATCCGCTCAGCGATGTCGCGATGGGTCGCAGCGAGTACGCGGACATCGGTCTGGATCTCGGCATTGGCCCCGACCGGGCGCACCTGTCCATCCTGCAACACACGCAACAACTTCGGCTGCATCGCCGGCGGCATCTCGGCGATCTCATCAAGGAATAGGGTGCCGCCGTCAGCCTCGGCGAAGAGTCCGCGCCGGGCCCCGCGGGCACCGCTAAAGGCACCGGCCGCATGGCCCAGCAACTCCGACTCCAGCAGCGACTCCGGGATCCCGGCGCAGTTCAGTGTCACCAATGGCCCGTCTGCTCGCGGACTCTCGGCGTGCAGCGCCCGCGCCACCAGCTCCTTGCCGGTGCCCGACTCGCCGGTGATCAATACGCTGCTGTCGGACCGGGCAATGCGCCGGATCAGATCGAACAGCTTCAACATCGCGGGGCTGGTGCCAGACATGCCATGAAAACCGGAGCTTGTTTGCAGCGCCCGGTACCGGGCGACCTCTGCACGGAGACGTCGGCTTTCGAGCACCCGACTGACTGCCAGTCGCAGGTGCTCCAGGTCGACCGGTTTGGTCAGGAAGTCATCCGCACCGGCCTTAAGGGCCGCCACCGCCTCGTCGATGGTGCCGAAGCCGGTCAGCATGATGAAGCCAGGTACCGGCGTCAGTGTGCGGGTCCATTCCAATACCGTCCGACCGTCCGCGCCGGGAAGTCGCAGGTCGCTGATCACCAGCGCGACGGTCCTACGCGCCAGCAGGGCTTGAGCGTCCTCGGCGCTTGCCACCGCGAGCGTCCGGTAGCGCGCATCGCCGAGCTCATCCTCCAGCAATTGTCGATAGGCGGCGTCGTCCTCTACGATCAGGACCGGTTCATCGGTCGGTGCCGATCGCTGCGTGTCATCGACCATCGCGCGGATCTCCAGCGTGCGTCACGCGGTCAGCGGCGGGCAGCCGGATCAGGAAACAAGCACCATTGGCGCGCCCTGGTCCAACCCGGGATCCGACCTGCCGGCCAGGCTCGGCGGCGGGGGACGGCCGGGCGCATTGGCCGGGTTCGGCAGGCCAGGGGACGGGCCCGGCGTGACCCGCCGGGCCGGGCGCTGGCGGCCCCGGAGGTGCGGTGCCGCCAGGGCCGCGATCCCCTTCCAGGATCAGCTCGCCGCCGTGCTCGAGGATCGCGGCGCGCGCGACCGCGAGCCCGAGCCCGGTGCCCTGACCCACAGGTTTGGTCGTGACGAAGGGCTCGAACAGCCGATCGACGATGCCCGGATCGACACCGGGGCCATCATCGCAGATGCGTAGCTCGACCTGATCGCCGATGCTGCGGCAGGTCGCCCGGACTTCGCTGTGAGCAGCCTGCACGGCATTATCCAACAGGTTACCGATGGCCTGCTCCAGGCGCAGCGGATCGCCGGGCACGATGATCGGCCCTGCCGTAGGGGCCACCCGGCAGTCGATCCGCAGCTGGCGCGCCGCATCCGGGTCAGCGTGGCGCAGGCGTTCGACCAGGCCAGTGAGCAGGCCGGGGAGGTCCACCCATCGGCGCACGGCTGGGTTGCGACGCGTGAAATCCAGCAATTGCCGCACGATGCGCTCGACCCGCCCAAGCTCTTCCATCAGCGTCTTGAGCTCGGCACGGGCCGGGGCATTTTCGGGTAGGCGGCGCGCCGCGCGCTGAGCACGCCCGGCCACGCTGCCGAGCGGGGTGCCGAGTTCATGGGCAAGGCCGGCCGCCAGCCGCCCGACGGCGGCCAGTTTCTCGGATTGCAGCAGAGCCTGTTCCAACGCCGCTTGGGCCAGCCGTTGTTCCTGCAGGCGCTGTTCCGATGCCTCCCAACGGGCGATCATCGCGTTGATCCCGACCCCCAGGACCGCTAGCTCGCGGGGGCCTCGCGTCGGCACTCGCAGCCCCGGCTCACCGCTGCCGATGGGCTGCATCGCGGCCGTGAGGGCACGCACATGGCGGCCGACGGCGCGATGATGTCCAACCAGCACCACGATCAGAAAGACGGCAGCCAGGGCGCCGATACCGATGCCGCCGATCCAGCGCAACTGCGCTAGATAGGCACGAAATCCCCCCACGTCGCGGGTCACCTGCAACAGCCCTACCACCTGACCGGCGGGATCGAATAAAGGCAGAAAGAACGAGAAGACCGCGCGTCCGCGCCGCTCATCGAAGCTCCCTTGAGTCCCCTCGGCGGTCACCGCGCGGGCCTCCCGGCGCCGTTCGAGCAGCGGACTGCGCGGACCTCTGCTGGCGACGCGCTCGCCGGCGTCATTGTAGACATAGGCGCCGAAGATCTGGTCGATCTCGAACGCGGAGTCCAACGCCTGCTGCGCCGCCTCGATGTCGGTCCGCACCATCGCAGCGGCTACGGGAAGGCGGATCGCCCGCGCCACCAGCTCGATATCCTCCTGCATGCGTTGCAGCATCTGTTGTTCCAGCTCACGCAGGCCCAGAGCGCCGGTCACGATCAGGACACCGAGCAGGGGCAGCAGCACGAAGGCGATGACGGCACCGCGCAGGTTGTTGACGATTCTCATCGAGCTGGCGGCGGGGTCGAGGGACGCCGGCCCGCGTCGGGCCCGGTGATGATGAGAATGTGCATCCGGCCGCAGTCCAACCGCGGGCCGGCGTCGAAAAACAGGTTGAGCAGCTTGAATCCCATGACCTTTTCTCCGATTCGGCTGCCGCGCGCGGCAGTGACCTGGTGAAGACCAGGTACAGCCCCGGGGGCACCATGACCCGCGGCACCGTCAACACCTGCGATCACGGCCACACCCCTTGGGACACCTACCTGACCTGCGAGAATAACCGGGCAGGCTATTTCGTCAACAAGGTGCAGTTGACCTGATCTCTGCATGCCGATAACAGCCAACGACGTGATCGTTGACCATCCCGACGGCCTGCATGAAGGCGTAGCAGATGGTGGATCCGACGAAAACGAAACCGCGCTTCTTGAGCGCCTTGCTCATTCGGTCCGATGCAGGCGTTCGGGTCGGCACCTGGTCCAGCGAGCCCCAAGCGTTCTGTTGCGGCAGATGGTCGACGAATTGCCAGAGGAAGGCGTCGAGGGACCCCGTGTCTTCGAGGATGCTCAGCACGCCTTGTGCATTGCGCACGGCCGACGCGATCTTGAGGCGGTTTCGGACGATGCGGGCATCGCCGAGCAAGCGCTGGATGTCGGCATCCGAGTAGCGCGCGATCCGCTCCGGATCGAAATTATCGTAGGCCTGCCGGTAGCCGTCGCGCTTGCGCAGGATGGTCAGCCAGCTCAAACCGGCCTGCGCGCCTTCAAGCGTCAGCATCTCGAAGAGGCGGCGGTCATCGTGGAGCGGCACTCCCCACTCCTGGTCGTGATAGGCGAGGTACAGGGGGTCGGAGCCACACCAGCCGCATCTCGGGATCATTTGCTTCATGCCTTGTCCTTCGGCATCTCGACTCGCAGGACGCCGTGTTTGTAGCTCGCCTTGGCCTTGTCGCTTTCGACCTCGTCGGGCAAGGAGATGGCGCGCTCGAAATGGCCGTAGGCGCATTCGGTGACGTGGTAGCGGCCTTTGGACTCTTCGCGCTCGACCCGCTTCTCGCCGCGGACGACCAGGTAGCCGTCCATGACTTGAAGCTCGAAGTCGTCCTTGGTCATACCGGGGGGCCTTGAGTCCCACGACGATCTTGTCGTCGTCATCCGAGACCTCGGCGGCCAGGACGCCCCAACCGCCGCTCGGCAACGTCGAATCCCAAGCCGGAGCGCGCCAAGCCGGAGCGCGCCAAGCCGGAGCGCGAAGGCCGCCCCACAGGTCGAGACTTCGCCCGCCGTGATCGCGGGTCGGTCTCGCACCCTTATGCGTGAATCGAGCCACCGCCCCGGCGGCTTGATCGGAGAGTCGGTCCCAGCCGTCGCGGACATGGTCCCATGCCCGTGTGATGTCGTGTTTAATCTGTTGAAGTGTCGACATAGAGCCCTCCGGAAATCTGACCCGGGCGTGCGCGAGGCTTCACGTATCCGCCTGTGGATCGGGTCACCCAAATCGGAGCAAGCAGCCGCTGCGGCCTACTTGACCTGGATGCGGCGCGGCTTGACCTCTTCGCGCCGTTCGATCGTCACCTGCATTCCAGGTCACTCGGCTCGATACCGCGCCCGCGGTCCTCGACCCGAATCCGCAGACCATCGCGTTCCGCTGCGGCCTCGACCCGGATGACCCCGGATCCTTGGCCGCTCTGGGACGCATTGACGAGCAGATTCAACAGGGCATCGCGAATCGCACCGCTTTGAAGCGACGGACGCGGAAGTCCCGCGGCGATCGCCAGCTCGATCTCATGACCCTGGCGCCTAGCGAGCGGCTCGGCTAAGCGAGCCGCATCCCGGATCAAGGCATCGAGATCCGCGGGTCCGCAATGCTCGTCGCGGTGCCGGGTCAGGTCCAGAAAGCCCGAGAGCTTCTGGTTCAAGGCGAGGATGTCCCGATCGAACTCGGCCGCGATCTCCGCGGCTTGATCCGGCGACACGAGTAGGGCCTTGGCATTGCCACGCAGTGCCATGAGTGGGTTGCGCAGGTGGTGCACAAGCTCGGCGGCGATTTCGGTCAGAGAGGCGCGCCGATCGAGTGTCACCGAGACGGCATTGGCAGCCGTTAGATTAAACCGCGCCCTTTGCGGTATGCGATGTTTTTGGATGAGATCGGCCCCGGCAGTTTTGACGACCGCTGGAATCGGCGCGGTTTAAGTGCCAAGGGTAACGCTGAAGCGCATGAGGTCGACACGATCATGAACCGAAAAGCAATGCCACCGAGTGTGTTCGGGAAGAGATCCCGCCCGCGCTCTCAGACCCTCCTCTTTCTTTTGCGATGTATCCTATCCGGGTTGCTCCTGACAAGCGCGCAGACCATGCTCCTACGAGCGCGCCGAGGCCCCGCTAAGAGGCTCGGTTGCAGATAGACTCGTGTAGCGTCGGTTGGTACGCGAACGCTGACCGTAGGCGGACGAACTCAAGCCCACAAGAGCTACTGCGGTAGGGCGATTGAACTCGCTTGTGCAGGGGATGATTGCATGATGACAAGACCCGGCCGTACCCACGCATCGGGCGCGTGCTGATCGCACGCCGCCGCGATGCCGTGGATGTCGCGATCGGCGACACCTTTGGAACCGACATCCTGCGGCGGTTGAAGTGCGCACCGAAAAGTCAGCACGACGCAGCCGGTTTGGGCCGAATCAATCCCCGACCTCACCGAAGTCCGAGGAACCCGAGGATGAAGAGAACGATAACGATGGCGCCGACAATGTAGATGATCTGGTTCATGAGGTTTTCCTCTGAATGTGTGGGTCATGCGATGGCACGACCTGAACCTGATGGTTCGATTCACAGGGTACGCGCGGCCGGATGCTGCGTCGGTGCGGTTCCGCACAGAGGGCCTAGTGCTTCAGAGAGAAAATCTCAGGCATAAACCGGGACAGGCCTAAACCTGGGACACGGTTTCCGGGCGATGTCGGTAGATCGAGCTGATTGTTGTCGAGTGACTCCTTCATTCGAAGAACGTCCGGGTGCAACGGTAGGTTCGGTTGATGTGCTGCTGGACGTGACATTGGCCAAGCCCCTTCATCAGCCGAGCGGATCCACGGCCGGCTTCGCAAAACAATGACGCGGTGGACTGTCGCTGGATCTTCCCGACGTGGCCCTTCAGGACACCTCGTCGGTCAGATCCTTCAGCGATTCGCCGATCACCGATTGTGCGAGGGTCGTTTGTTCCTCGGTCTCGGCGTGAACGATCAGAACGGCGTGGCCTTGGCTTATTGCCTGCTTCACGAGGTCGTCAAACCGCTTGGTATCGACAGTCCCAAGCCCCACCGAAGCACCCACGATTCCGCCGACCGACGCGCCCCAACCGACCATCATGAGTGTCCCGAGCAACGGGCTGGCGATGAACAGGCTCACGTTCGCGGCAGCAATCGCGGCCGACCCCAGGGCGCCGGCTCCGGCCCCCGCGGCAGTGCCGATGGCGCCGCCGACGAGCATCTCGTTGCGGACCTCATCACTATCCGGATCTGTTTCTGCATCTGCTCCGGGCTGATCGATCAGCTCCATCTGCCCGGCCTGGAACCCGTCTCGCAACAGCCGATCGTAGACCACTTCCGCTTCTCGGCGGGTGGCATAGATACCGGAAACGCGGTGCGCATTGTTGCTCATACTCGCTCTCCCGAAGGCTTCACCTGGATTATTGTTTGCCGTTGGTCAACGGTAACTCGCGACGCTCGTATCTCAAATCACCACCGGTTGCTTCATCATGCAGCGATGGCGCATCGGTATACCGTTTGGATGTAAGCCGGCGCCTACAAGAACAATATAATGATGAATCTTCGTTTGTATACTGCGTACGATTACGGAAACTCGTCGGCCTAAGCCGAAGCGTCCCGATCACAATCGTTGCTCTCCGACGGATGTCGGCGGGAGATACACCGGCGGCCCATCAGATCTGGAGACTGCTCTCCCGACCCCTGTCTCTGGTTCACCGGCGCATCTCCGATGGCCCATCTTTCAGGCGAACCGGCACCTACGGGGAGCCCTTTCTCGGACTCCACTTCTACACCCGGGCGGCGATCCTGTTCGCCCTGATTGTCGTCGGCAGCGCCGTCCTGCTGCTGTTCGACGCCCGCCTCGACACCTCACCCGCCGAGGCCGCACCCATCGGCATCCAGGCCCGGATCGCACTTGTTGTGTTCGCCATGCTGAGCCCCGAGCCGACGATCGCGGTGCCTGCGCCGAAGGTCGCTCCAGCGAGCAGATAGAAGGGCGAGGTCGGAAACCCGACGGCGGGAAGAACAGCGAGCAGCAGGAAGAAGGGCAACGGGTCGGCGGTGCTCGTCCATTCCCAGAAGGCGGTATGGTCCCAATCGTAGGCGATCCACAACCACCATCCGATGAGCGTCAAGGTCAGTACGCCGAACAGACGAACGGCCCAGACAACCCACGCCCGTCGTTTTGGCGCATCCGACCGCTCCCGTCTCGGCCCGGCGCCGGAGAATCGCGCAAGGCAACCGCATCGCGTAGCGCCGCTTCGTTTCGACCCGCGTCCGATCCCATCGCCTGGAACGGGCTGCAGCGCCGCCACGGCACCCTAGCCCGAAGGCACGATCAGCGGTGCGGTGTCTCGGGGGCTTGATCTTGATCGAGAGATTCTTCAGACATCTGCGACGGTACTCTTACGTTGATTCTATGGCCGAGACGTTGCTCACCCCGGCGATCGGCGTGATGTTGCGACCTCACCATAGGACCGCTTGCGACATTGGAAAATCCAACGTAAACGCGGCAAGCGGGTCCAGCGCACGATCCCGACGCGCAGCCGTTCGTGGAAGGCGCGGCGGTTCGGCAGCCTGGCCAGCCCACCCCGGTAGATCACGGCGGGCAGCGCCCGCAGGGGCTGATCGCGCTGTGGATGCACCAAACGTCGAACTCTCCCGAAAATCAGCATCTCGCACTGAACGCAGTTTAGATCCAACAAAAAAAGCCCCGCCCCGGTCTTTTGCCGGAGCGGGGCTTGGGTCTGCGGTTAGACGCAGACGGTCGGGCTTACATCATGCCCATGCCGCCCATGTCGCCCATTCCACCCATGCCGCCGCCGCCCGGCATCGGGGCGTCGTCCTTCGGCTCTTCGGCGACCATCGCCTCGGTGGTGATCATGAGGCCGGCAACCGACGCGGCGTTTTGAAGCGCCGAGCGGGTGACCTTGGTCGGATCCAGGATACCCATGTCGACCATGTCGCCGTACTCGCCGTTGGCGGCGTTGTAACCGAAGTTACCCGAGCCTTCGACGACCTTGTGCAGGATGACGGACGGCTCGCAGCCGGCGTTGGCGACGATCTGACGCAGCGGCTCTTCCATGGCGCGACGCGCGATGGTGATACCGACGTCCTGGTCGTGATTGGCACCGGTCAGGCCCTTGACCGCGGTCTGGGCACGGACGAGCGCAACACCACCGCCGGGGACGATACCTTCCTCGACAGCAGCGCGGGTGGCGTGCAGCGCGTCTTCGACACGCGCCTTCTTTTCCTTCATCTCCATCTCGGTAGCGGCACCGACCTTGATGACGGCAACACCGCCGGCCAGCTTGGCCAAACGTTCCTGGAGCTTTTCCTTGTCGTAGTCGGAGCTGGTCTCTTCGACCTGGGCGCGGATCTGCTCGCAGCGCGCCTTGATGTCCATCTCGGAGCCGGCGCCGTCGATGAGGGTGGTCTCGTCCTTGGCGACCTGCACGCGCTTGGCGGTACCCAGATCGTTCAGGGTCGCCTTCTCGAGCGACAGACCGACCTCTTCGGAGATCACGGTCGCGCCGGTGAGGATGGCGATGTCCTGCAGCATGGCCTTGCGACGATCACCGAAGCCCGGGGCCTTGACCGCACAGACCTTGACGATACCGCGCAGGGTGTTGACCACCAGCGTGGCCAGCGCCTCGCCTTCGACGTCCTCAGCGACGATCAGCAGCGGACGGCCGGCCTTGGCGACGGCTTCGAGCACCGGCAGAAGCTCGCGGATGTTCGAGATCTTCTTGTCGTGCAGGAGGATGAAGGGGTCTTCCAGCTCGGCGCTCTGGCTCTGCTGATTATTGATGAAGTAGGGCGAGAGGTAGCCGCGGTCGAACTGCATGCCTTCGACGACATCCAGCTCGTTGTGCAGGGAGGTGCCGTCCTCGACGGTGATGACGCCTTCCTTACCGACCTTCTCCATCGCCTCGGCGATGATCTGGCCGATCGACTCGTCCGAGTTGGCCGAGATGGTGCCGACCTGGGCGATCGCCTTGGACTCGGTGCAGGGCTTGGAGAGGTTCTTGAGTTCCTCCACGGCAGCCTCGACCGCCTTGTCCATGCCGCGCTTCAGGTCCATCGGGTTCATGCCGGCAGCGACGGCCTTCAGGCCTTCGCGGACCATGGCCTGCGCCAGAACGGTTGCGGTGGTGGTACCGTCGCCGGCGATGTCGGAGGTGTGGGAAGCGACTTCCTTCACCATCTGGGCGCCCATGTTCTCGAACTTGTCGCTCAGCTCGATTTCCTTGGCCACGGATACGCCGTCCTTGGTGACGGTCGGGGCACCGAAGGATTTCTCGAGGACGACGTTGCGGCCCTTCGGACCCAGCGTGACCTTCACGGCGTTGGCGAGGATGTTGACACCCTCCATCATACGGGCACGGGCTTCACCGCCGAACTTAACGTCTTTTGCACTCATAGTGTTGATCCTTGATCTGATTCTTTGGAATTCGATGCTGCGGGGGACGCGGGCCGAGCCTGCACGGCTCGCTCGCGGGGCTTAGGTCTGGACTCGATGCGGGCTTCCCGCAAGGGAAGCGCTCGGCATCAGCCTTCGACGACGCCCATGATGTCTTCTTCGCGCATCACCAGGAAATCGTTGCCGTCGAGCTTAACCTCGGTGCCGGAATACTTGCCGAACAGGACGCGGTCGCCGACCTTGACATCCAGCGGACGGCTCTCGCCGTTGTCGAGGATCTTGCCCTTACCCACGGCGATGATCTCGCCCTGGATCGGCTTCTCGGTGGCGGAGTCCGGGATCACGATGCCGCCGGCGGTCGTGCGCTCTTCTTCCATGCGACGGACAACGACGCGGTCGTGCAGGGGACGAATCTTCATGTGGTGATCTCCTCGTGCGGTTGACGGGTTCGGAGCGCGGGTGAGCAGCCCGTTTCGGCCCGCTCTGTTAGCACTCATCTCAAACGAGTGCTAATAGTAGAGCCTTATCCTCGTCTGTCAAGCGCCGGAGGCTTCAACGGGCCTCAATCTTCGCGGCGGTAGTCGCCCTCGATGACCCTTGGACCCTCTGCTTCACCGGGGGGCGTGCCGGGCCGGATCGGGATCACGCGGACATAGCGCCCGACGATCCAATGTCGCAGGGGCGGGACAAGCAACAAAAACCCGATCGTGTCGGTCATAAAGCCGGGAAGGAGCAGAAAGAGTCCCGCAACGAGGAGCAGCGCGCCGTCCAAGACCTCCAACGCGGGGACCTCCCCGCGGTCGGTCATCTCCCGCACCCGCATGAGTAGGCCGAAACCTTGGTGGCGGACCAGCCAGATCCCGACGATGGCGGTGAGGATGGCCAGGGCGATGGTCGGGAACGCCCCGATCTCGGAGCCGACCTGGATCATGATGTAGATTTCGATCATCGGAATTCCGATGATGATCAGCAGAAACAAAAAAGGCACGATAATGGTCTCCCGAAGTGGTCGGTCGGTCCGCGCTCGGTCGACCGAGATCCCTTAAACCGACAAACATTATGGTAGAAACAGGCCGATCCGTTGCAGGATAGTGGAACCCCGAACCTTATGAAACGCCGCCGAGCCGCCGCATGACGGCAGACCATCGCCTGATTTTCTGCACCTGTCCCGACGAGGCCGCGGCCGGGCGCATCGCCGCGGCATTGGTCGATGAGCGGCTTGCCGCCTGCGCGAATCTGCTGCCGGGCATCACCTCGATTTACCGTTGGGAGGGTCAGATCCAGCGTGATCCCGAGGTCTTGCTCTTGATCAAGACGACGACCGAGCGTGTCGCCGCATTGACCGAGCGCCTGCGCGCATTGCACCCCTACGAGATTCCGGAAATCATCGCGGTCCCCGTCACCGAGGGACTCCCCGACTATCTGAGCTGGGTAACGACATGCACCGACCACAACGACTGAGCCCCGGGATCGGGGCCGCCGTCGAGCGGCGCCAAACCGCCATCGACGACACCGCCACCGAACAACAGGGTCCGAAGCATCGGCCGTCGCGCGGGACATCCACAGCACGACGGCTCTTGAGCGTCGCCTTGGCCTGGCTGCTCGCCGCCGCCGCGGCGCCGAGCGCGCTGGCGGAGGACGAATTCCTGATGCCCGATCAGGCCTTCCGCATCTCGGGCGAGGCGGACGGACCCGACGCGGTGCGGGTGCGTTGGGAGATCGCCGACGGCTACTACATGTATCAGAGTAAGTTCGGGTTCCAGACGGACACCGTCGGGATCTCGACCGGCGGCCCGCAGATGCCCGCCGGGCAGACCAAGGAGGACGAGTTCTTCGGCAAGGTCCAGGTCTATCGCGACAGCGTCGAGATCCGGGTGCCGGTCACGCGCGCGACCGGCGCAGGCAACTTCCTGACCCTCGATGCCACATCGCAAGGCTGCGCCGATGCCGGGCTCTGCTACCCGCCGCATCGCCAGCGCCTGCTGCTCGAGCTGCCGGAGATGGCGGCCGCGACTCCTATCGCAGCCGAGACCACACCCCCAGCCGCCCCCGAGAGTCGGTCGCCAATTCAGGGCGAGCAATCGGCGAAGGCATTGGCGGGCTTCGGCCAATCGCTCGGCTTGGGCGCGGACGACGACATCCTCCCCGCCGAGGAGGCGTTCCTCTTCTCGGCCGAGGTCGCCGGCCCGGACCGACTGCAACTGACCTGGGACGTCGCCGAGGGGACCTACCTCTACAGCCATATGCTCGAGCTTGCGCTCGAGGACGGTAGCGAGGTCGCCATCGGGCCGTTCGAGCGGCCCGCCGGCGACATCAAGAAGGACTCGATCCTTCCGGACGGAAGCGTCGGCGACGTCGAGGTCTATCACGACCGAGTCGACCTGACACTGCCCCTGCTGCGCGCCTCGAGCGAGCCGACCGAGGTCACTCTCATCGCCAAGTATCAAGGCTGTGCCGAGATCGGCATCTGCTATCCGCCGCAGACGCAGAGGGTGACCTTGAGCCTTCCGGAGGCGCTGGTGACGGCGGTTCTGCCGACGGCCGCAGCGGCGGCCACGACGGCCGATGCGCCGCCGGCAAGTGCAGAGTCGGTTGTGGACGACACGGTCTCCGAGCAGGATCGGATTGCCTCCGTCCTCGCCAACAGCGGCGTCTGGGTGGTGATTGCGGCCTTCTTCGGGTTCGGCCTCTTGCTCGCTTTTACACCTTGCGTCTTCCCCATGATCCCGATCCTCTCGGGCATCATCGCCGGACAGGGCCCGAACATCACCACACGCAAGGCCTTCACGCTGTCGCTGGTCTATGTCCTGGCGATGGCCTTGACCTACACCGTCGTCGGCGTCTTGGCGGGTCTCTTCGGCGCGAATCTGCAGGCCGCCTTCCAGAACCCCTGGGTCCTGACCTCCTTCGCGCTCATCTTCGTGCTGCTCGCGCTGTCCATGTTCGGCTTCTATGACCTGCAGCTGCCCTCGAGCTTCCAGTCCAAGCTCGCCGAGATCAGCAACAAGCAGGAAGGCGGCACCCTGATCGGCGTCGCCATCATGGGCCTGCTCTCCGCGCTGATCGTCGGACCCTGTGTGGCTCCGCCGCTCTTCGGCGCCCTGATTTACATCAGCCAGACCGGGGACGCGGTGCTCGGCGGCATCGCCCTGTTCGCGCTGAGTATGGGCATGGGCGTGCCTCTGATCGCCATCGGCACCTCGGCCGGCAAGCTGCTGCCGCGCGCCGGCGGCTGGATGGATGCGGTCAAGGCAGTGTTCGGCGTCGCCCTGCTCGGCGTGGCCATCTTCATGATGGAGCGGATCCTGCCGCCGGCGGTGGCCATGCTGCTGTGGGGGCTGTTGCTCATCTGCTCGGCGGTCTACATGGGCGCACTGACCCAGCTGCCGCAGGGTGCAAGCGGATGGAGCAAGCTCTGGAAGGGGCTCGGCGTCTTCCTGCTCATCTACGGCGCGCTCATGCTGCTCGGCGCGGCGGCCGGCGGGAAGGATACGGTCCAACCGTTGCGTGGGCTCGCCGTGGGCGGCGGCGCTGGTGGCGCCGCGGAGGCGGTCTTTACCACCGTGAAGACGCTCGACGATCTCGATCGCGAGGTCGCCAAGGCAGGGGCGCTCGGCAAACCGGTCATGTTCGACTTTTATGCGGACTGGTGCGTCACCTGCAAGGAGCTGGAGCGCTACACCTTCAGCGACCCCGCCGTGATCGCGGAGATGAACCGCTTCGTCCTGCTCAAGGCCGACGTCACGGCCAACGACGCAGATGATCAAGCCCTGATGAAGCACTTCGGCATCATCGGGCCACCCGCGATCCTCTACTTCGACACCGCGGGAGAAGAGATCAAGAACTATCGCTTGGTCGGCTTCAAACCCGCCGACGCCTTCGTCGAGCACCTGCGCCGAGCCGTGCCATGAGCGCCGTTCGGGTGGGGATGGTCATCCTGCTTGCGGGCGGGATCAGCGTCGGGGTCGCCGTCGTCGGCCAACGCTGGATTGAAGAGCCGAAGCACGACGCGGGACTGTCGGTCCGCCAATCAGCGCCCCTCCAGACCTTGCCTGAATTCGGCCTGACCGACCTTGCCGGATCGAAGGTCAGCAGCGACGCCTGGGCCGGCAAGGTCGTGGTTATCAACTATTGGGCAAGCTGGTGCCCGCCCTGCGTGCGCGAGATACCGCTCTTTATCGAAACGCAGGAGGCTCTCGGCGAGGCCGGCGTGCAGGTGGTGGGCATTGCCGTGGACCGCCTCGAAGATGTTGAGGGGTTCGTCGCCCAGTATCCGGTCAACTACCCGATCCTGATGGCCAACCCGGAGGCCGTGGCGCTCTCGAAGCGGCTCGGCAACCGGGTCGAAGGACTGCCCTTCACGGTCATTTTCGACCGCCGCGGGCGCCGCGTCTTCAGCCGCACGGGCGAGGTCACGGCCGCCGAGCTCAGGGCCGAGCTCGACACGCTGGTCAAGGCGGAAGATCGCCCGGCACCCGAGGAGGACGCGTCTTAGCTGGACAACATCGCGTAAAATCCGCACAATTCGCGCCGATTTGCTGCCGATCTCAAATGGATCGGCGGGTACACTGAGTCTCGGACGCGTTGGAGCACATAGACCGGATGGCGGCGATCTTGGTCCTGAACGGACCGAACCTCAACCTGCTCGGAACTCGCGAGCCGGAGCACTACGGCCGCACCACGCTGGCGGAGATCCACCAGGGCCTGGAAGATGCGGCTCGGGCTCAGGGCTTCACGCTGGAGTGCATCCAGAGCAACGCCGAGCACGTCCTGATCGAAGCGGTCCATAGTGCCGCGCACGACGGGGTTCGCTTCATCATCCTGAATCCCGCCGCCTTCACCCACACCAGCGTCGCCCTGCGCGATGCGCTGCTCGGGGTCGGGATTCCCTTTATCGAGGTGCACCTG
The DNA here is from genome assembly GCF_011390875.1 of Thiocapsa sp. GTDB lineage: Bacteria > Pseudomonadota > Gammaproteobacteria > Chromatiales > Chromatiaceae > Thiocapsa. Next base: position 18,869 of record NZ_JAABRP010000058.1, read on the forward strand.
TCCAACGTGCACGCCCGGGAGCCGTTTCGGGCCCACTCCTATTTCTCCGACATTGCGGTCGGGGTGATCAGCGGACTCGGGGCCGAGGGCTACTTTTCAGCATTACGCGCGGCGGCCGGTCGGCTCGCGCCGGACCTTTCCAACGAGAACCACTGACCATGGATATCCGCAAGGTAAAGAAGCTGATCGAGCTGTTGGAGCAATCCGACGTCGCGGAGATCGAGATCCACGAAGGCGAGGAATCGGTCCGCATCAGCCGACACGGCAGCGGCGCCATGCCGATGTACATGCCTCAAGCGATGCCGATGGGCATCGGCGCCGCGCCGGCTGCGGCGCCGGCCGGAAAGGCCCCCGATGAAGACGATACCGAGGAGATGGAAGGCGAGATCGTGCGCTCGCCGATGGTCGGCACCTTCTATCGTGCGCCGTCGCCCGGCTCGAAGTCGTTCGTCGAAGAAGGCCAGACGGTCAAGTCCGGCGATACGCTCTGCATCATCGAGGCGATGAAGATCCTCAACCAGATCGAGTGCGAGCAAGGCGGCACCATCAGACGTATCCTGGTCGAGAACGGTCAGCCGGTCGAATACAACCAGCCGCTGTTCGTCATCGAATAAGGGCGGAGGGCAGCGCCCCCCGTCGTCAAGCGCCGGCGCCCTCCCCGATGCGCCGCGCCTCCTCCAGCAAAGACATCGCCACCATGCCTGCAATGATCGAGAAGGTCCTGATCGCCAACCGGGGCGAGATCGCGCTCCGGATCCTGCGCGCCTGTCGCGAGCTGGGCATCAAAACGGTCGCGGTGCACTCCGAAGCGGACCGCGACCTCAAGCACGTCCTCTTGGCCGACGAATCGGTCTGTATCGGCCCGGCGGCGTCTATGCACAGCTATCTCAACGTCCCGGCCATCATCAGCGCGGCCGAGGTGACCGACACGGTCGCCATCCACCCCGGCTACGGATTCCTCTCCGAGAACGCCGATTTCGCCGAGCGGGTCGAGCGCTCCGGCTTCATCTTCATCGGCCCGCGACCCGAGACCATCCGCCTGATGGGCGACAAGGTTTCGGCGATCGCCGCGATGAACAAGGCCGGCGTGCCCTGCGTGCCCGGCTCCGATGGCCCGCTCGACGACAACAAGAAACGCACCTTGGAGATCGCCCGACAGATTGGCTATCCGGTGATCATCAAGGCATCCGGCGGCGGGGGCGGGCGCGGCATGCGGGTCGTGCACTCCGAGGCGACCCTGCTGAACGCCATCTCCTTGACCAAGGCAGAGGCCGCCGCGGCCTTCAACAACGACATGGTCTACATGGAGAAGTACCTGGAGAACCCGCGTCATATCGAGTTCCAGGTGCTCTCGGACCAGCACGGCAACGCCATCCATCTCGGCGAGCGCGACTGCTCCATGCAGCGCCGTCACCAGAAGGTTGTCGAAGAGGCTCCGGCACCGGGAATCACGGAGGCGCAGCGCCATGAGATCGGCGAGCGCTGTGCGGAGGCCTGTCGCACCATCGGCTACCGCGGTGCCGGCACCTTCGAGTTCCTCTACGAGAACGGATGCTTCTATTTCATCGAGATGAATACGCGCGTGCAGGTCGAGCACCCGGTCACCGAGATGGTCACCGGCGTCGACATCGTCAAAGAGCAGATCCTGATCGCAGCCGGCGAGCCGCTGCGCTATAAGCAGGAAGACATCGTGATCCGCGGCCATGCCGTGGAGTGCCGTCTCAACGCCGAGGACTCGGAGACCTTCATGCCGAGCCCCGGCAAGATCACCGAGTTCCATGCCCCGGGCGGCCCCGGCGTGCGGCTCGAAACGCACATCTATACCGGCTACACGGTGCCGCGCTATTACGACTCCATGATCGGCAAGCTGATCACCCACGGCGAGGACCGCGAGTCCGCGATTGCCCGGATGTGCAATGCGCTGCGCGAGACCGTGATCGACGGCATCAACACCAATATCAAGCTGCAGCGGTCGATCTTGAGGGACGGGGCCTTTCTGGCGGGCGGGGCGAATATCCACTATCTGGAGAAGAAGCTCGGCATGTGAAGCTGAACCGCGCTTGGAGCGACATGCGACGTTCGAGGTAAGGCCGACGTCGGCGCAATTTGATGGCTCGGCACGGCGCGGTTCAGAATATCAAGAACAATGAATGACGCGGACCGGCTTCCAGGCAGGTGGGCACTCGGAGCTGGTTCGGACGTGCTGCAGCCCCATCGTGCAACGCAATTCATCCAATCTTTTAATTTCTTAAATCGCGTCGACTCCGGCGCTTGCGAACTGCTGCGAGATCGAGACCAAATGAACACACCGCATATTCTGCAGGACGCGATTTAATTGGCCTGGCTACAGCTTTCCATCGAGGTCTCGAAGCCGGACGCGGAGCGGATCGCCGCGTTCATGGAGGACGGCGGGGCTCTTTCGGTGACGCTCGCGGATGCCGCGGACGAGCCTCAGCTCGAACCCGGACCGGGCGAGACACCGCTGTGGTCGCGGGTCAAGATCTCGGCGCTGTTCGATGCCGATCCCGAGAGCGAGACGCTGGTCGCTCGCTTAGTCGACCAGCTGGCTGGTGAGCCGCGCGCCGGGTTGACCGGCCCGCCTCTTGTCGAACGCATCGAGGATCAGGTCTGGGAGCGGGTCTGGCTCGACACCTTCAAGCCGACCCGCTTCGGTCGACGTCTTTGGGTCTGTCCGCACGGGCAGGATCCGGATGATTCCGAGGCGATCGCCGAGGCCGTCGTGGTCGCTTTGGATCCGGGGTTGGCCTTCGGGACCGGGCACCATCCCACCACTGCGCTCTGCTTGGAGTGGCTCGACGGTACCCCGCTCGCCGGTAAGACGGTCCTGGATTACGGCTGCGGCTCCGGGATCCTGGCGATTGCGGCGCTGCGCTTGGGCGCTGCACGTGCGATCGCCGTCGACCATGACCCTCAGGCACTGGAGGCGACGCGGGACAACGCCCTCGCCAATGGGGTCGCCGACCGGCTCGCCATCTACGGGCCGGATGATGCGCCCGAGCTGAAAGTCGATGTGACCATCGCCAACATCCTTGCCGGGCCGCTGGTCTCGCTGGCGCCTCGGCTCGTCGACTCGTTGCCGCCGGGCGGCGCGCTGGCTGTCTCCGGCGTGCTTGCCGAACAGGCCGAGACGGTTCGCGCGGCCTATGCCGAACGGATCGCGCTTGCGCCGACACGCCTGCGCGAGGATTGGGCGCTCATCTGCGGGACGCGCCTTTAAACCGCGCCCGGAGCGGCATGCGTCATCTGTTGGATTGACTTGGCCGCGCCGGCTCCGACGACTGTCGGAGCCGGCGCGGTTTAAAATATTAAAAAAGTATTCAATTCTGAACCGCATCTCACCGGGATCGATCCCCGTTTAATCTGATTGCCGGACAAAACCGTGGCGTCGGCTTGAACCCGGCGCGAATTGGCTGTCTGGATGTCAAATGGAACAGCGATATCCTCTTTATCCAGGTTCGTCACATTCAGATGCCTGACACCTTCACCATCGGCCCTCATCGATTCGAGAACAATCTGATCCTCGCGCCGATGGCCGGGATCAGCGATCGGCCGTTTCGTGCGCTGTGTCGGCGGCTGGGTGCTGGGCTTGCGGTCGCCGAGATGGTCTCGTCGAACACCGCGCTTTGGGGTACCCGCAAGTCGGTGCGGCGGCTGGACTACACGGGCGAGGCCGGCCCGGTATCGGCGCAGATCGTCGGCGCGGATCCGCTCGACATGGCCGAAGCGGCCCGGATCAATGTCGACCTGGGCGCCGACATCGTCGACATCAACATGGGTTGTCCGGCGAAGAAGGTCTGCAAACGCGCAGCGGGCTCCGCGCTGATGCGCGACGAGGTCTTGGTCGGGCGGATCTTGGGATCGGTGGTCGCTGCGGTCTCCGTCCCGGTCACCTTGAAGATCCGCACCGGCTGGTCGCCCGAGACCCGCAATGCCGTGCGGATTGCGCAGATCGCGCAGGAGTGCGGGATCGCCGCCTTGACCGTTCACGGGCGCACGCGCGCCTGCAGTTACGGGGTGCCCGCCGAGTACGACACGATCCGTGCCATCCGTGCGGCCGTGACGATACCGCTGATCGCCAACGGCGACATCGCGAGCCCCGAACGGGCGAAACAGGTCCTGGACTGTACCGGCGCCGATGCTATCATGATCGGACGCGCGGCCCGGGGACGTCCCTGGATCTTTCGCGACGTCGCGGCCTACCTAACCTCGGGTACCCTGCCGGTCGAGCCGCAAAGGCACTGGATCCATGCGCTCCTGCGCGAGCATCTCGATGCCTTGTATCAGTTTTACGGCGCCCATGCCGGCGTGCGGATCGCACGCAAACACATCTCCTGGTACTGCCGTCACTTACCGGGTGCAGCGGCCTTCAGAGACATCGTCAACGGGACACAAACCCCGGCGGAGCAGTTGTCGCGGGTCGCCGCGTTCTTCGAGCAATGCCCCGAAACGGAGAATCAAGCAGCATGAATTCAGTCGCCTTCGACAGCGTATCCGAACCGACCTCGACGGGGCTGCAGGTGGTGGAGGCGGATCGCACCGACCCCTTGAGCAAATGTGTGCAGGATGCCCTGCGCTTCTATTTGGAGAACATGGCGGGCCATGACGTGGTCAACCTCTACGCCTTGGTGCTCGAGGAAGTCGAGCGCCCCATGTTCGAAACCGTTTTGGACCACACCAACGGCAATCTGAGCCACGCTGCGAAGATTCTCGGCTTGACGCGCGCCACCCTGCGCAAACGACTCGCCGCTTACGGGATCGAGCGCGCGCGCTGAGCCCGTAGTGCCGACCGCACCGCCGTCCCCTTTCAGATCATTAGACCCGGATCGACCCTCATGCAATCCATTCATCGCGCCCTGATCAGCGTGTCCGACAAGACCGGCTTGGCCGCCTTCGCCCGCGACCTTGCCGCCAAAGGTGTGGAGATCCTCTCCACCGGCGGGACCGCTCGGCTCCTGACCGAGTCAGGCATCCCCGTCACGGAGGTCTCGGACTACACCGGTTTCCCCGAGATGATGGACGGTCGGGTCAAGACCCTGCACCCGCGCATCCACGGCGGCATCCTGGGGCGTCGCGGTGTCGATGATCGGGTCATGCGCGAGAACGAGATCAAGCCGATCGACCTGGTGGTCGTGAATCTTTATCCCTTCGAGCAGACCGTGGCCGATCCGGCCTGCGATCTGGCCACAGCCATCGAGAACATCGACATCGGCGGCCCGACCCTACTGCGCGCCGCGGCCAAGAACCACGCCAGCGTCACCGTGGTGGTCGATTCGGCCGACTACCCGCGCATCGCCGCCGAGATCGCCGATCACGGCGGGGTGAGCGAGGCCACGCGCTTCGATCTGGCGGTCAAGGCATTCGAGCACACCGCCCGCTACGACGGCGCCATCGCCAACTATCTCGGCGCACGGCTCGCGACCGATGTCCCCGGCGCCTTCCCGCGCACCCTGAGCCTGCAGCTCGGTCGCAAGCAATCCATGCGTTACGGCGAGAATCCGCATCAGAACGCGGCCTTCTATGTCGAGCACGGCGACCTGGAAACCAGCATCGCCACGGCCAGCCAGATCCAAGGCAAGGAGCTGTCCTACAACAACATCGCCGATACGGATGCGGCGCTCGAGTGCGTGAAGCAGTTCTCCGAGGGTCCGGCCTGCGTCATCGTCAAGCACGCCAACCCGTGCGGCGTCGCCCTGGGCGCCCACCTGCTCGACGCTTACGAGCGCGCCTACAGCACCGACCCGGAATCCGCCTTCGGCGGCATCATCGCCTTCAACGGCGAGCTCGACGGCGAGACGGCCCGAACCATCGTCGAGCGTCAGTTCGTCGAGGTCATCATCGCGCCCCGAGTGACCGCCGAGGCGAGCGAGGCGGTCGCGGCCAAAAAGAACGTCCGGCTGCTCGAGTG
>NZ_JAABRP010000059.1 GCF_011390875.1 Thiocapsa sp.
GCGGCGACTGGGACAGCGAGCTGGTCCATCGACTCGACTTCAAGCGGGTCAACGGCGGGCTCCTGGTCCAGGATGCGGACCTGCGTTTGATCGAGTCGCTGAAGACCGTCACCGAGCGTGCGCCGAGCGAGCAGGAGCTGGCCGACCTGCTCTTCGCCTGGCGGGTCGCCAAGTTCGTCAAATCAAACGCCATCGTCTACGGGCGCGACGCCATGACCATCGGTGTCGGCGCCGGCCAGATGAGCCGTGTCAACTCCGCACGCATCGCCGCCATCAAGGCCGA
>NZ_JAABRP010000060.1 GCF_011390875.1 Thiocapsa sp.
ACCGTCGGGAATGGCGATGAGCGCATCGAGCGGCATACCCACGGCGTCGGCAGCTTTGTAACCGAACATCTGCTGCGCCCCGGCGCCCCAACGGCACACCCTGCCGGTTCCGTCGAGCAACATGAGTGCATCCGGGAGATCGGCATTCCAGAGATCGGTGTGGTTCGCAACCATCGAACGCCCTCCTCAGGCCGCCGCGACGGCAGGCAGCCTGCATCGCTTAACTATAGCGTTGCCGGGACAATTTCCTAGTTGCTGAGTTGGTTTTTGGACCGCCGCCCCCGGCTCAAGCCTGATTCAGACCCCGTGCCCTGTTTCGTTCCCCGGCCGATCCGATGGAACGACCGCCCCGGTTCCCGCGCCTGCCGCGTTCTCGATCTCCTGTGTCGGCTCCACCACGAGGCGTTTACCGTTGATCAGGGCAACCGTCACCTTGCGGCGCGCCTGTGCGAGGGTTCGCGAGAAGGTGGTCCGCGAGATACCCATCCGCACGGCACAATCGTCCTGATACAAACCTTCGAGGTCCGCAAGACGTATGGCTTCCAGCTCGTCGGCGCGCAGCGTCACGGTTTCGAGGCCCCGTCCCGGTCGACCGCAGGGTTTGAAACAGAGAAAGCCCGGATCGAATCCGATACAGCGGGCGCGTCGCTTTCGACCCGGCATCATGCCTCCACAGGATGAAGTGTTCCGTTTTGCGGGCCCAGTAAAACGCACATATGTTCGTTTTACATTGACGGATATCAGGGTCATGTGCTTGGAGAACGCGGGACAATGCCGATCACTCAAGTCGGAATACGACTTTCATCCCAGCGACGTTGCGCCCCGCCCGGCATCGGCTCGGTACGGCGCGTATCCGTCCGGAGACAGACATGAGCGAGCAGGAAGTGAACACGACGAGACGACGCGTCCTCGTCGCCGCCACCGGTGTGGTGGGCGCCGTGGGCGCGGGCTTTGCGTTGGTCCCCTTCGTCGCCTCGATGAATCCGAGCGCACGCGCACGCGCCGCCGGAGCGCCGGTCGAGGCGGATATCGCGAACCTGGAGCCGGGTGGTCTGTTGCGCGTCAAATGGCGCGGCAAACCGGTCTGGATCGTCCATCGGACGCCCGAGATGCTTGCATCTCTGCCGCGCAACGATCCGAATCTGGTCGATCCGACCTCCGAGGTGGCGCAGCAGCCGGAGTATTGTCGAAACGCAAACCGCTCCATCAAGCCGGCCTACCTGGTCGCGATCGGGATCTGCACGCATCTCGGCTGCTCGCCGATCTATCGGCCCGAGGTCGCCCCGGACGATATGGGCCCGGATTGGACGGGCGGCTTTTTCTGCCCCTGCCACGGCTCGCGCTTCGATCTGGCGGCGCGGGTGTTCAAGAACGTCCCGGCACCGACCAATCTGGTCATCCCGAAACACACCTATCTCGACGATACGACGCTTCTCATCGGCGAGGATGGTCTACCGGGCTGATCTCGGCCGGGAGATCGGAACATGATCGCTGATCCTTGGCAGCGCCAGCGGCTTCTCGATGCCTTCCCGTTTTTGCACGCGACGCCGGAGGAGTTCCGCGCCGACGTGTTCGATCATGTCGCATTGGTCCGGCTTCCGGTCGGCCAGTTGATCTGTCACGACGGCGCACAGTGCACGCAGCTGCCCTTGGTGCTGACCGGAACCGGGCGGGTCTACAAGCTCGGCGAAAACGGTCGGGAGATCACCCTGTATCGCGTTCATCCGGGCGAGAGCTGCGTGGTCACCACCTCCTGCATCCTCAGCGGGCGGGCCTTTCCGGCCTTCGCCGTGTGCGAGAGCGCGGTCGAGGCAGTCGTCGTGCGGCCGCACGAGGTCCGCCGCTGGATGGCATCCTCGGAACAATGGCGGGAATATATCTTCGGCCTGATCGCGAGCCGCTTGCAGGAGGTCTTCGGCGTTCTCGATGCGGTGCTGTTCCAGCGCCTGGATCAGCGTCTGATCGCGTATCTATTGGGACAGCTGGAAACGGCCTCGGGACGGGGCATCCATATGACGCATCAGGCTCTCGCGGTGGAGTTGGGATCGTCCCGCGAGGTCATCAGCCGCGTTCTCAAGGGTCTGGAGTCGCAGGGACTGCTGCGCACGACGCGTGGCCTCATCGAGCTGCTGGACATTCCGGCGCTCGAGCTGCGGGCGCGGGAGGGCTGAGCCGGCTCAATCCGTCGCTTCGTGACAAAGTCACTGAATCGCCGGGGCGCTCGGAATAGTCTTGCACCACACCCTCACCGGATCGGCTGAACGCGCCGGTCGCCACAACAACAGAGACCATCCTATGACCCCGAATGTCGGAACACTCGATCGCACCCTCCGTATTGTCGCCGGTGTCGTTATCATCGGCTGGGGCGTCTATGCCCAGAATTGGCTCGGCGCCATCGGGTTGGTGCCCCTGGCCACCGGGCTCTTGCGCTGGTGCCCCGTCTATCTGCCCCTCAAGCTGAACACCGACAAATAGGCACGCACGCGGGTCATCCGACGGGACGACCCGCTCGGTCGCCAAGCGAAAGAGGGCGACTGAAGTCACCCTAAAGCCCCTACAGCCCTTCCGGGCCGCGCACATTCTTGCGGCCACGCCCTCGCCCGCTCCCTCCGCGCCGTCGTCACGAGCCCTTCACGCCTCCGCGTCGAGCACCCGTTCGGCCCAATCAGCGAGGTCTTCGAGGATCGCAAGCTTGCCCGGATTACCGGCGTGTTGCTCGACCAACTCGCTCAGACACTGCTCGAACTGCTCGATCACGATACTGCCGCCTGCGTCGGGATCCGTGAGGCGGGCGAGGCGGAATAAATCCCAGTCCTCGCGCTCTTCGGGGGAGAGGGTCTCGGGCCAATTCCGGGCGCGATAGCGCAGCAGCATCTCGCCGAGACGCGGGTCTTGAAAGCTCGGCGCATGCTCGCTCAGCTCGGCGGGGTCGAGTCTGTGGATCGCGTCCATGGCGCGCCGATCGGCGTCCGAGAAGAAACCGCCCGAGTAGATCATCAGGTCGGGGTCGGTCTCGATCGGTCCATCGGGGGCGCCATGGACGGCGCGGACCTTCTCCTCGATCGCCGCCGCGGCCTCGCGTAACCTGCGCGCATGATCGGCGACCGCATCCGGATCGATCGACCACCGCGCCGCCGCCTCGGGTTCGAGCGTCTTCATCGGGGCCAGAACCGGCGAACGGTTGACGTGAATCGTCTTCAACGGGACCCGCTCGACACCCTCTGGAAGCTCACTGGCCGGGGTGAAGAGTCGGGTCCGCAGCTCGTCTGCGGAGAGATGGATCAACAGGTCCGGGGACGCGCGCAGATCCATACAGACCACCCCGTTGCCGTTGAGCGGATGGGCGCAGAGCGGCAGGATCGGCGCGATACAGCCTTGGGCGGCCGAATAGCGTGCCGATGCATGCAGGAGTGGAACGCCTCGATCGAGCAGCTCGCGCACGCGCCGCTTGTCCCTCAAGGTGAGTGCGTAGTCGAACAGCTTGGGCTGAGCTTGCCGCAGGCGGCGCGCAAGCGCGATGGTCGCGCGCACGTCCGCGAGTGCGTCGTGGGCCTGACCGTGGTCGATCCCGTTGGCGGCGGTGAGATGCTCGAGCTTGAACGACGTGGTGCCGTCCTCGCGCGGCGGCCATTGCAGACCGCCCGGGCGCAGGGCGTGGGCGAGCCTCAGGACATCGATCAGGTCCCAGCGTGAGTTGCCGTTGCGCCACTCGCGCGCATAGGGGTCGAGCAGGTTGCGATAGAGCAGGTTGCGCGTGACCTCGTCGTCGAAGCGCATGCTGTTGTATCCGACCCCGCAGGTTCCGGAGACGCTCAGCTCGGCGTTGACGGCGGCGGCGAATTCGGCCTCGATCATCCCCTCGCGCTCGGCGAGTTGGGGTGAGATGCCGGTGATGAGACAGGCTTCGGGGTGCGGGAGGAGATCGGTCGAGGGACGACAAAAGAACATGATCGGATCGCCGATCTCGTTGAGATCGGCGTCCGTGCGGACAGCGGCGAACTGACACGGCCGGTCGCGACGCGGATCCGAGCCCCAGGTCTCGTAGTCGTGCCAGAGAAAGGTCGGCGCGTTCGGGCGACCGGCCACGCGCCTTAAACCGCGTCCGGAGTGAAATGCGTCGTGATCATCGTGTGTCGGGCTCGAAGATTTTTCCGACCTTTGTGGGAACGCGGTTTAAAATAATATATTTTTTAATATCTTAAACCGCGCCGACTCCAGCGGTCGTCAAAACTGCCGGGGCCGATCCCATCCAAAAACATCGCATACCGCACCGGGCGCGGTTTAAATCTTCTCGCGGATACGGGCGCTCTTGCCGGTGCGGCCTCGAAGGTAATAGAGCTTGGCGCGACGCACGTCGCCCTTGCGCTTGACCTCGATGCCGGCGATCACCGGGCTATGGGTCTGGAAGACGCGCTCGACCCCTTCGCCGTGGGACATCTTGCGAACCGTGAAGGCCGAGTTCAGGCCGCGGTTGCGGATGGCGATCACCACGCCCTCGAAGGCCTGCAGACGCTCGCGGGCGCCTTCCTTCACGCGGACCTGGACAACGATGGTATCGCCCGGGGAGAACTCCGGGACTTCGGCCTTCATTTGCTCTTGTTCGAGCTGGAGAATAATGTTGCTCATGGTTTCCTTCGGCTCCTGTTCTCAACCGGCCTCATCCTCGTGATGCGACCGGACAAATTCATCGAGCAGCGCCTGCTCGTGCGGATTCAAACCGCGCCGCTCCAACAGATCGGGGCGACGCCGGTAGGTTCGCCCGAGGGCCTGCTGCAACCTCCAGCGCGCGATCGCGGCGTGATCGCCGCCGATCAAGACTTCGGGCACCCGGCGCCCTTCGATCTCGGGCGGTCGGGTGTAATGCGGGCAATCAAGTAACCCGTCCGTGTGCGAGTCCTGCTCGGCCGAGTCGGCATGCCCGAGTGCACCGGGAAGCAGTCGAATGACCGCATCCATCACCACCATGGCCGCCAGCTCTCCGCCGCTCAGGACGTAATCGCCGATCGACCATTCCTCGTCGACATGGCCCTCGATCAAGCGCTCGTCGACGCCTTCGTAACGCCCGGCGACCAGGATCCAGCCGGGCCGGCGCGACAGCTCCGTCATCGCCGCCTGGTCCAATACCCTGCCCTGCGGCGAAAGGTAAGCGACCCGACTATCCGGTGCGTCCGCGCGCGCCGCGGCGATGGCGTCGCGCAACGGCTCGACCTTCATCAACATCCCCGGACCACCACCGTAGGGGCGGTCGTCGACGGTACGATGCCGATCGTGCGTGAAGTCACGCGGGTTCCATAGGTGCATCTCGGCCACACCGCGGATCAGGGCTCGCCCCGTCACGCCTTGGTCGAGCAAGACCCCGAACAGTTCCGGAAACAGGGTGACGACATCGAAGCGCATCACGGATGACGGCACCGATCACAGCGGAGCATCTCACGCATGAGGCGCCGTCGAGGATGTCGGAGCCGAGGCGCTAGAACGACGGATCCCAATCCACCAGCATCCGGCGCTGCTCGAAATCGACATCCTTGACCACGGCGCCCCAAATAAAGGGCAGCAGCCGTTCCCGGTCACCCTTGACGACGACGACATCGTTTGCGCCGGTCGCGAAGAGATGGTCGATGGAGCCGAGTGCAACGCCCTCGGTCGTCTCGACCGAGAGTCCTTCGAGATCGACCCAATAAAATTCATCTGGCGACGCGGGCGGAAGCTGATCCCGGACGACGGCAATATCTTGCCCGACGAGTGCAGCTGCTCGGTCGCGGTCGACGCAGCCGCGAAGGCTGACGACGAGCCCCTTGCCGTGCCGTTTCCCCTCGGTCACCGTCCAGGCTGTCGCGTCTGCGCCGAGCAGCCACGGAGAATAGCTCAGGATGCCGTCCGGCGGATCCGTCTCGGACATCACCTTCAGCCATCCGCGTACACCGTACACGCCGGCGATGTGTCCGACGACGATACGCGTCGAATCCGGTTGTCCGGCCATCGATCGGGGCGGTTCGAGTCGGCTTCGCCTGGTGCGTTCGTTCGGGCTAAGCGGCGACCGCGGTTGCCGACTCTTCGCGAGCGGCTTGCTTCAGGAGCTGCTTGACGCGATCCGTCGGCTGAGCGCCGCGCTCGATCCAATGCTGTGCACGCTCACGATCGACACGCAGCTCGACCTCGCCGCCCTTGGCGAGCGGATTGAAGAAACCGAGGCGCTCGATGTAGCGTCCATCACGCTTGGCGCGGATGTCGGCGACAACGATCTGATAAAAGGGGTTCTTTTTGGAACCACCCCGAGACAAACGAATCGTAACCATGTGCTGTCCTGGACCCAGACGATTTGACGTTGCGGGAATGGCCCGCAGGTAAACGCGCAAATATACAGAATCCGGCGAGAAATGGAAGTGGTTATCCCACGTCAGGCCGAGATCGCGGCGCTGCATCGACCGAGTATCGGCTTTGATCCGGACGACACGGCGAAGTGAACGTCGTGTGGGGGTCCGGGAACTCGGTCGCCGAAGCGCTCCGCCGGCAAGCACGCGGCGCTCCGCTCCATCCGCACACTCTACCCATCGGATCGGCGCGCGCTTGCCGAGGTCAGGGTTCGGCGAAGGTCGGCCTCGAGACGCTCGAGCTCTTGGCTGGCGATGGCACGGGCGCGCTTACCCTCGTCGGCGATCGCCAAACTCTCCTCGATCGTCTCGATCAGCGTCTGATTGGCGTGCTTGACCACCTCGATGTCGAAGACGCCGCGCTCGATCTGGCGGCGCGACTCGGCGTTGGCCGATTTGAGATTATCGGCATTGGCGCGCAGCAGATCGTTGGTGAGATCGGTGGCCGCCCTGATGGTGTCGGCCGCCTCGCCCGATCGATAGATGGTGACCGCTTGGGCCAGTTGTTGGCGCCACAGAGGCACGGTGTTGACCAGGGTCGAGTTGATCTTGTTGATAAGACCCTTGTCGTTTTCCTGGACCATACGGATGCTGGGTAGACCCTGCATCGTCACCTGCCGCGTGAGCTTCAGGTCATAGACGCGCCTATCCAGCTCATCGCGGACGCCGCGCAGATCCTTTAGGCGCTGCACCTCGACCATGTCGGTGCTGGTGGCGACCTGCGCGGCCAGCGCGGGAATGGTCGATTCGTCCAACTCCGCAAGCTTCGCCTCGCCTGCCGCGATGTACTGCTCCAGGGTCCGAAAATAGTCCAAGTTGGCCGCGTAGAGCCGGTCGAGCGACGTAACGTCGGTCAGGAGCTTGGTCTTGTGTCGCTCCAACTGTCCGGAAATGGTCTCGATCTGATCGCGGACTGCCTCGTACTCCTGCAGAAACTTGACCACAGGCCGACCTTTACCGGTCAGACGCGCCAATAAGCCGGGCTTACGGTTCGGATTGAGATCATCGACACGAAACCCCTTGAGCGTCGTCACCATCTCGCTCAGCGCAGCCCCGGCGGGACCCACGTCCTTGGCCCGCACGCCTTCGAGCATTTGGTCCGAGACCTCGGTGAGTCGCTCTTGGGCCTTGGAGCCGAAGAAGAGGATGGAGTGGGTGTCGTTCAGATCCAGCTCTTGGAGCAGCCGCCCGAGCTGCGCCTCGCTGATCTGCGGCACCTGCGCCTCCTCGCCGACCATGAGCGGCCGCTCCTCCGCACGCGGCGAAGCGGCGATAGCGAGCTCCGTGACAGGGTCGGCTGTCGGCGCAGGCCGAACGCCCGTCGCTTGCGCCTGTGCGTGAGGATCCATCGCCGCCGCATCACCTCGATCTCGCTCGCTCACTCAATCTCTCCCAATCGATTTAAACCGCGCCCGACGCGGTATGCGTTGTTTTTGGATGGGATCGGCCCCGGCAGACGTGAAGACCGCTGGAGCCGGCGCGGTTTAAGATATTAAAAAATATATTATTCTAAACCGCGCCCCACCGAGGCCATTGATCGCCGCGACGAGAGACCGACGCGGAAACCTCGAATGTCACCCACGGCGCGGTTTAGCTACTGAATCCCTTCGCGCTCGAGCTGCTTCTTCAGCACCTCGATCTGGATATCGAGGTCCATCACATCGGTCTTCAGAAGCCGTTGATGTTGCTCGTCGAACACCTGCTCGACCGTCACCAGGACATTACGAAAATTCTGCTCCAACTCGCGCGAATCCGCCAGCCGATGGGTCCGTGCGTAACCGTCGGCGACCTGCTGGACACCGTCGAGATAGACGCTCAAAAACTTGCGTGCCCGAAACAGGTCGGTCGGCCGATCCGCGATCTGATTCAGGATCGACCGGCCCTGCGAGCCGATGCGTTGCAGGCGGATCTTCAGCTCCGGATTGGCGATGGTCTTCGCCGCGCGGTCCAGATCGATCAGCTTGCGCTCGGCCTCCTCCAAGGCCGCCGCCACCTTGCGCGCGCGCTCGTCGTTTGTCGCGAATGCGCGCGGGCGACCCAGCGGCTCGAAGCCGTATAGAAGGTGAAACCCGAGCATAGCGACCGCGGCATAGGCGAGGCCGAGCCCGAGGCCCTGTTGGACCGAGACCACGGCGGCAAGCGCCGTTGCCAGACCCGTGAGCAGCCCGCCGATGGTCTTCAGGGGGACCCGCTGCAGACGGGTGAAGCGCAGGATCTGTTGCGCAGACTCGGCCTTCAATCCACGTCGGGTCAGGTCCGCCGCCGCCATGAAGAGCGCGAAAATACCACCGTCGGCGAGCACGACATCCAACCGCCCTGCCCCGAGGCCGATCAGTGCACCGATCAGGATGGGGATCGGCAGCACAAAGAGGAGCGTTCCTTTCGCCCGGGGCTTCGCCGGCGCAGGCGCGTTCGGGTTCCGATCCGGTTTGATCCCGAGAATCAGCTCGGTCAAACCCAGGGTTCGGCGCTGCTCGGGAGGCGTGTTCTCGGAGTCGGTCATTAGAGGACAAACATCGCCTGACAGGACACCAAGCCCACGCTGAACGTGAGCAAGACGCCACCCAGCAGACGAACCCCAAACGGCGGTTTCGTCGGCGTCTTGAGTCCGATTTGCGTTTGTTCGGGCATCGTTCGGATCTCCCCGATCAGAGCAGCTTCACCAGGGCAGCCATCGCGCCGACCTGTGCAAACATGAGTAGAATCGGCCACATCAGCAAGATGTTGCGACTGGGCTCGAAGGACGAGGCAATCACCCGCGCACGCGTCCCGGCGCGCTTGTAAATGCCGCGTACAGTTCGGCAACCGAGCCCATGGGATTCCCGTCGTTGCTTGGGTCCGGCGAGGTGTCCACAGTCTATCTCAGATCCAAAATCCCCGTTGATCCTTGGATCGGGATCGGACCCGTTTCAGCCCGTGTTTCGCATCCCCGCAGCAATCGCATTGATCGAGCGCAGCAGAGGGTCGAGCCATTCCTCGCGTTTCTCTTCGTCCCGCTCGGTACGATAACGTTCCAGAAGCGAGACCTGGATATGATTCAACGGATCCAGATAGATGTTGCGACGCGCCAGGGAGCGTTGCAGATCCGGCGTCTCCTCCATCAAACCACGCAGACCGGCGACGTTCATGACCTGGACCAAGGTGCGCTCGTACTCGGCCTCGATGATGCCGTAGATCGCCTCGGCCTGCTCCTGGTTCTCGGCGAGACGGGCATAGGCACGCGCGATATGCATCTCGGCCTTGAAGAGCGACATCTGGGTGTTGGACAAGAGTGCGCGGAAATAGGGCCATTCTTGATACATCTTCTGGAGCTTCACGAGACGCTCGAGATCGTTTCCGCGATACCGCTCGATGGCGTAGCCGATGCCGAACCAGGCGGGTAAGGTCTGACGCGACTGGGCCCATCCAAAGACCCAAGGGATGGCTCGGATGGACTTTAACGAGCGGTCCGCCTTTTTGCGATGTGACGGGCGCGAGCCGATGTTCAGCAGAGCGATTCCGTCGAGCGGGGTGCACTCGTAGAAGTAATCGAGAAAGCCCTCGGTCTCCTGGGTGAGCTTCCGATAGGCCTCCTCGCCGTAGCGGGCAAGCTCGTCCATGATGCCGAGATAGTCCTTGCGGTCCTCGGGCGGCGGTTCGATCAGACAGCGACTGGCCTTGATGAGCCCGCTGATTCCCAGCGTCAGCTCGTAGCGTGCGGTCTCCGGATTCGCATAGCGATAAGACAGGACCTCGCCCTGCTCGGTCAGCTTGATCTGGCCATGCACCGTGTCGGTGGGTTGAGCGAGGATGGCCTCGTGGGTCGGTCCGCCGCCGCGCCCGACCGTGCCGCCGCGTCCGTGAAAGAGCCGGCAGGAGACGCCCTCGTCGTCGGCGAGCTGAATCACGCTGCGCTGCGCCTCGTAGAGACGCCAGCTCGAGGCCAGGATGCCGCCGTCTTTGCAGGAATCCGAATACCCGAGCATCACCTCCTGCTGATTGCCCGATGCCTTCAGCAACGCGCTGTAGGCCGGATCCCGGAATAACCGCCCCATCACCTCGCCGATGCGATTCAGGTCGTCGATCGTCTCGAACAGGGGCGAGATCTGGATCTTGCAGAACCAGCCCTGGCGGTCTTTGCCGGCCAACCCCGCGAGACGTGCCAACAGCATGACCTCCATCACATGACTGGCGTAATGGGTCATGGAGATGACGTACTGACCGAACAGACTCTCGCTGATCTCGGCGCGCATGCGCGCCATCACCTCGAAGACCTCCAGGGTCTCGCGGGTCTCCGGGGTCAAGGTCGCCTTGTCGATCACGAAGGGGTGCGGATGGGCGATGGCCTCCGCCAAGGCCATCAGACGCTGCTCTTCGTCGAAGGCCTGATAGTAGGGCGCACCGGCTTGGCGGGCGAACAGCTCGGTCACGGCCTCCGTATGGCGAACCGATTCCTGGCGAATGTCGAGATGGACCAAGTGGAAGCCGAAGGTCTCGGCCAGCCGGATGAGGTCCTGCAAGGGGCCGGCGGCGGCGTTGGCATCGCCGTGGTGTTGCAGCGAGTCGCGAATCAGATGAAGGTCGGCGATAAAGTCGCGCTCGCTCGGGTAACCGTCCGGTTGGTTCGGATCGTACCGTCCCGTCATTCGCGAGCGGATTCGCTCCAGATTGGCACTCAGACGGTGATCCATCATCGCCAGCTTGCGTCGATAGGGCTCGTGGACATAGCGACGCAGGCTCTGGCCCATCGTGTCGACCCAATAGTCCTCGTCGGCATCCAGGCTGTCCATGAAGGCCGGCGACGGCTGGCAGATGGAGCTGGCATGGCTGAGCATGCGGTGGAGTTTGCGGATGCGCTCGAGATACAGCTCCAGGACCAGCTCGCCATGCATACGAACGGCAAGCTCGGTGGTCTCGGGCTTGACGAAGGGATTGCCGTCGCGGTCCCCGCCGATCCATGAACCGAACCGGATGAAGCTCGGAACCCTGATCCCGCACTGCGCCCCATAGACCCGCCGAACCGCCTTCTCCAGGAAGCGATACACCTGCGGCACGGCCTCGAACAGCGACTCGCGGAAGAAGTAGAGCCCTTGGCGCACCTCGTCGGTGACCTGCGGCTTGTGGATTCGGACCTCGTCGGTCTTCCACAGGATCTGGATCTGGGTGAGGATCTCCTGGAGTCGGTCCTCGAGCTCCTCGTCGTTGAGCTTGCTGCGGTGCAGATCCTGACCGACCAGAAAGATCCGGCGGAAGGTCTCCAGGGTCGTCCGTCGCTTCGCCTCGGTGGGATGGGCGGTGAAGACCGGAAGATAGATCAGGTGCTCGAGCAGGCTCTGGAAGTTTTCCGGGCTCACCCCGTCGTCCTTGAGCCCGCGCGCCATATCGTCGAAGGAGCCGACCCAGAGCCGCTGCCCGGCCGAGATCAGATCCATGCGGGCCAGATAGGCGTTCAACTCCTCGGCGGTATTGACCAGTCCGAAATAGATGTTGAAGGCGCGGATGACCTCCGAAAGGGTTTGAGCGTCCAACCCCTCGATCCGCTTCATCAGCTTCTCGCGCAGCTCGGGGTCGTCGCCTTCACGCAGCTGCATGAAGCCATCGCGCAGACGCTCCACGATCACCAGCACGCGTTTGCGGCTGTGCTCGCGCAGCACCTCGCCGAGCAGTGCCGTGAAGAGCTGGACATCGCGCTCCAGGGCCTGGTCTTTCGGAACATCGTTCATCGGGCGTTACTCTGTACCCGCGACCATGTAGGAGGCGGCCACGGAAGGGTGTTGATCGAGTCCCGGATACTACCTTGCCGGAGCCCGACCGACAAAAGGCCCGCGGACCATCGGGGACATCTTTCACACCCGGTCATGGACAGTCTTCCGAGCGGCGACCCGCAGGGGTTGTCCTCGACGCTTGTGTACATCCTGATTTTAACTTAGCTTCATCCGTGCCCGAGGTCGGGCAAGAACAACACACAAGCCCGTCCTAAGCCCCGAGCAAACCCCAATAGAAACCACAACGAGGAGATCGACATGAAACAAATTGCGCTGATGACACTTGCAGGCACCCTGATCCTCGGCCCGGTCATGCTCTCGGCCCAAGCCCAAACCGGGGGTGTCCCGGTCGCTGCGGGAGCGATGACGAAAGAGGTCACCGGCACCGTGGTGGTGGTCAATCCGCAAACCCGCATGCTGACCATCCGTCAGCCCGACGGGGTGTTTCAGGTCATTCGCGTGCCGAGCGAGGTACAACGGCTCGACGAGGTCCGCATCGACGACACGCTGACGATCGACTATGTCGAGGCCGTCGCGATCGATCTGCAAAAAGGCGACGCTGCGGCGGCCGCGCCCGGTGCGGTCGCCACCAGAGAGGTCGATCGTGACGGCGGGCGCCTGCCGGCAGGCAGCATCCAAGAAACCATCACGCTTGTCGGAATCGTCGAAGCAGTGAATGCCGCCGAGTCCAAGGTCACGGTGCGAGGCCCCGAGAATACGGTCACCGTCAACGTACGGGACCCCGCGCTGCTCGCGGATGTGAGGGCCGGAGACAGCGTCACGGTCACCTACATCAGCGCGGTTGCGGCCAGTATCGAGCGCGCGAGTGCACCAAGACACACCCGACCCGGCTCGCAATGACCCTAGGCCGATAAAGAGCGGCTCGGCTCGGCTCGGCGCGGCCACCTCGCCGAGCCTTGCTGCATCGGCCGACGCTGCACCGGCGTCGAGTACCCGATCCTTCGCCGACCGCATCGAGTCCACGTCGTGACATCCACACATGACGCAGAGACCGGAATGTCGGTAGTACGCGCGATACTGAGCTACCTTGAGTTATCACGCGCATGCCATTTCGGGAAGCCGTGCACGTCGCGCAGACCAAGAGACCCAACAATGACCGAGACGGCCACACCCAAGACAACGAACGGTGCTCGTGGTGTCGGAGATCAACCGGAGCTTGCACGCCTGCGCTCGGTGATTGCGAAGCAGCCGCAATCCGCGCGGTTCAGTGCCCTCGTCGGTCGCATCCTTCTCGGCCTATTCGGTCTGAGCCTGAGTCTCGGTCAAGGCGCAGTCGCGGCGGTTTGCAACTCGGGCGACCTGGGTCCGGGCGACGGCGAGGACTTGGAGGTGACGGGTCCCTGTCGTGTCGGCCCCGGGATCTATCGCTATCGGGATGTCAATGTCCACAGTGGCGGCACCCTTCAGTTCACCGACTCGGTCGTCGATTTCTGGGCGCGATCCATCCTCGTCGAGAACGATGGCGCGCTCATCGCCGGCGGGCCTGGCGCCGGGGAGCGCATCGGCAGTCAAGGCGGGCGCTTGACCTTTTATCTGTATGGCCGTGATCAGGGAGCCGCGCCGTTCGGGCATACCATGGGCGGCGGCGGTGTCGGAATTACCTGCAAAACGCCCATGACGCCCGAGGTCGGGCCTTGCGGGGTCCCGAGCGACATTTGGAATGGCTCGGACGCGCAAAAACGGGATCTTCCCGGCGGCGTGCGCGACTACTTCTATCGCTACCATCCCTTGCCGTACGACGGCGGGGTGGATGCGGACGGCACCTCCGGCTTCTTCGGCTACAAGGTGCTCGCGGTCTCCTACGGCGGAACACTGAGGCTCTTCGGGGACAAAGGAGCGAGCAACGACGCGACCATGGCACCCGATGATTCGGGCACCAGCTGGGTCCGGCTCTCCACCGATCCGGCCGATTCCGGCGATCACGGTTTGGATCCCGGAGAAGACCTTTTACATCTTGATCGACCCGTCGATTGGCAGGTCGGCGACCGCCTCGTGGTCACGACGACGGACTACATGCCGGGGCATTCCGAGACGCTGGAGATCGCACAGATCATCGATGCCCGGACCATTCGGGTGCGCAACGACTGTGTCGACCAAGGCGCACCCGCGCCCTGCGTTCGGCATTTTCATCGCGGAACCCTCTACGATCTCGGCGAGGCGTCGCATCCGGGGATCAGCCGTCTGGATCTCGCCATCAACGTCGAGGGTGTGCCGGCGGCGGATACCCGGGCCGCCGTCGCCTTGCTCAGCCGCAGCATCCGCATCCTGTCCGCCGGCGACGCCCTCGGTGAACCCTTTCCGGACCCTTCGGTGTTGGTGGATTCCACCGAGCAGCCCGGCGAGCAACACCCGTATTATTTCGGCGGTCACACGATCGTGCGTCAGGGTGTCGAACAGGTCCAGATTCAGGGCGTCGAGTTCGGTCAACTCGGTCAAGGCGGCCGCATGGGGCACTACCCGGTGCATTTCCATATGGCGCGGAGGCTCCCCGCCGACAGCTTCGTCAAGGACAGCTCCATCCACGACTCAATGACCCGTTGGGCGGTGCTGCACGCCACCCAGAACCTCACCTTGGCCCGCAACGTGGGCTACCGCTCCATCGGTCACGGCTATTACCTCGAGGAGGGGACCGAGACCGACAACCGGATCTATGCCAACATCGGGATCTCCGCGCGGGCGGCGGTCGACAATGCGGAGAACCCACGCCGTGTCCCCGGCATCCTCGCCTCCCCGGAATTGACGCCGGACATCGACCAGCAGCCGGATTATCGCGGTGCGGAGGTCTTTCCCTACCACTCGGACTTCGACCATCCGTCGGTGTTCTGGATCATGAACGGCTGGAACGATTTCCAAGGCAACATGGCCGTCGGCGCAGGTACCTGCGGGGCCTGTTATTGGCTGGTGCCGGGTGCCAACAGCGGCATGTCGCAACAGATGCGGTGGGAATCCTATGCCTCGATGCAGGACGGCATCGGAAAAGCCGGCACGACGCCCTTGATGCGCTTTCGCGGAAACCATTGCTCCACGGCAATGACCTCGTTTCAGACCGTCGGCGACACCACGGCCTGCCTCGGCGTCGACGGCCCGCGCTTTCCCGTATCGGCACCGCAGAAGGGTGCACCCATCGATGTCGTGCTGAATTCCATACCCAATCCATTGGCACCCGCCCGCCTCCTCGATCTCGGCAAACCCTTGGACAACCCGGCGGTGCCGCCCACCAAGAACCCGATCGCCGATGACTACTATCCGCTCGTGGATCCGGGTGGACAGCGCTTCGCGACCACCTGCGATGCCTCGGCGACAGGCGCCGTGGTGGCCGATCCCGCGACCGGCGCGCTCGATTGCAGCGGGGTGAAGAAATGCGCGAACGACAATGTCGAAACCAACTGTCAAGTGACGGTGCTCGACCGCTATACCTCCTCGTTCCACTGGGCCGAAACCAATTTCGCCGCCATCTGGCTTCGCCCGCAATGGTATCTCGTGACCGACAGCGTCCTGACCGATACGCAGAATGCCGGATTGACCTTCGTCACGGGCGGCGACTATACGCGCTCCTCGGCCATCCGCGGCCATTGGATGCTCTTGCGCAAGAGCGCGCTCATCGGCAACACTCAGCCCACAAAGGCGCAGGATCCGCTGCACTACAACCCCTACGCCGATCATGCCGGCCCGTTCAATCCGGACGGCGCGTCCTGCGACAACCAGATCGCGTCCAACTATTGCCTCTCCCGGGATCAGGGCATCAGCATGCCGTTGAGCAACTTCGGCGTCATGCAACGCATGTTCAACATCTACGACGGTCCAGCGCAGCAGGAGTCCAACGCCTATCTGGATATCACGACGACACCCTTGAGCGGCTGCAGTCCCAACGACGATCCGAGCATCGGCGGACACAGCGGCTGTTTCAACAGCGGCTGGATGTATGGCCGCACACTCGGTATCCCGGGCACGGGGAGCGACTGTTACCTGCCGAATGCCGCGATCGGTTGGAAACAACCCAACGGCTTTTACTATCCACCGGCATTCCACTCCAACGATCTCTACTTCAACAACGTCGATATCCGTCATTTCGTGATCCAACCGCTGTTCCAGCCCGACAGCTTCAAGACGGATAAGACCTCCGCGCGATCCGCCTATTGCAATTGGAACGAGGCCATGTTCGACAACTTCACGGACATCGATCGCCAGACGGTTCTCAACGACGACGACGGCTCGATGACGGGGCTGGCCCATACCATCTCAGTCAATCTGGATCCCTTCTTCAGCGCACCGGTCGAGGCCGTTCAGTGTCTCTCCGACGGCACCGCCAAGACGAGCCCCTACCAACACGTGACCAGCGTGATCTACCCGGGCTGCGCGGCCAATCAGACCGACATCGGGCGTGCGGAGCGCGACTGCAACGCGCAGGATTGGGCCAAGGACTGCGCCAACCAGCTCTGCTACGGGATCCCTATGTATCGACAGCTCATCACCGGCTCGGAGGCCGAGGCCAACCGTCCGGGCGCGCAGATCCGGATGATGCAGCAGAGTATGTGGCAGCGAAACAACCTGACCGCCAACAAGGGCCTGTACTACATCGACACCACGATGGACGCCGGCACCCAACGGGCCGCCGGCGCCGTGAACCTGAATACGTTCCAGCCCGGAGGCGACTATTACTTATTCCTCGTTTACGCCAAGCCCGATACGCGACAGACCTATCAGATCTACATCGGCCAAGGCGCCGACCGGGCCGAGGTCGAGGGATCCGTGGTCATGGTCAGGACAGGGCTCGAGTCACAGCTGCTCGCGTTTCAAGAAGGATCCTGGCCCCAAGGCTGGCGTAAGCGCTATGACCCCAAAGACGGGACCTTGACGCTTGAGTTGGGGATGGAGTTTCCCGAGTTCGCGACGGCCTACCAGCGTGCAGGGGCCGACGCCTGCCAACCGGAGAGCTTCTGCACCTGGACGGGTACCTCGTGCGGTTGCTCGCAGAGCCTGCTCGACTCGGACCCCGAGCTCTATGCGGAATGCCTCGGCGGAACGAACGGGCAATCGGGGCCGATCTGTTCGTGGGCCGGCCGCGACCTGGACTGCCCGCAAGGAGGATGCTACGGGGTGCGCTTCACCATGCCGTCGACCTTTCATCCGGACAATCTCGGCGGAATCCTGCAAGCCGACGGCGGGCATCGCCCGTCGCCTCTGTGTTTCCGCCGTTCGAGCGACTGGGACGTTGACTGGAAGCGTGCCGATGCCGATCTCGCCGGCCCCGAGTGCTACAACCCAAAGGTCGTGGATCCCCCCGACTTTTGTCTCGCACGGACCCGGCGACAGTAAGCGCGACCCAATGCCGAATAGCCTCTCGCGCCTTATCGAGCGTTTTCATTGCGCCATTGACGCTCGGTCGGTCAAGTCCGGCCGATACCCGACACACCATCTCAAGACATGACGGGGTGACCACGATGAAAGAGTCTTATATGATCCTCGCGGTGTGTACCGCACTCGTCGCTACGAGCTATTCGGCCGAAACTTTTGCAAGGCGAAACGTGACGGGCGTGGAGCAAGAGCCGCGGATTCAGGAGAGCGCCGTGCAAACGGAACAGCTCGACGAGATGGCTCTATCGCAAAGACCGGTTTGGTTCTGCTCGCCACGGTCAATGATCGGAACCTATCAGTATCGGGAAGAAGGGTATTGGGAGGGCGAGCCCTACCGATCCTCCGGCTTGGAAACATACGACGGTCGTGGAAACATCGTCGGCATGGCGACCGACAGCGATACGGGAGAATCCTATCGCTTCACGGGGACCTACGACATCGACGGGGATTGCAGCGGCCGGGTGATGTACACCGGGGGGTTTCATTACGATGTCTACATCAGTCCGGACGGATCTTCGGTCGAATTCATCTCGACCGATTTGGGGACGGTGCTATCCGGACCCTCACGGCGCATTTCGACGCGCGCGATCGTCAGATAACCGATGGGGCGATGGGACAGTGTTTCGAACCGCCCCCACCCCGCGAGCCCTCGAGATGCAACGCAGGAGCCGCAGGTGCGGCGCCGCATCTCGAGCGACAACATCAACTCCCCGAGCGCTCCTCCCCGACTCGCAGACAGTGCACACTGAAGAGACCTTGCTCGTCTGTCCAGACCTTCTCGGCGACGAAACCGGCCGCACCGGCGAGCCGATGGAAGGTGTCGATTCCGTACTTGTACGAATTCTCCGTATGAATCGTCTCTCCGGCACGAAAATCGAAGCGCTCTCCCGCAACCTCGACCTGCTGCTCGATCCGGCTGACGAGATGCATCTCTACGCGACTGCGCTCGATATTGAAAAAGGCCCGATGGCGAAAGGCATTCGGGTCGAAGTGACCGTCCAGCTCACGATTGATCCGGGTCAGTAGGTTCAGGTTGAAAGCCGCAGTGATGCCTTGGGCGTCATCGTAGGCTGCATTCAGGATCGCTGGATCTTTCGGCAGGTCCACGCCGATCAGCAATCGCCCTCCGGCACCGAGCAGGCCGGCGACACGCCCGAGGAGACGCCGCGCCTCTTCGGGATCGAAATTGCCGATACTCGAACCCGGAAAGAAGGCGGCCAAGTCGGTCCAGTCCGGCTCCAACGGGAGTTTGAAGGGGGCCGAGTAATCCGCGCAGGCGGCACGGATCGACAGGTCCGGAAAGCGCTCGGCCAGGGCATGAGCAGACTCCAGCAGATGCTCTTTGGAGATATCCACAGGCATGTAGACGCTGGGCTGCAGCGCGGCGAGCAGGGTCTGAATCTTGAGACTGCTGCCGCTTCCGAGCTCGATCAGAACGTTGTCCCGGCCGAGCAGGTCGGCCATCTGGGAGCCGTATTCGCGCAGGATCCCGATCTCGGTGCGCGTCGGGTAATACTCGGGCAGCTCGGTAATGGCGTCGAAGAGCTGCGAGCCGCGCTGGTCGTAGAAGAGTTTCGGCGATAGACGCTTGGCCGGAAGCCCCAGCCCTTCCAAGACCTCGGCGCGCACGTCGGCCGGGGTCGGTCGGTAATCGAAGAACCGGATCGAGCCGGGGGTCTGCAGCGAGCGGCGTGCACTTGCCGCCTCCCGGTCCGTCGTCTCCTGCGGGAACAGCTCCGTCGCTGAGCGTTGCAAGGCGCTGAATTGGGTCATGGTGTCGTCTCCGCGAGTCGAAATCCCTTGAACTGCCAGCGCTCTTGGGGATAAAAAAAGTTGCGATAGGTGGCCCGGAGGTGATCCTGCGAGCTGGCACAGGAGCCGCCCCGAAGCACCATCTGATTACACATGAACTTGCCGTTGTACTCGCCCAATGCACCGTCGGCCGCCCGATATCCCGGGTAGGGCAGATAGGCGGATGATGTCCACTCCCAGACATCGCCGAAGAGCTGCTTGAGCGCTCCTGCACGCTGGTCCTTTGCAGTACGTACGGCAGGTTGCGGATGGAAGGAACCCTCGCCGATAAAATTCCCCGCGATGTCGACATCCTGCGCGGCGTGCTCCCACTCGGCCTCGGTCGGGAGCCGCTTGCCGGCCCAGGTCGCGAAGGCGTCGGCCTCGTAATAGCTGACGTGACAGACCGGCTCGGCCGGATTCAACGGGCGCATCCCGCCGAGGGTCATGATCTGCCAGGTGCCGTCGACCTCCTCCCAATAGAGCGGCGAGCGCCAGCCTTCCTTGCGGACCGTCGCCCAGCCGTCGGACAACCAAAGGGCCGGGTCGCGATAGCCGCCGTCGTCGATAAATTGTAGAAATTCGCCGTTGGTCACGGGTCGATCGGCAAGGGAAAAGGGCGCGAGAAAGACCCGATGGCGGGGGCCTTCGTTGTCGTAGGAGAATCCCTGTAGATCCGCACCGATCTCGACCAGCCCGCCCTCGAAACCGACCCAGTGCAGCGGATCCGGGTCGCCCGGCAGGGCGTGCGGCAAGTCGTCGCGGTAGGCGGGCCGCAACGGATTGTAGGCAAAGTTCTGTTTGATATCGGTCACCAGGAGCTCTTGGTGCTGCTGCTCGTGATGAAGCCCGATATGCAGGCGTTGTGCGACGGTCGGCCAATCGGCCGACGCACACTCGTCGATGAGCCTGAGCATCGCCTCGTCGACATGACGCCGGTAGTCATAGACCTCCGCGACCGTTGGCCGGGACAGGAGTCCGCGCTCGGGTCGCGGCCAAAATCCGCTTCCGGTTTGCTCGTAGTAACTGTTGAAGAGGTACTCGAACCGCGGGTGGAAGACCCGGTAGCCGGGCAGGAAGGGCCTCACCAGGAAGGTCTCGTAGAACCAGGAGACATGGGCCAGATGCCACTTCGGCGGACTCGTCTCGATCCGGGTTTGGAGCATGTAATCTTCAATCGCGAGCGGCTTGCACAGCTGCTCGGTCAGGGCGCGGACGCGCCGGAAGTCGCCCGACAGATCCGCGCGCACGGCGCCGTTCCGGTGGGCACTAGCGGGGTGAATAGACATGCGAGTCTCGCTCTCGGTTGTTGACGGATCGGGTTCCATAGACACGTGCAGCCGAAGCGGCGACTCCTCGGGGTTCAGGGGCCACCTGAACCGCTCGATGCTTCACCGCCGAGCCCGAGATATCGGGGAAGCTTGGCGCACCACCACCGGTCAGCGCGCAGCCAACGGCGATCATCGATCACTGGCTCGCAGGCAATGGTGCGTCCAGGTCGCCGGATTTCCAGCGTGGGGACGAAGAAGATCGGCGGATCCGCCGCCGGTCGTGGTCGCTATCGACTCGGATCCGGCCTCGACGATCGGGCCGCCCGGCAAGACTCCGAAGACAAGATTTTGCGGATTGACGGCGCGCCCGTCTAGGGAAGTGCGACCGACACCCCATCTACCCCGTTGACGACGCAATCGATCAACCGCATCGCCGGAACCTCTTGCGGGTTCGGGCGCTGGAGCAGCCGATGACCCGCACCCCGTTTTTTCCGAAGTTCTCCGATTTGCCCGCCGAGATCCCGATCTTCCCCTTGCCTGGAGCCGTGGTCATGCCGGGCGTGCAGCTACCGCTCAACATCTTCGAGCCACGCTACATCAGGATGGTGACGGACGCATTGGCATCGAACCATCTCATCGGCATGATTCAGCCCACCAGCGAGACCATGACCGAGGAGGTCCCGGAGATCCACCGGATCGGCTGCGCAGGTCGAATTACCTCCTACAGCGAGACGACGGACGGCAGAATCGTCCTGGTCCTCACCGGGGTGTGCCGCTTCCAAGTCATCAGCGAGATCGCCGAGGAGCATGGCTATCGGCGGGTTCGCGCAGACTGGGAGCGGTTCGCGGCGGACTTTCAGGAAAGCGACTCCCCGATTGCGGATCGCAAAGGATTCCTGACCTCGCTGAAGGCCTACTGTGCGTTGCGCGGGGTCGAGGTCCCCTGGGACGATGTCGAGCAGATGGCCGACAAGGACCTGACGAACCTTCTGTGTGCCCATCTCCCGTTGAGCCCGGAGGACAAACAGGCGTTGATCGAGACCCTCCCGACGGGAGACCGGGCCGCGCTGATGCGGGGGCTCCTGGACATGTCCGCGGCAGCGAGCATGGATACCGCCGAGCACCGCCACTGAGTCGCGCCCGATCGGGGGTCGGCGCGGCCACGCCACCGACGAGAAACATGTTTCGATGTGATCGGGGTTGAAAAACCCTGATCCGAGCTTAGTTCCCAAGGCTGTCGAGTCGTCTAATGATGAAGGGGCAAAACCAATGGCAGTAACACTGACCGAAGCCGCGGCGAAACACGTCGCCGGCATGCTCAGCAAGCGGGGACACGGTGTTGGACTCCGCGTCGGCACACGCAAAAGCGGCTGTACCGGTTTCGCTTACGATGTCGACTACGCGGATGCGGTCGATCCGGCCGATCAGATCTTCGAGAGCCATGGCGTGAAGGTCGTCGTCGATGAGGAGAGCCTCGGCCGCATCGACGGGATGGAGATCGATTTCGTGCGTTCCAGCCTGCTCAATCAGGGCTTCGAGTTCCGCAACCCCAAGGTGAAGGATACCTGCGGTTGCGGCGAGTCGTTCAGCGTCTGAATCGCGTTCGGAGCGATCTTTCAGTGTCCACTTGGATTGGTCCGTAATCATGCTCAACGATGAAATGACCGAGATCCTCGAGAACTTCGAGCTTCTCGGCGACTGGGACGAGCGCTATCAGTACCTGGTCGAGATCGGCGAACGCTTGGCGCCGATGCCGCCCGAGGACAAGACCGACCACAACCGTGTCATCGAGTGCATGAGTCTCGTACACACGGCAGCACACCCCATCCCGGACCAACCCGGACATCTGGCCTTCATGGGCGATTGCGACACCGCGATCATCAAAGGGGTCGTCGCTTTGCTGGTCGGACTCTTCTCCGGAAAACGTCCTGAGGAGATCGAGGCATTGGATGTCGAGGAACTGTTCGAGGCGCTGCGGCTCCAAGAGCATCTGAGCCCCAATCGGCATGTCGGTGTTTATGCCATCGTCAACAAGATGAAGGGCCAGGCCAGATCAGCGGTCCACTGAGATCCGCGCGTCGTTTGCTTGGTTCTTGGTGACTGCACAGACACGCCACGCGCCCGGGATCGTCGCATCTCGGCGGCACCTGCCCCCATCCGTGACGTCGGATTCCGGACGAGTCGCTGCGCGGCGAGCCGGCATGGGACATGGTGCCGCCGGGCGCACGTCCGCCCGACAACATGGATTCGATGCATGCCCTCCTTGCGACCCACCATCCGTCTGCTCACCGTCCTACCCTTGGTCGCGGCCGCGACCCTGGCGGCGCCGAATCCCGCCTCGGCCGTGGCCGTCTTGGTCGCGGAAGTCCGATCCGTACCATGGGCCGAAAGGGTCGAAGCACTTGGGACGCTGAAGGCCAACGAATCGGTCAACATCACCGCGAACGTCACCGAGACCATCTCGGCGATCCATTTCGACGACGGCCAACGGGTCAAGGAGGGCGACATCCTGGTCGAGCTCACCAGCGTCGAGCAGCACGCCTTGCTCGACGAGGCACAGGTGCGGGTGGGCGAGGCGGATCGGCAGTACGAGCGGGTGAAAGCGCTGGTCGCACAAGGCGCGGCATCCGAGTCGCTTCTCGACGAGCGCAAGCGTGACCTCGACACGGCCCGTGCCGTCTTGGTGGCCATCGAGTCGCGCCTGTCCGACCGCCTCATCAAGGCGCCGTTCGACGGCGTGCTGGGCCTGCGCAACGTCAGCCGCGGCACTCTGGTCGAGCCGGCCGATACGATTACGACGCTCGACGACGACAGCTTTATGAAGCTGGATTTTACGGTCCCGAGCGTCTTCATGAACGCGCTTGCGCCGGGGCTGAGAATCGAGGCACGCGCCGCGGCCTATGGGGATCGTACTTTCGAGGGTGTGGTGCGGGGTGTCGACAGTCGCGTCGACCCGGTCACCCGCTCCCTTCAGGTGCGCGCGCTCATCCCCAACCCGGAGCGCACGCTCAAGCCCGGCCTGCTGATGCGGGTCGAGCTTCTGGTCGATCCACGCGACGCACTGGTCGTGCCCGAGGCCGCAATCCTGCATCAGGGCCAGAATCACTTTGTTCAGCTTGTTGTGGATGGCGATGAGGGTCTGACCTCGGAGCGCCGTGAAGTGCGCATCGGCGCGCGCAAGCCGGGTCAGGTCGAGGTCCGCGAAGGACTTGTGCAAGGCGATCGCGTCATCGTGCACGGCCACCTCAAGGTTCGGCCGGGACAACCTGTCGAGATCCTGAGCACGGATGACGCCCCGATCGATACGCCGGCGGTGAAGGAGCCTGCCGCATGATCCTGTCGGACATCTCGGTTACCCGGCCTGTTCTCGCCACCGTCCTGTCGCTCCTGCTGGTCGCCTTCGGGCTGGTCGCATTCGATCGGTTGCCGCTGCGCGAATATCCCGACATCGACCCGCCTGTCGTCTCGATCGAAACCGTCTATCCGGGTGCCGCGGCGAACGTCGTCGAGACGCGGATCACGCAGCTCATCGAGGACCGCATCGCCGGGGTCGAGGGTATCCGCACGGTCGAATCCGTCAGCGAGGACGGGCGCTCGGCGATCACCATCCAGTTCAACGTCGACCGAGATATCGACGGAGCGGCCAACGATATCCGCGATCGCGTTTCGGCCGTACTCGATCAGCTGCCCGCCGAGGCGGACCCTCCGAATATTCAGAAGGTCGACAGCAACGAAGACGTGATCATGTGGCTCAATCT
>NZ_JAABRP010000061.1 GCF_011390875.1 Thiocapsa sp.
CGAGCGCATGGGTCAGAAAATAACGCAGATGGTTGATCAGCTCCTCATCGCCCAACGAGGAGCCGAGCAGCGGCGTGTGCGTCCGCTCGGCAGCCTCGCGGAAGGCAGGCTCAGGCTCGATGCCGTCGGAGAAGATGACGGCCGCCGGATGATCCGAGAAGAGCTTCTCCACGGTCTCGCCAAAGGCGGTCCGGCCCAGGTGAGCCAGGTAGATCAGCTCGGCATTGCCGATCACCTGCAGACGATTGGGATGGATGCAGTTCAGTGAGCCGATGAGCGACTGCCGGGTGCGTCCGGGATCGTCGCCGCGCAGCGGGCGCGCGGTCGCCGGCTCCGGCGTGATCCAGCGCAGCTTCAGCCGGGGTCCGGCCTGTGTGATCAGGGATTGAAGACTGTCGATCATCGCTGGCGGCCCGGCTTGACCGCTAGGTCGCCTTCAAAAGGTCCAGAATGACCTGGGGCGAGTCCGCATCGCGCAGTCGCGTGCGCGTTGCGGACTCGCTGAACCGACCCGCCAGATAGGCGAGCAGTTGGAGGTGCTCCTCGGTTGCCGTCTCCGGAACCAAGAGCGCGAAGGCAAGATCGACCGGCTCGCCGTCGGCGGCGTCGTAATCCACCCCCCGAGCCGTTTGCACAAAAGCCCCGATGACCTGCGAGACCTCTTTGATTCTCGCGTGCGGCAGGGCCACGCCGTGGCCGAGACCGGTGCTGCCGAGGCGTTCCCGCTCGAGGAGCCGCTCGAAGACGCTCTCCGTACTCAAGCGCGGGTGGTCGTTGGCGAGCAGTTCGGCAAGGGTCTCGAGCAAGCGCTTTTTGCTGGAAATCTCAAGGCCCTGACCGATTCGGGCCTCGTTGATCAGTTCGGGGCTGAGCATCGGTATCGGCTCCCGTGCGTCGCGGGTAAGGGGCGCTTCGGCTGGCTCGTGAATCGAGGCCCGCGCAGCGATGGCGGGCGATGGTATTTGATCATGGATCCTAAGTATCCTCGGAGGTCCGGCCGGGGTCGGCGATTCCGTCTACCGACCTTATACCCGATCCCGTTCGTTGAATGCCTCCCATGGGCGAGAGCGCCCATCGGAGGTCTGGGTGGCGTCTGCGCGACGCCGGGTGCGTCAGATCTGATCGGGCTCTTCGCCCTCGCTGATCTTCGGGCTCCCACCGCGATGATCGTTCTTCTTCTCCTTGTGGCGAAGGACCTGGCGATCGAGTTTGTCGATCAACCCGTCGATCGCGGCATACATGTCCTCGTGGACCGAGTCGGCAAAGAGCTTGTTGCCGTTGATATGCAGTGTCGCTTCTGCCTTTTGGGCGAGCTTCTCGACGCTGAGAATGACATGCGCGTTGATGACGTGGTCGAAGTGCCGCGCAAGGCGCTCGAACTTCGTGTCGACGTAGCCCTTCAGCGCGTCGGTGACGTCGATGTGGTGACCCGTCAGGTTGATCTGCATCTATTGACTCCTTATGGTTCAAACCGCCTGCTAATCCAGGCGCTTGCGCTCGTTCGAGGGTGGAACCCCCATGGCCTCGCGGTATTTGGCAACAGTTCGCCGCGCGACATTGATCCCCTGATCGGCGAGCTCCAGTGCGATCTTGCTGTCGCTCATGGGCTTTCTAGCAGACTCGCCGGCAATCAGCTTGCGGATCAGGGCACGTATCGCGGTCGACGAACATTCGCCGCCGGAAGCGGTGTTGACGTGCGAGGAAAAGAAATACTTGAACTCGAAGGTTCCGCGCGGCGTGTGCATGTATTTCTGCGTCGTCACTCGGGATACGGTCGACTCGTGCAGCTCCAACGCCTCGGCGACATCGCGCAGAACCATCGGTCTCATCGCCTCGTCTCCGTGCTCGAAGAACTCCTGCTGCATCTCGACGATCTTCGCGCCGACGCGCAGCACCGTGTCGTTGCGGCTGGCCAGGCTCTTGATGAACCAGCGTGCCTCCTGCAAATGGCTCTTCAAGGTGACGCCGTCCGCGCTCTGATCGGCCCGCCGGATCAGTCGCGCATAGTCGGCGTTCACTCTGAGTTTAGGCATTGAATCGGGATTGAGCTCGACCGACCATCGCCCTTCGCGTTTGCGCACGAAAATATCGGGAACGACATACTGGGCCGGTGCACCGGCGATTAGGCTGCCGGGGCGCGGGTTCAGACGGCGGATCAAGGCTAGCGCACCGGCAACGGTCTCCTCGGATTCCTTCAGCTGACGGACCAGGGAGGCGACGTCGCGCTTGGCCAGATACTCGAACCCGTCGCGGCAGATCGCCATCGCAGCGCTTCGCCACGCCGTTTGGGGAGGCAGCTGGCTCAGCTGGATCAGCAGGCACTCGGGGAGATTGCGCGCACCCACGCCGGGGGGGTCGAAGGATTGAATTCGGTGAACCACCGCCTCGACCTCCTCTGCGCTGATCTCGGGATGGTCGATGGTCAGGAGCAGCTCGTCGAGATCGATGCGCAGGTAGCCGTCGGCGTCGATCGAATCGATGACGGCCTGGGCGATCATGATGTCGCGCTCGCTCAGTCTGCACAGGTTGAGCTGCCAGGCGAGGTGGTCGAGTAGGGTCTGAGGGCGGCTTTGCTGCGCAAAGGGATCGTAATCCGAGCCGTCGTCCGAACCGTGCGAGGTGCTCGGCAGATAGGAGTCGAAGACGTCGGTCCAGAGCGTGTCGACCGGCAGCTCGTCGGGCATCTCGTTGGATTCGGCGTGGATCTCGCGATCGACGGTTTGCTCGACCGCGAGGCGCGGCGTTTCGATATCTTCGCTCTGGATGGTGCCCGTCTGCGGCTCCTCGCCGACGTTGAATCGGTCCGCTTCGTCGCCTTCCTCCAACATCAGGTTAGTGTCCAGCGCCTCCTGAATCTCCTTCTGGAGCTCCAGTGTCGAGAGCTGCAACAGACGAATCGCCTGCTGCAACTGAGGCGTCATGGTCAGGTGTTGGCCGAGCCGAAGCTGGATGGATTGCTTCATGGATCGCGGATGCGCTTTTCGAGGTGTTCGATCAGGTGGCCGCCATGGCCCATTCTGCTCGATTCTAGCCGTTTCAGTCCGGTGAAGGCGTCATCAGCCGGGGCGGGAATCTCATCTTACACCCAACATATCGTAAAGAGCAGCCAACCGATACGCGTGCCGATGTGCCCGCGCGTTCCAAACTACATGGAAAAATCCGCGCCAAGGTAGACATCGCGTACCTGCTGATCGGCCAACAGCTGCGCCGGGGTGCCTGCCGCGATCACGCAACCCGAGCTGATGATGTAGCCCCGATCACAGATATCGAGCGTCTCACGCACGTTGTGATCCGTGATCAGAACGCCGATCCCGCGGTCGCGCAGGTGCGACACGATGGCCTTGATGTCGCCTACGGCGATGGGATCGACGCCGGCGAAGGGCTCGTCGAGCAGCATCACCAGGGGGTCGACCGCGAGCGCGCGTGCGATCTCCAAGCGCCGTCGCTCCCCCCCCGAAAGGCTCAGCGCGAGCGACCCGCCGACATGGGCGATCCCGAGCTCTTCGAGCAGTCGCTCGCAGCGCAGGTTGCGATCGGCTCGGGACAGATCGCGGCGTGTTTCCAGCACGGCGAGGATGTTGTCGCGTGCGGTGAGCTTGCGAAACACCGAGGGCTCCTGTGCCAGATAGCTCAATCCGGCGCGCGCGCGGGCATGCATGGGTTTCAGTGTGATGTCTTGCCCGCTCAGCGCGATGCGCCCCTCGTCCGCCGGGATGAGGCCGACGATCAAATAGAAACAGGTGGTCTTGCCCGCGCCGTTGGGTCCGAGCAGGCCCACCACCTCGCCGGCATCCACGGCGACGCTGACGTCGCGCAAGACCTGGCGGCCGCGATAGCTCTTCTTCAGATGCTCCGCGCGCAGCGTGCTGGAGCGGCTGTCCGAAAGAAGCTCGTTCATCTAAACCGCGCTGACTCCGAGGCTATTGGTCGCATCCGGAGTGCTCGTCCCGCATCGACCTCGCTGATCGATTCCGGCGCGGTTGAGTTTCATTCTTCCTCCGGCGTGATGGTGATCTTGACCCGTCCGCCGCCTCCCGCGCGGAAATGGGCGCGTGCGCGATCATAGACGATGCGTTCGCTCGCAACGCGGTCGGCGCCCTGAATCAGCAAGGCGTCCTCGATGAGGGTGAGCTCGTCCTTGTCGGCGTCGTATTCCATCCGTTTGGCGAAGGCCAGGACCTCGCCCTCGTCGTTGTCGAGGAGCTGTTTGAAGCTGGCAGGCGCGCCGAGGGCGATGATAAAACGCGGGCGGCGGTCGTCGCGATGATAAACGGTGACGTGATCGCCGAGCAGCCGCATGCTCCCTTGATCGACCTGGACATTGCCGACGTAGATGCTGGTGTTCTCCGCCTCCAGAACCTCGACATCGTCTGCTTCGATCAAGATGGGTTGGCTCGCATCGTCCTCGAGCGCCGCCGCTTGGGCACACGCGAGGGCGATGACGAAGGCCAGGGTCGCGGTCCGGGCGGGGCCCCGGCGGCGCCGGTCGTGGAATCCTCTCTCGCTCATGGCTCCTCGATCTGCTCGGGTGCGATAAAGATATGTGCGCGTCCGTCGAATTGGGCACGCACGGGTTCGTCGTACCAGAGGCGCATCCCCGTGGCATTCAGCCGATCCGACGCACTGGTGACTTGGACCGGCCGATCGGTCTCGGCGAAGGCCCGTTTGTGCCAGATGCGCATCAGCTCGGTCTCCATGCGCGTGCCGGACCGCGTCGCGTCGCCGCTGCGCTCGAGCTCCACCGCCCCCTCGAGCCGAACCTCCTCGCCGCCGGGAAGGACCAGGCCGCTGTTCGCGCGCGCGCGCCAAGGCTCGGCTTCGGTCTCGCCCTCACGCTGATAGAGCGTCATGCGCGGGCGATCCAGCTCAGAAACGTCTTCCGCGACATATTGGCGCAGCTCGTCGGCGACCAAACTCCGGCTCGGTTTGCCCGTATCGTCGGTCTCCACGGCGGTGAAGCGCGCAACAACATAATCCGGGAGCCGCTCACGCTCGACCTCGGGTGCGGCCGGCTCGGGTTCGGGACGCAGCTGCCACCACCCCAACAACCCGGAGGCGACGAAAAAGGCGACGAGCACCCACTGTCGTGCGGACCAGATCGGCAGGTCGCTGACCCGCAGGCGCCCGCTCATGGCGTGCCGGCGACGATCCGCGCCCAGGTGCCCTGCGCTTCCATGATCAGCTCGCAGACCTCGCGCGCAGCGCCGCGACCGCCGACCGCTTGAGTGCAGAGATGGGCGTGACCGCGCACCAAATGGTGCGCGTCGGCGACTGCGATGGCGAGTCCGACCCGACGCATAATGGGCAGATCCATGAGGTCGTCTCCGACATAGGCGATGGACTCGTCGTCGAGCGACAGCTCCCGCTTGAGCGCCTCGTAGGCCGGGAGCTTGTCGCGGCAGCCTTGGAAGAGGTGCTCGACACCTAGACTCTCCATGCGGATTCTGACCACTTGCGAGGTACGACCCGTGATGATTCCGATCTGCACCCCGCTCTCCTGAAGCATCACCATGCCGTGTCCGTCGCGGGAGTTGAATGCCTTGTACTCCTGGCCGTCGTCGCCGAGATAAAGGCTGCCGTCGGTGAGCACCCCGTCGACGTCAAAGATGACCAGGCGAATCCGGGCTGCGCGTTCGAGGATGTCTTGCATGGGGTCAGTCCTCTTGGTGTCGAGTCGGGGGCCGGGGGGAGCTTCCGGTTTCTTGTTTCCTGCCTCCTGCCGCCCGCCATCAGCTAGGAACGATTCAAAAACAACCGAAACACGTGGGATAGGTAGAGCGAAGCGAAACCCATCCAGCCCGCGCCAAGCGCATCGGACCGACACCCGGCAACGCGGCGGTTTGGAGGATGGGTTTCGCTGACGCTCTACCCATCCTACGCGTTCATCAAGGCGTTCACCTTCTTTCTGAAGCGTCACTAAGACCGGATTGCCGACCTCTGCCAAGCCGCCTACCCGAAAGACTTCATGGTGCACCGGGCGCTGTTCACTCCGGAGCCAAGAGACGTTCGAGGATGCCGTGGTAGATCCGGGAGAGGTCGTCCAGTTCCGCGACTCCGACGCACTCGTTGACCTGATGGATGGTGGCGTTGACCGGGCCCAGCTCGACGACTTGAGCGCCGGTCGGTCCGATGAACCGCCCGTCCGAGGTGCCGCCGCTCGTGGAGAGCTGGGTCTGGATGCCGGTGACCGCCGCAATCGACTCGCGGCTTGCGGCCACCAGCTCGCCGGCCGGCGTCAGAAAGGGGCTGCCCGAGAGCCGCCACTCAAGCGCGTAGTCGAAATCACCGGCGTCCAGGATAGCGCGCACGCGTGCCTGGATGGTTTCCGGGTCCAACTCGGTGGAGAAGCGCAGGTTGAACTGGGCCTCGAGTCGGCCCGGGATCACGTTCTCCGCGCCCGTGCCCATGTTTAGGTTGGCGATCTGAAAGCTGGTGGGCGGGAAGTGATCGTTGCCCTGATCCCAAACCTCGGCGCAGAGTGCCGCAAGTGCATCGACGCAGGCATGGAAGGGGTTCTTCGCCAGATGCGGATAGGCGACGTGGCCCTGTTTGCCCTGCACCCGCAGGACGCCGTTCAGACTCCCGCGTCGACCGTTCTTGATGGTGTCGCCGAGACGCTCGCGCGCAGAGGGCTCGCCGACCAAGGCGTAGTCGATCTTCTCGCCGCGCTGCTCCAATCGCTCCACGACACGTCGGGTCCCGTCGACCGAGGGGCCTTCCTCGTCGCTCGTGATCAGGAAGGCGATGGATCCGCGATGGTCCGGATGATCGACGACGAACGCCTCCACCGCGGTGATCATGGCCGCGAGCGAGCCCTTCATGTCGCAGGCGCCGCGCCCGAAGAGCCGGCCGTCGCGGATGGTCGGCTCGAAGGGGGCCGAGTCCCACTGCTCGAGCGGACCGGTCGGAACCACGTCCGTGTGACCGGCGAAGCAGAAGAGCGGGCCGTCATCGCCGCGTCTGGCCCAAAGGTTCGCGACCTCCCCGAAGGGCATCTCTTCGATCCGGAAACCGATCGCAGCCAGTCGCTCGGCCATGAGGGCCTGACAGCCCGCATCCTCGGGCGTGACGGAAGGGCGGCGGATCAGCTCGCACGCCAGCTCCAGGGTCGGGGACATCGCCATCAGCCGAACAGCCTCTCGTAATCGGTTTGGGAAAAACCCGCGTGCCGGACCTCGCCCGTGTCGAGCACCGGTCGACGAATGATCGAGGGGGTCTCCAGCATGACCCGGATCGCGGCCTCCGCGTTCATACCCTCGCGCACGTCCTCGGGCAGCTTGCGCCAGGTCGTGCCCCGACGGTTGACGAGCGTCTCCCAGCCCAGCTCCTCGACCCAGGCGCGCAAGCGGGTCTCGTCGACCCCTTCGCGTTTGTAATCGTGGAACCGATAGTCGACGCCATGCGCGTCCAGCCAGGCACGGGCCTTCTTCATGGTGTCGCAGTTGGGAATGCCGTAGAGCTCGACCACGGCTTTAAACCGCGCCCGGTGCGGTATGCGTCATTTGGTGGATGGCTTGGCCGCGCCGGCTCCGACGCCTGTCGGAGCCGGCGCGGTTTAAAGAATTAAACATCTTAAATTCTAAACCGCGTCTCACTGGGATCAAGGATATCTCCGAAGCTAAACGAACAATGAAAACGACGCATCTCGCTCTGGGCGCGGTTTAGATATCCCGCAGCAACTCGTTGATGCCGACCTTTCCGCGGGTCTTCTCGTCGACCTGCTTGATGATGACGGCGCAATAGAGGCTGTGGCTTCCGTCCTTCGCCGGAAGACTGCCGGGGACGACGACGGCGCCGGGCGGGACGCGGCCGTAGAGGATCTCGCCGGTCTCGCGGTTGTAGATCTTGGTGCTCTGACCGATGTAGACGCCCATCGACAGCACGGCACCTTCGCCGACGATCACGCCTTCGACGACCTCCGAGCGTGCGCCGATAAAGCAGTTGTCTTCGATGATGGTCGGGGCGGCCTGCACCGGCTCGAGCACGCCGCCGATCCCGACACCGCCGGAGAGATGCACGTTCTTGCCGATCTGCGCACATGAGCCGACGGTCGCCCAGGTGTCGACCATGGTGCCCGAGTCGACATAGGCGCCGATGTTGACATAGGAGGGCATGAGCACGCAGCTCGGTGCGATGTAGGCGCCTTTGCGCGCGGTTGCCGGCGGCACAACACGCACGCCGCCGTCGCGGAACTCGCGCGAGTTGGTGTCCGCGAACTTGGACTGAACCTTGTCGTAGTAGTTGGTGAAACCGCCCTTGATAAAGGCGTTGTCCTCGATCCGGAACGACAGCAGGACCGCCTTCTTGAGCCATTCGTGGACGACCCAATCGCTGTTGCGCTTCTCGGCGACCCGCAGCTCCCCGCGGTCGAGTCGCTCGATCGTGTCCTGCACGGCATCGCGCACGCGGGTCTCGACCGTGCGCGGGGTGATCTCGGCACGTCGCTCGAAGGCCTCTTCAATGATGGATTGCTGGTCGCTCATGGGGTGTTCTCTGCTGTCGTGTTGTAGACCGGCAAAAGCAGGTCCGGGAAATCAAAGCGCGAAGGTGCGATGGGCTCTCGGGTAACAATGCCTTCAGACCCGCTCCAGGCAACGTCGAATTCGACGCGCGGCATCCACGCACTCGTCCAGCGGCGGGACCAGTGCAAGCCGGATGCGGTTCCTCCCCGGGTCGGCCCCGCCGACCACGCGGGACAGGAAGCGGCCGGGCAAGACGGTCAGGTTTTCCTCGGCGAAGAGGCGCGCGGCGAAGTCCGTGTCCGGGATCGGTGTCTCGGGCCACAGGTAGAAGCCGGCCTTCGGCGGCGCGAGGCCAAGCGTGTCACCGAGGATCTCCAGGACCGCGCCGAATTTCTCGCGATAGAGCCGGCGGTTCTCCCTCACATGGGTCTCGTCGCTCCAGGCGGCGATGCTTGCGTGCTGATGGGGCAGGGGCATGGCGCAGCCGTGATAGGTCCGGTAGGCAAAGAAGCCGCGGATCAGCTCGGCGTCGCCTGCAACGAAACCCGAGCGCAGACCCGGCGCGTTGGAGCGCTTCGACAGGCTATGGAAGACCATGCAGCGACTGAACGCGGGGTTGCCGATGGCGGCCGAGACTTGGAGCAGCCCGAGCGGCGGGTCGGATTCGTCCAGATAGAGCTCCGAGTAGCATTCATCCGAGGCAATCACGAAGTCGTGCCGGTGTGCAAGCTCGATGAGCCGTGCATAGGTCGCCTGATCAAGCAGGGCGCCCGTCGGATTGCCGGGCGAACAGATGTAGAGCAGGCGGCAAGACCGCCAGGTCGCAGCGTCAACCGCCTCGAAATCCGGGACGAAACCGTTCGCCGCCTCGCAGGCGAGATAGTGCGGCTGTGCGCCGGCGAGGAATGCCGCACCCTCGTAGATCTGATAGAAGGGGTTGGGCATCAAGACCAGCGCGTCCTGCGAGCGATCGATCACGGCTTGGGCGAAAGCAAAAAGCGCCTCGCGTGTCCCGTTCACCGGCAGGATCTGCGTGTCCGGGTCGATACCCAGCGTGCCCGTCCCCGTCGAGTCTGCCGACCCGAGCTTGAATCGCTTCGAGAGCCAGGCCGCGATCGTCTCGCGCAGGGCCGGGATTCCACGCGTCGTCGGATAAACGGCAAGCTGATGCAGGTGTGCGATCAGCGCATCCGTAACAAGCGCCGGGGTCGGATGTTTTGGCTCGCCGATGGAGAGCGCGATGTGGTCGCGATCGACCGGCGGAACGAGTCCGTGCTTGAGTGCGGCGAGTCGTTCAAAAGGGTAGGGCTGCAAGCGCCCGATATCCGGGTTCATCGGGTCATCCTGAGTTGGTTGTCTAAACTGCGTCTCCCTGCGGCCGCTGTCTGCACCGAGGTCGAGTCCATCTCGAAACGTCACATTTCACTCAGGACGCGGTTTAGTATAGGCGAACGTCCAAGCCGGCTCCATGCCGAGGGGGGTCCGATGTCGCTCGTCCATTCCATCCATCATGTCAGTCTGATCGTCGCCGATACCGCGCGGGCACTCGACTTCTATCAAGGGATTTTGGGTCTCGAGCTTGACCCGGAGCGCCCGGATCTCTCCTTTCCCGGGGCTTGGCTTTGGGTGGGTGATCAGCAGGTCCACCTGCTTGAGCTGCCGAATCCGGATCCGGTCGCGGGCCGTCCGGCGCACGGCGGTCGAGACCGGCATCTCGCGATGCGGGTGAGCGACCTGGACGAGATGACCTCGCGGCTCGCGGCCGCCGGCCTCCCTTATACCCTCAGTCGCTCGGGGCGGCGTGCGCTCTTCTGTCGCGATCCGGACGGTAATGCGCTCGAGTTGATCGACGCGGGCTGAGGTGTCGAACTGCGCCCTCGGCCGACGCTTAGAATCCCCTGAAATACCAATGATTGTCCCAGCCCGGCGGCGCGAAGATCGGCGTGTCGCCGGGGGTAGCGGGTTTAGCCGCGCCGCTGCCGAATTCCGGCAAGGTGGGCATCCCCGTCACCCACGGCCAAGGTAGCGGGGGCTGTCCCGGGCCGAGACTGCGAAAGATCTCCAGATCCTGATCCATGCGTTCGAGACGTGCCGCACGTCGTCGGCGCGCATCCTCCTCCCACGCCTCCTGCTGGGCGGCCGCCCTCGGATTGTTGGCCCGCCGACGTGCCTCGTAGGCGTTTCGCGTCGCCTCCCGTCTGGCCTCCCAGGCTTGTCGTTGGGCACGCACCTCGTCGAGCCAAGGTGTCGGCGCGGTCCCCGGAGGTTGGTCGCCGAAGGTCTGGCTGACGGGCTGGATAGGTACGAGGGGGTTTTCATCGCCTGCGATGGCAGCGGGAATCGACAGGAGTCCGACGAGCAGCGCAGCGGCGCCGAATCGCGTGCCGTAGCTCGGCAAGTCGAATCCGACGACAGAGCGGTGCTTAGCGCGTTCCATGGCCTTCCAGCCGATCGTGGATCTCGCGTCGCAAGCAGGATAGGGCGGTCTCGCAGGTGATAGGGGTTTCGTCGTCGTTGGTGATGAAGAAGACATCGTCGACCTCGGCGCCGACCGTTGCGATCTTGGCGTTCTGAAGACGGATGCCGCAGTCCTGGAAGACCGCGCCGACCTCCGCGAGCAGGCCGGGGCGATCCAGGGTGGCGAGACGCATGATGGTACGGCGATTCGGCTCGTCCGTGGAAAAGGTCACGCGCGTCTCCGTGGGAAAATACCGATGGCGTCTCGGCATGGAGCGTGCGACTTGGATCTCCTCCCCATCGTCCTCGGCGAGATCTGCGACCAAGGAGGATCGAATCTCTTCCATCCTCAAGGTGTCATGGATCGGACTGCCGTCCTGGTCCAGTACCTGGTAGGTGTTGACCGCCATTCCGCCATCGGTGGTCATGATGCGTGCATCCATGATGTTGAGGCCGACCTGATCCAAGAGCGCGGTGATACGTCCGAAGAGGTTTGCGCGATCGGTCGTGTAGATGAAGATCTCGGTCCCTCCGCGCGCCGTCACCGGACGAATGACCACGAGCGGCAGCTGCTCGGGCTCGCAGGCGAGGATCTGGCGTGTCTGCCAGGCGATCTCGTCGGGTGAGTTATGCAGGAACAGGTCCTGGCTGAACTTGTTCCAGAGCCGATTGCAGGCGGCGGGGTCTCCGCCGTAACGCGCGACCAGGCGCCGAGCCTCGGTCTGTTTTTGCTGGATCAGCTCGTCCTGGGCTTGAGGATTTTCGAGTCCGCGCAGCAGTGCGCGGCGTGTCCCGTGATACAGCTCGCGCAGCAGCGCATCTTTCCAGCTGTTCCAGCGCTCGGGATTGGTCGCTCGGGCATCCGCTACCGTCAGCAAATAGAGATAATCCAAGCGTGTCGTGTCGCCGACGACCGCTGCGAAGGACTGGATGACCTCCGGATCGCTGATGTCCTTGCGCTGGGCCGTCATCGACATCAGCAGATGTTTCTCCACGAGCCAGCCAACGAGCCGACTGTCGAACTCGGGCAACCCGTGGAGCCGACAGAAGGCGCGCGCGTCGTCGGCACCGAGCAGCGAATGATCTCCGCCGCGGCCCTTCGCGATGTCGTGGAAGAGCCCTGCGAGATACAGAAGCTCGAGCTTGGGGATTCGCCTGGCGATCGCGCTGCAGAGCGGGAATTCGTCGTCGTGCTTGGTGATGGTGAAGCGGCGAAGGTTGCGCAGCAGCGACAGCGTGTGCTCGTCGACCGTGTACACGTGCAGCAGATCGTACTGCATGCGTCCGACGATGTTGGCGAACGCCGGGATGTAGGCGGCCAGCACACCGTAACGGTTCATGCGTCGAATCGCATGGGTAAGCCCGCTGGGGTGACGCAGGATCTCCATGAAGAGACTGCGCGCACGCAGATCTGCGCGGAAGTCATCGTCGATGCGGTGGCGGTTCTCGCGGATCAGCCGGATGGTGCTGGCGCGCACGCCTTCGAGCTCCGTATGGACCTGAAGGATGTGGAAGATCTCGAGAAGGGCGATCGGATAGCGCTGAAACACGCTCGCCGAGGTGACTTCGATATAGCCGCTGCGTGATTGGAAGCGTTTGTTGACCGGCACCGGGGGGCCGACGTCGTCATGCAGAAGAATCGCCTCGCGGAACAACTGCAGCAGCATCTCG
Source organism: Thiocapsa sp. (assembly GCF_011390875.1). GTDB lineage: Bacteria > Pseudomonadota > Gammaproteobacteria > Chromatiales > Chromatiaceae > Thiocapsa. The sequence continues at coordinate 12,591 of NZ_JAABRP010000061.1, forward strand.
TTGAGCCGATTGAGCTGCTGGACGGTGCGATAGTACTGCTGCATGAACTGCTCGACGGCAAGGTTGTTCGGGCCGTCTTCGAAGCCGAACTGGGTGGCGAGGGTCCGCTGATACTCGAACAGCAGTCGGTCCTCGCGCCGCCCGGCAATGCGGTGCAGCGCGAAGCGGATCCGCCACAGCTGTGTTTGCCCCTCGATCAGCGTGCTGTATTCCGATTCGGTCAGGAAACCGTGACCGACCAGCTCGTGCAGGGTCTCCGCGTCGAAGTGGCGCTTGGCGACCCAGCCGATCATCTGAATGTCGCGCAGACCGCCCGGGTTCTCCTTGATGTTGGGCTCGAGGTTGTAGGCGGTGCCGCCGTATTTGTGCCAACGTGCTCGTTGCTCCCGGGTCTTGGCGGCGAAGAACTGCTCGCTGTTCCACATGCGCTCGGGGCTGACGACATCGCGCATCCGATGGCACAGCGCACTGCTGCCGCGGATCAGGCGTGCCTCCATCATGTTGGTCATGACGGTCACGTCGTCCGCGGCCTCGCGCGCGCATTCCTCGGGGGTGCGCACGCTGTGTCCGACCTCCAAGCCGATGTCCCACAGGCAGGTCACGAGCCCTTCCAGGGGTGCGGAAAGGCGCGCGTCGGCATGTGCTTCGACGATGACCAGGATGTCGATGTCGGAGGCCGGCTGGAGCTCCTGACGCCCGTATCCGCCGACGGCGACCAAAGCGGCGTCCTCGGTCTGTCCGAGGTGGTGGTCCCAGACCTCGCGCAGGACCTCGTCGATGAGAAGACTGCGTCGCTGGACCAGGTTTCCGACCGGCGTACCCTGATCGAAGTCGGCGAAGAGTCGGTCGCGCCCGGTTCTGAGGCGGTCTTTCCAATCGGCGATCGGCGCCATCGGATTAGCCGCGGTTGTCGCCTCCACGGCCACGGCTTCCTCCGGCGAGGCGTGCGGGCGCGGTGCGGCGTTCATGTGCGGGCGACGATGTCGCGCTCCTCCTCGAGCTCGTCGGGCCGCTCCTCGGCGCGCAGGGTCAGGATCTCGTGCCCCTGTTCGGTGACGAGGACCGTGTGCTCCCATTGCGCCGACAGACTGCGATCCTTGGTGACGACCGTCCAGCCGTCCGGGAGCAGCTTGATGAAGCGTTTGCCGGCATTCACCATCGGCTCGACGGTGAAGCACATCCCCGCCTTCAGAACCAAGCCCTCGCCGGGCTTGCCGTAGTGCAGGACTTGCGGCTCCTCGTGAAAGGCCTGACCGATCCCGTGCCCGCAATATTCGCGGACCACCGAGCACCCCTGAGCTTCGACGAATTGCTGAATCGCATGCCCGATGTCCCCCAGGGTCGCGCCCGGGCGCACCTTCGCGATGCCGAGACGCATGGCCTGCTGCGTGACGGTAACGAGACGACGCGCCAGGATGCTCGGCTCGCCCACGAAGAACATCTTGCTCGTATCGCCGTGATAGCCGTCCTTGATGACCGTGATGTCGATGTTGACGATATCGCCCTTCTTGAGACGTTTGTTGCCCGGGATTCCGTGGCAGACCTGATGGTTCACGGACGTGCAGATCGATCTGGGAAAGCCGCGGTAGTTCAAGGGCGCCGGGACGGCCCGCTGCACGCGCGTAATATAGTCGTGGCAAATGCGGTCGAGTTCGTCGGTGGTTGCGCCCGGGACGACATGGGGGGCGATCATGTCGAGAACGTCGGCGGCCAGCCGGCCCGCCACGCGCATCTTCTCGATCGCCTCGGGGGTCTTGATTGGCACACTCATGGCGTGCGTCGCTGAATCGACATCAGGTCCGGATCTCACAGAAAACCTTGAGGTAATTGCTCATAATTGACGGGCTATGGTATAAAACCCGGCGCGCTGCGGCAAATCGGCTGCTGTCGGGCTTTCGACGAGCCGAAGAGCTGCCGAGATCCTACGCGCAATCGGCTGCAAGCCCGGGTGATCCAGGCCGCGCAACGCCGAATCGAGACCGGCCCCGATCCGCGGGCGCCGGAAATTGTCCGCACACGCATCGACACAACCGGCCGGGTGCCTGGTAAACAGGTTGCCGTTTGGGATGCGTGGAGGCCCAACCCAGACCACAGGAAGCAAGACCTTGAGCGAAGTCACAATGCGCCAGATGTTGGAAGCGGGCGTCCATTTCGGACACCAGACCCGTTACTGGAACCCCAAGATGGGGGCCTTCATCTTCGGGCAACGCAACAAGATCCACATCGTCAACCTGGAGAAGACACTGCCGCTCTACCAAGAGGCGGTCAACTTCATGGGTTCGTTGACGGCCAATGGCGGCCGTATCCTCTTCGTCGGCACCAAGCGTGCGGCACGGGAGGCGATTCAAGAAGAGGCACAGCGCTGCGGGATGCCCTACGTCAACCATCGCTGGCTTGGCGGCATGCTGACCAACTTCAAGACCATTCGGCACTCGGTCAAGCGTCTCAAAGAGCTCGAGACGATGTTCGCGGAAGGGACCATCGAGCGCTTCAACAAGAAGGAAGCGCTGGGTCTCGCACGCGAGCGCGCCAAACTCGAGCAGAGCATCGGCGGCATCAAGGACATGGACGGCCTCCCGGATGCCATGTTCGTGATCGACGTCGGCCATGAGAAGATCGCCGTCACCGAAGCCAACAAGCTCGGAATCCCGGTCGTCGGCGTGGTCGATACGAACAATGATCCGAGTAAGGTCGACTACGTGATCCCGGGCAACGACGACGCGATCCGCGCGGTGCGTCTGTACATCAGCGGCGCAGCGGATGCGATCCTCGACGGCCGCAACACCGCGGCAGCCATGGTCGGTCGCGGCGATACCTTTATCGACGCCCCGGTCGAAAGCGAATCGGCGCCGAGCGCGGTTGCCGAAGCCGAGTAGACCGGCTCCGGCGACTCGGGTGCGTCCGGATCCGATCCGGGCGTGCCTGTATTCTTCCGTTCGCGTCCGAGCACTCGAGTGCGAACGCATCCCAGTACAACCCGAAGTCGTCCCGTGAGGGACCGAGGAAGCAAACGATGGCGATTACAGCGGCATTGGTGAAAGAGCTCCGGGAGCGCACCGGCGCCGGCATGATGGAGTGCAAGAAGGCGCTGGTGGAGTCTGACGGGGACATCGAAGCGGCGATCGAGGCGATGCGCAAGGCCGGTCAGGCGAAGGCTGCCAAGAAGTCCGGGCGCACCGCCGCCGAGGGCGTGGTCATGATCGAGATCGCGCCGGACGGCAAGCGCGGCGTTCTGGTCGAGATCAACTGCGAGACCGATTTCGTAGCGAAGGACACCAATTTTCTCGGCTTTGCGCAGTCAACTGCCGAGACGGCACTCGCCGGCGATATGATCGACGCGGAGACGCTCTCGGCAACACCCCTGCGCGACGCCCCGGCGACCACCGTCGACCAGGCTCGCGAGGCCTTGATCACGAAGATCGGCGAGAATGTCCAGGTGCGTCGCTTGGTGCGCTTCGACGATGCCGAAGGCAGTCTCTACAGCTATCGTCACGGTGTGCGCATCGGCGTCGTGGTCGAGATGAGCGGCGGCGACGAGGCGCTCGGGCGCGACATCGCCATGCACATTGCAGCGACCAACCCGCTGTGTCTCGGGGCCGACGAGGTTCCGCCCGAGACGCTCGCCAAAGAGCGCGAGATCTTCAAGGCCCAGGCGCTCGACAGCGGCAAGCCCGAGGCGATCGTCGACAAGATCATCGACGGGCGCGTGCGCAAGTACCTCGAAGAGGTGACCCTGCTCGGTCAGCCCTTTGTGAAGGATCCCGACACCTCTGTGGAGAAGCTCCTGAAGCAAGCGGGAGCAAAGGTCCACCGGTTCGCCCGTGTCGAGGTCGGCGAGGGCATCGAGAAGAAGGTCGAGAACTTCGCCGAAGAGGTCATGGCACAGGTTCGCTCGACCTGATCCGCGCGCCCCGAGCGGGTTCGAACGACCCGATCCGAACGACTGGTCCCCGAAGGCTGCGCGATTGATGCGCAGCCTTCCCCGACGCAACCCGTGACGAGGTTCCCACGCCATGACGGCGCCACTTTATCGACGCATCCTGCTCAAGCTCAGCGGCGAGGCATTGGTCGGCTCCGAGGCTTACGGCATCGATCCGGAGGTTCTGGACCGCTTTGCCGGTGAGATCCGCGATCTGGCCGCCGTCGGCGTTCAGGTGGCGCTGGTCATCGGCGGAGGCAACATCTTCCGCGGCGCCGGACTTGCGGCGAAGGGCATGGATCGTGTCACCGGCGATCAGATGGGGATGCTCGCGACCGTCATGAACGGGCTCGCGATGCAGGATGCGCTCGAGCGTCTGGGGGTTGCTGCACGGGTAATGTCGGCGCTGAAGATCAATCAGGTCTGCGAGGATTACATCCGGCGGCGTGCCATGCGGCATCTCGAGAAGGGCCGCGTGGTCGTCTTTGCCGCCGGGACCGGCAACCCGTTTTTCACGACGGATTCCGCAGCAAGCCTACGTGCGATCGAGGTCGGCGCGGATCTGCTGATCAAGGCGACCAAGGTCGACGGGATCTATTCGGCCGACCCGATGATCGATCCGGGGGCGACCTTCTACCCCCGCATCAGTTATGATCGGGCGCTTCGTGAAGGACTGCAGGTCATGGATACCACGGCCATCGTGCTGTGTCGTGACCATGGCATGCCACTGCGTGTAATGAATATCAACGAGCCCGGTGCACTGCTGCGGTTGATCCGCGGCGAAGACGTCGGCTCGTTGGTCGTGAGCGGGAACTGACATGATCGACGACATCAAGAAGGACGCTGCGGAGCGTATGGCCAAGAGCGTCGAAGCGCTGAGCCATGAGCTGGCCAAGATTCGAACCGGGCGGGCGCATCCGTCCCTGTTGGACCATGTAATGGTCTCCTACTACGGGTCCGAGATGCCCATTCGGCAGGTGGCGAACGTGAGTGCGGAAGACGCGCGAACGCTTGCCGTCACGCCGTGGGAGCGCAACATGGTGCAGGCCGTCGAGAAGGCCATCATGCAGTCGGACCTCGGGCTCAACCCCAACACTGCGGGGACTGTCATTCGTGTCCCCATGCCGGCGCTGACCGAAGAGCGGCGACGCGACCTCATCAAGGTTGCACGCAACGAGGCCGAGCAGGCGCGGGTAGCCGTGCGCAACATTCGTCGCGATGCCAACCATGATCTCAAGGAGCTCTTGAAGGACAAGATGATCTCCGAGGACGACGAGCGCCGCGGTCAGGAACTCGTTCAGAAGCTGACCGATCAGTACATCAAGGACGTTGATGCGGTCTTGGCGGAGAAAGAAGCGGACTTGATGTCGATTTGAGGCGGGGCGGGCGAGCCCGACGACGACCAACGTGGATATTGCAACGCCCGCAGTCGGCATGTGCGATCCGGATACCCCGGTTTCATCCGTGCCTCGACATGTCGCCATTATCATGGACGGCAACGGCCGCTGGGCCAAGCAGCGTGATCGCCCTCGAACGGCTGGCCACCGCGAGGGCGTGAAGAGCGTTCGTGCCGTCGTCGAGGAAAGCGTTCGCCGCGGTGTCGGCACACTGACGCTTTTCGCCTTCAGCAGCGAGAATTGGCAGCGACCTCGTTCCGAGGTCAATATCCTCATGGAGCTCTTCATGAGCGCGTTGCGGGGTGAAGTGCGTCGTTTGAACGAGAACGATGTTCGCCTTCGCATCATCGGCGAGCGCCTGGCCTTCCCCGAGAAGCTGCAGCGACGCATCGCCGAGGCCGAAGAGCTGACCGGGCAAAACCGCGCCCTGAATCTGCAGGTCGCAGCGAACTACGGCGGGCGCTGGGACATTACCCGTGCCGCTCGGCGCTTGGTGGCGGATGCGCTGAGCGGGGCGCTCGATCCGAATGCGATCGATGAACAGGCGCTGGCGAGCCGCCTCTCGTTTCCCGATCTCCCGGAACCCGACCTTTTTATTCGCACCGGCGGGGAGCAGCGTTTGAGCAATTTCGTGTTGTGGCAGTCCGCCTATGCCGAGCTCTACTTTACCGACCTTTTATGGCCGGACTTCGACGCGGCCGCCTATGGTCGAGCACTCGATGACTATGCCCGCCGTCAGCGGCGGTTCGGCCGAACCGGCGAGCAGGTCGCGTCGCGCGATCCGATGAGTCGCTATGGGCGGGGTTGACGTCTTGCCCGCCTCCAACGCACTGAAGCGCCGGACGATCACGGCGCTCTCGTTGGTGCCGCTCGTGATCGCCGCCGTCCTGTGGCTGCCGACGCAGGCATTTGCACTCGTCTTGGCCGCTGTCTTGATGCTCGCCGCCTTGGAATGGTGCACGCTGGCCGGATTGACGCGGCCGATCCCGCGCACGCTCTATTCGATGGCGATCTTGTCTGCAATGGCGATCCTCTGGCTCTGGCCGCAGGGTCAGCCGTGGTTCTTCGGTCTGAGCGCCCTCTGGTGGGTGGCGCAGGCGGTTGCTCTGCCGCGGATCCGGGAGATTCCGAGGGTCGAGGGTGTTCAGTGGTCTCTGCTCGCCGCCGGTTTTCTTGTTCTGGTCGGTCCTTGGGCGGCGCTGATTCATCTGCACGGGCTCCCTGACACGGGGCCGGCACTCGTCCTGTTCCTGCTTTTTCTGATGTGGACCGCCGATTCGATGGCCTATTTCGTCGGCCGCGCCTGGGGCGCCGGTCGGGCGAAGCTTGCACCCGTGTTGAGTCCGGGCAAAACCAGGGTCGGCGTTTACGGGGCCATCGCCGGGGCCGCCGCCTGCGGCCTGACATTCGCGTGGATCCTGTCCGCGAGTCCGACGGCAACCCTGCTGATCCTCTTAGTCTGCGGTGTCTCGGTCGTGATCTCGATCGTCGGAGATCTTTACGAGAGTCTGCTCAAGCGCCGCCGCGGTTTGAAGGATTCGAGTCATCTCCTGCCGGGGCACGGCGGTATGCTCGACCGCATCGATAGCTTGACGGCAGCTGCACCCGTATTTGCCTTGGGTATCACCTTGATTGGAGTAGCGACGTGATCGGCCTAACTGTCCTTGGCTCGACCGGCTCGGTCGGCGTGAGTACCCTCGATGTCGTCGCGCGTCACTCCGATCAGTTTCGCGCGATCGCCTTGACCGCGAATCGCGACAGCGAGCGTATGGCCGAGCAGTGCCGGCGCCACCGGCCAAAGATCGCGGTCATGGTCGACGAGGAGGCGGCGCGGCGTTTGCGCGAGCTGCTCTCGGACATGTCGGACCGCCCGGAGATTCTCTCGGGGGTCGAGGGCCTCGAGCAGGTCGCGACCATGCCGGAGACCGACTACGTCATGGCGGCGATCGTCGGTGCCGCGGGCCTGCCGCCCACGCTGGCCGCTGCCCGTGCGGGCAAGCGTCTGCTGCTCGCCAACAAGGAGTCCTTGGTGGTGGCCGGCGCCTTGCTCATGCGTGCCGTGGAGCAAAGCGGCGCGGAGCTGCTGCCGATCGACAGCGAGCACAACGCCATCTTCCAGTGTCTGCCTCCGAACTTTTGCGAGGGTTTACCGTCGGTCGGGGTGGAGCGGATCCTGTTGACCGCCTCCGGCGGTCCGCTGCGCGATTGGCCGATCGAGCAGCTCGCGTCGGTTACCCCCGATCAGGCCTGTGCACACCCGACTTGGGCGATGGGCCGCAAGATTTCCGTCGACTCGGCCACCATGATGAACAAGGGTCTGGAGGTTATCGAGGCCTGCTGGCTTTTCGGAACCGACACCGATCGCATCCAAGTCGTTGTCCACCCTCAGAGCGTGATCCACTCCTTGGTCCAATACCAAGACGGCTCCGTACTCGCCCAGCTCGGCAACCCCGATATGCGCACCCCGATCGCCCATGCGCTCGGTTGGCCGGCGCGCCTGGATGCCGGCGTTGCGCCCCTGGATCTCTTCAAGGTCGGACATCTGGATTTCGAAGAGCCGGATCTCGCGCGCTTTCCCTGCCTCGGTTTGGCCTTTCAGGCGGCCTCCATGGGCGGAACGGCACCTGCGATCCTGAACGCAGCCAACGAGATCGCCGTCGCCGCCTTTTTGGACCGACGCCTCGATCTCCCCGGGATTGCCGCGGTTGTCGACGCGACGCTTGAGTCGCTTCCGAACGAAGACGTCGAGGGGCAGGATCTGGCCTTCCTCTTGGATGTCGACCGGCGGGCACGCGACCGTGCGCAACAACTGGTCAGTTCGCGGGTTATTTAAGCCGCGTCCGGACCGGTATTCAGCGGCCGTGCAAACCTGCGGTCCTGGCTCACCGGTGACGTCGTCGCCGACGCGGTTTAAATACGATTTAAAATTAGAGGCTTAAGTCGCGCCACTCCGATCGTCGTTGATGGCCGGGGTCGTAGCCCGCAGTTCCTCCCTAATTGACCACCCCGGACGCGATTTAAGATGGATATCCTCTTTACGATCGGCTCCTTCGTCGTTGCGCTCGCGATCCTGATCGCCGTCCATGAATTCGGGCACTTTTGGGTCGCCAGACGCTTGGGCGTGAAGGTGTTGCGCTTCTCGATCGGTTTCGGCAGACCCCTCCTTCGGATTCAGCGTCATCCGGATGCGACGGAGTATGTCGTTGCCCTTGTCCCGCTTGGCGGCTATGTGAAGATGCTCGACGAGCGCGAAGAGGAGGTCCCGCCGGCGCAGGCGCATCTTGCCTTCAACCGTCAAGCGCTCTGGAAACGCTCGGCGATCGTCGTTGCCGGCCCGCTGTTCAATTTCCTCTTCGCGATCTTTGCCTATTGGGCCATCTTCATGTCCGGCGATTCCGGCTTGAGGCCGATTGTCGGCGACGTCGAGCCCCAATCGATCGCTGCCGCGGCGGGTTTTCAGTCCGGCGACGAGCTGATCCGGGTCGGCGACCGCGAGGCGGGGAGTTGGGAGACCGCCCTGATCGCGTTTGTGGGCAAATCGCTCGACGGGCGGGAGCTGGCGGTTCAGGTGCGCGACACCTCGGGTCTCGAGCTGACGCGCTGGATTCCCTCCGACGCGGTGCGGAGTCTCGCCGAGGAGCCGGACCTCCTCGGTCGCCTGGGACTTTCCCCGAAACGTCCGACCCTACCTGCCGTAATCGGGGAGCTGGTCCCCGGCGAAGCGGCCGAAGACGCCGGGCTGAGGAGCGGCGACCGCATCCTGTCTGTCGACTCCCGCCCGATCGAAGGCTGGCAGGACTGGGTCGAAGTGGTGCGGGAGCATCCGGACGAGACCTTGGCGATCGAGATCGAGCGCGCCGACGGCGAGCGCCTCGCCTTGAGCGTGACACCGCGGTCGACGCAGGTGGAGGGGGACACCATCGGTCGGATCGGAGCCGGTGTGTTGGTTCCGGAGGGTCTGATGGACGACTACAGCGTCGAGGTCCGCTACGGTCCCGTCGAGTCGCTCGATCGGGCTGTCTCCAAGACCGTCGAGATGAGCGTCATGACGCTGCGAGTCGTCGGGCGTATGTTGATCGGCCAGGCCTCGGTGGAGAATCTCAGCGGTCCCATTACGATCGCCGAAACGGCCGGGCGAACCGCGAGCTACGGATTGGAGTCCTTCGTGAAATTCCTCGCGGTCGTGAGCATCAGCCTCGGCATCCTCAATCTCCTGCCGGTGCCCGTGCTCGACGGAGGGCATCTGTTGTACTTCTTGATCGAGTGGGTCAAAGGCAGTCCGCTCTCCGAGGAGGCGCAGATGCAGGGCCAAAAGATTGGCCTGTTTCTCCTGGCCGCCCTCATGTCGCTGGCCTTCTACTTGGATTTCGCCCGGCTATTGGGCTAGGCGTGGCGAATCCCTTATACTTGCGACCCTGAAACGCCGACTGCGCCGCAGACTTCGGCTTGATCGAGGGGACCCTGTCTTGCGCGCGATAACTCTGATGCTCCGTTGCTGCGCACGTCGGCAGCTCGCTTTGATGACCCTCCTGCTGGCGTTCAACATGCCGGTCGCTGCCGAGGTGTTCCAGATCGCCGACATCCGCGTGGAGGGACTGCAACGGATCGCACCCGGCACCGTCTTCAACTATCTTCCGGTGCAGGTCGGGGATACCGTAGGAGACGGGGTGACCGGCGGGATCATTCGCTCGCTCTACCAAACCGGTTTCTTCGACGACGTTCGTGTCGAGCGTGAGGGCAACGTCCTCGTTCTTTGGGTCCGCGAGCGACCGGCAATCGCCTCGATCGACATTACAGGCAACCGCGACATCGACACCAAGGCGTTGACGGCTGCCTTGTCCGACATCGGACTCAAAGAAGGCCGGGTGTTCGATCGCTCCGTCTTGGATCGGATCGAGCAGGAGCTTGAGCGACAGTATTTCTCGCGCGGCAAATACGGCGTACTCATTCAGTCGACGGTCTCGCCGCTCGAGAGAAACCGTGTCGGGGTTCGCATCGAGATCACCGAGGGGCTGACAGCTCGGATCAAGCAGATCACGATTATTGGGAACGAGGCGTTCCCCGAAAAAGAGCTGCTCAAGCGCTTTGAGCTCGGCTCGACAGGCTGGACCTCGTTCTATTCCAAGAACGACCAGTACTCCAAGCAGAAGCTTGCCGGAGATTTGGAGTCACTGCGTTCGTTTTATTTGGACCGCGGGTTTATTCGGTTCGATATCACGTCGACGCAAGTTTCGATCAGCGCCGACAAGAAAGAGATCTATATCACCGTCGTCGTCAACGAAGGTGAGCCCTACCGGATCAGCGACATCAAGCTTGCGGGCGAGCCATCGATCCCGTCCGAGGAGCTGTTTCCGTTGATCCACCTCAAGCGGGGCGATTATTTTTCGCGGCGTGCAACCACCGAAAGCGCCGAGCGGATCTCGAACCTGCTCGGGGATCGCGGCTACGCCTTCGCCAACGTCAATACGATACCCGAGATCGACGAAGAGGCACGCGAGGTCTCGGTCACCTTCTTCGTCGACCCGGGTCAGCGCGTCTACGTGCGCCGTGTCAATATGAAGGGCAATACCCGAACCCGCGACGAGGTGCTGCGGCGCGAGATGCGGCAACTGGAGTCGGCTTGGTTCTCGGCCGAGTTGGTCCGCAAGTCACGTGAGCGGCTCCAGCGTCTCGGCTACTTCGACGATGTCACCATCGAGACGCCCGCCGTGCCCGGATCTGCGGACCAGGTCGATGTCGACGTGACGGTGACCGAGAAACCGGCGGGCAATCTTTCTGCCGGTGTCGGGTACTCGCAGTCGCAGGGCATTCTGTTCAACGCCAGCGTGACGCAAAACAATTTCCTGGGTACCGGTAAGCGCGTCTCGTTCGGGGTCAACACGAGCGAAGCGACACAGCTCTATCAGATTGCCTATACCAACCCCTTCTATACAGTCGACGGTATCAGTCGAGGCTTCAATGTCTCCTACCGTGAAACGGATTTCGACGAGTTGATCGGTGCGGATTACTCGACCGATGTCGGCGTGATCGGGATGAACTTCGGTTTGCCGATTTCCGAGACCAGCCGGGCCGGACTCGGTGTGCGCTACCAGTATACGAACTTCATTGCCGGCAACACCT
>NZ_JAABRP010000008.1 GCF_011390875.1 Thiocapsa sp.
ACTGTCGCGACTTCCCGTGCAGACGGCTGCGGCGTATCGGGTCGAGTGTTTTGCGATCGAGCCGCTCCCGCCGGGCGCGCTTGTCGAGAAAAAGATCGCGGATCTGGATCGCGTCGCGGCCACGATCCGTAAAGCCGTCGGCACCACCGGAACACGTGCAAAACGTGCCGCGGTTGCTGTTGCCGGCTCCGCGGTGATCACCAAGGTGATCGCCATGGCCGGAACCCTCAGCGATGCCGAGATGGAGAACCAGATCCAGCTCGAAGCGGACCAATACATCCCTTATCCGCTGGAGGAGGTCAATCTCGACTTCCAGGTCGTTGGCCCGACGAGAGGTAACCCATCAATGGTGGACGTGTTGTTGGTCGCCTCGCGTCAAGAGAACGTCGAAGACCGCGTGGGTGCGCTCGAGGCCGCGGGGCTGACCCCGGCGGTCGTCGATGTCGAGGCCTATGCGATGGAGAACGCCTGCGCGCTGATCCTCGCCGAGGAAGCGCCGGCCGAGACCGAGCTCGAGGCCGCTCGAACAGTGGCCGTGGCCGACGTCGGTGCCGCGACGACCACTTTGCATGTGATGCACGAAGGGCAGATCGTTTATACCCGCGAGCAGAATTTCGGAGGCCAACAACTGCTCGATGAGGTCCAGCGGCGCTACAGCCTGTCGCGGGAGGTGGCTCTCGGCAAGATCCTCGACGGTGATGTCGCGGAGGGATACGAGACCGACGTACTCGGACCTTTCAAGGAGGCGTTGGCACAACAGATCGGGCGGGCGCTGCAGTTCTTCTATTCGGGGACCAGCTTCAACCGCGTCGATCGGCTCCTGCTTGCCGGTCGACCGGCAAGCATCCCCGGGATCGATCTCCTGATGGCAGAGCGCCTTAAACTGCCGGCCGCTGTCGCCAACCCCTTTCGTCGCATGTCGGTCTCGCCGAGCGTCAACACCCAGGAGTTGATGCGGGAGGCACCCGGAATGATGGTCGCCGTCGGGCTGGCCTTGCGAGGGTTCGACTAGATGACACGCATCAACCTCTTGCCTTGGCGGGAAGAGGCGCGGCAACGGCGACGCAAGGAGTTCGCCACCGCTGGAGGTCTCGCACTGGTCTTCACGCTGCTTGTGGCGGTATTGGTCCACTTGCAGATCGAAGGGAGGATCGGCGATCAACAGGCCCGAAACCAGCTCCTGGAGGGCGAGATCGCGCAACTGAACCGTCAGATCAAGGAAATCGAGGATCTTGAGAAGATCAAGGCGGATCTCTTGTCGCGCATGGATATCATCCAAGAACTTCAGGAGAGCCGCCCGGAGATCGTGCGGCTGTTCGAGGAGCTGGTGGTCGCGATCCCCGAAGGGGTCTATCTCACCAAACTGGAGCAGAGCGGCCGAACCGTGACCGTCGAAGGGCGCGCACAGTCGAATGCAAGGGTCTCCGCCTTCATGCGGAGCATCGAGGCATCGGAATGGATCGGCGGTCCTCGCCTGCTCTTGATCGAGGACAAGACCGGGACCGGCCTGAGCCAGTTCCGCTTGGCGTTCGATCAAGTCAGTCCCATGGCAAACCCCGCGTCGACTCGAACCGAAGCGCCTCGGGGCTCCCGGTCGGAGATGTGGCTCATGGCAGACAGTCGCCGATGAGGAGACGCGCGGAGACCTCCGGATGGACTTGAGCGAGCTCAACCAACTCGATCTCAACAGCGTCGGCGAGTGGCCGATCGTGGTCAAGGTGATTGCGATTCTGCTCGCCTGCGTCGCTCTGGGCGGCGCCGTCTTCTATTTCGATACGCAGGAGCAGTTGAGTCGGCTCGAGCGTGCCCAGGCAACGGAGCGAGATCTGCGCGCGTCATTCGAGACCAAACAGCGCAAGGCGGCCAATCTCGAGGGGTACCGCCAGCAGATCGAGGAGATGAAGGAATCCTTCGGGGCGATGCTCCGTCAGCTGCCGAACCGAACCGAGGTCGCCTCGCTCCTGGTCGACGTCTCGCAAACCGGGCTCGCCGCCGGACTTGAGTTCGAGCTGTTTCAACCGGGAGGCGAGCAGCTGAAGGACTTCTATGCCGAGCTTCCGATCCAGATTCGAGTGACCGGAAGCTATCACGACTTTGGCCGCTTCGTCAGTGGACTGGCATCCTTGCCGCGCATCGTGACCGTCCACGACACCAGGATCAGCGATGCCGGCGGAACCACCGGCAGTGGGGCGGTGAAACTGTCGCTCCAGGCAACGGTGAAGACCTACCGCTATCTCGACGAGGACGCCGAACAGTGATCAGGCGACTGGGTTCAGCCTGCATGCGCGGGTCGATGGTGGTGGTCGCTTTGCTCGTGTGGGGGTGCGACCGCAGCGGGACCCAGGAGCTGAGGGCCTACGTCGACGAGGTCAAGGCGCGCGCGCCGAAGCCGATCGAGCCCTTGCCCGAGATCCAATCGGTCGACGCCTTCATCTTCGAGCCCGCCGGACGCCGGGATCCGTTCGTGATGGACACGCAAACCGCCGCGGCGGCCAGGACGGACGACAGTCTCGCCCCTGATCCGCTTCGACCCAAGGAGGAGCTCGAAAGCTACCCCTTGGATTCGCTGCGCATGGTGGGCACGGTCCAGCAGCAAGACACGCGCTGGGCCTTGGTTCGAACGCGCGAAGGCTTGGTCTATCGCGTGCGGGTCGGGAACTATCTGGGAATGAACAACGGACAGATCGTGGACATCACCGACGATGCCATCCGGGTGACGGAGATCGTCTCCGAGATACCCGGCGATTGGCGCGAACGCTCGGCCACGCTCGCACTCACCCCGTGACAGGCAGAGGCATGCCGCGATGAACAGCCCCTATCGACCGAGCCCGCGCGGACTAAGCGGCATCTTCCGACGGGTGCTCCTGTGCTCCGTCATGCTGGGCTTCTCCGTCGGCGCGGCAAATGTTGCCGCCGTCGATCTCACCGATGTCGAATTCGCGGCACAGCCGGGGAATCGCGTCGAGATACAGCTCCTCTTCTCCGGACCGGTCAGCGCACCGCAGACCTTCGACACCGTGTCCCCGGCACGGATCGCGCTGGACTTCGAGGGCGTCGCGAACCGACTCGAGCGCAAAGCCATCCCGATCGGCGTCGGTCCGGTCCATAGCCTGGTCGCGGTGGAGGCGAGCGATCGTGCCCGTGTCGTGATCAATCTGAACGATTCGGTCCCCTATCGGGTGACGACCGAGGGCAATCGCGTGCGCGTGGATATCGACGCCCGGAGCGAGCCGGAAGCGGCGCGACCCGCCTCACCGACACCAGCTACCACGCGGGCACAGCCCCGGGCGCCGGCTTCGGCTCCGTGGGACCGCCCTGCCTCCGACGGCGGCGCGGCCCCCGGGCCAAGTGTTCGAGACATCGATTTCCGTCGAGGTCCCGAGGGCGAGGGGCGTGTCCTGATCACGCTTCCGAGCGCAACCACGCGTGTCACCGTGCGGGAGCAGGGGAGCCGCGTTCTCGTCGACGTCATCGATGCGGCCTTGCCCCAGCGTCTGTTTCGCCGGCTCGACGTCGTGGACTTCGCAACACCTGTCGTGGCGATCGAGTCTCGGCCCAAGGGACGCAATGTCGAGGTCAACGTCCAGACCGGCAGCGACTTCGAGTACATGGCCTATCAGACCGACAACCTCTTCACCTTGGAGCTGCGGCCCCTGACCTCGGCTGAAAAGGAGCGTCTCGCGCGGGAAAAGGTCGTCTATGACGGGGAGCGGCTCTCGCTGAACTTCCAGGACATCGAGGTCCGGGCGGTCCTCCAGCTGCTCGCCGACTTCACGGATCTGAACCTGGTGGCCAGCGACTCGGTCGCCGGCAACATCACCTTGCGTCTGAAGAATGTGCCCTGGGATCAGGCGCTCGACATCATCCTCAAGACCAAGAATCTGACCAAGCGCCAGGACGGCAATGTCATCATGGTCGGTCCATTCGACGAGATCGTCGGGCACGAAGAACGCACCTTGACTGCGGATCAGCGTCTTGAGGAGCTCGCGCCGATCCGTTCGGAGTTCATCCCGGTCAAATTCGCCAAGGCGGCCGAGATCGCTGCCTTTATTCGGGGTGCTTCCAGTCTGCAGTCGAGCGTCAGCTCACAAGGGGGCAGCAGCCCGATCGGCCGCGACATGCGTCAGCTCGATCGTACCGTGAGCGAATCCACAAAAGACTCGATCCTGACACCCGGGCGCGGCAGCGTGACCTTCGACCAACGCACCAATACCCTGCTGGTCATGGACACCTCCGCCCGCTTGGATCAGATCCGCGAGGTCGTCGCGCGCTTGGACATCCCGGTTCGGCAGGTCATGATCGAGTCCCGCGTGGTCATTGCCAACAACGACTTCACCCGGGACCTTGGTGTGCGGTTCGGTCTAGCGACCTCGATGGGCGCTTTGTACAACAATGAGATGCTCATCGGCGGCGGTTTACCCGGCAATCTAGTCGGGCGCGGCAACTACAATGCCGGACCCTTCGGGCTCGACACCGCCGGCGAGCCGAACAACGCGATCATCCTCGATCCTGTCGCGACCGATACGCCTTCGCTTCTCGTCAACCTTCCGGCAACGGACCCGGCGGGTGCGGTGAACTTCCTGATCGGCAAGGTCGGCTCCTACCTGCTTCAGCTGGAGCTCTCGGCAATGCAACGCGAGGGACGCGGCGAGGTCATCTCGAGTCCGCGCGTGATCACCTCCGATCAGAAGGAGGCCAGGATCGAGGTGGGCAAGAAGATCCCCTACTCGACCGTCTCGCAGGACGGCACGAACGTCGAATTCGAGAACGCAACACTGAGCCTGACGGTCACGCCTGCGATTACCCCGGACGACAGGATCATTATGGACTTGGTGGTGACGAAGGACGAACCGGATTTCAGCCGTGTTGTCGACGGGACACCGACCATCAACACCCGCGAGATCGAAACACGGGTCCTGGTCGACAACGGAGAGACCGTCGTCTTGGGCGGTGTCTACGAGCGCACCAAAATCTTCGCAAAGGAACAGGTGCCTTGGATCGGAGACGTCCCGGTTCTAGGGCGTCTCTTCAAACGAGAGGCTCGCGAGGACAACAACTCCGAACTCCTGATCTTCGTCACGCCCAAGATCCTCAAGGGCGACCTGGTTGGAAATTAATGGTGGCTGCCCCCTCGGGCGGCAACCCAACGCTGCAGCGAATACTGAAGGGGAGTCAGGGCGTTGGGCTTGATCTCGCGTTGTCTCGATCGGGCCGTGATCGATTGCTCCGGCGCTCGCTCCCCGCTTGCGTCGTCGTTTTTACCGCGCTTGGGTCGGGCGTCTTCGCCCTTGCCCGCGCGCCGAAAATCTGGCATACCTTTCTTATGATGCGCGCACAGAACATTTTTATCGTCGGGCCGATGGGTGCCGGCAAGAGTACCGTCGGACGGCAGCTTGCCGAGACACTGTCCTACACCTTCAAAGACAGCGATCAGGAGATCCAGCGCCGCACCGGCGTGGACATCCCGACGATCTTCGAGTTCGAGGGCGAAACCGGCTTTCGTGCCCGTGAGCGCCAAGTGATCGAGGAGCTCGTAAGCGAGGAGCGGATCGTGCTCGCGACCGGCGGCGGGGTCATCTTGTCGGCGGAGAATCGCCAAGATCTCGCGGCCCGGGGCGTCGTGATCTATCTGCATTGCAGCCCGGAGCAGCAGTATGCCCGCACCGCTCGCGACCGCAATCGCCCCTTGCTGGACACGGAGGATCCACTTGCGAAGCTGCGCGAGCTGATGGAGGAGCGTGAGCCGCTCTATCGCCAAGTCGCCGATATGGTCGTTTCGACCGAAAAGCGCGGCACCAGCTCCGTGGTTAAGGAGATCTCTCGACGTCTGGAGTCAGAAGAGATCTGAACCGCGCCCCGAGACCTGGACGCAAGCATCGCTCACGTCCAGGCAGCATGATCGGAGAAACGACATGTCCTGGAGCCTCACCGTCGCCCTCGGGGCGCGTGCCTATCCCATTCACATCGGTTCCGGCCTGATCTCGGATCCGGACCTCTACCGGCCGCATCTATTCGGCTCGCAGGTCATGATCGTGACCAACGAGACGGTCGCGCCTTTGTACCTGGAAGCGGCTCGCTCGGCGCTGGAGGGTTATCATGTCGACGAGGTGGTGCTGCCCGACGGCGAGCAGCACAAGACACTGGAGGTCTGGAACCGAATCTTCGATGCCTTGCTGCAGGCGCGCTTCGGGCGCGACTGTACGCTGGTGGCGCTCGGCGGGGGCGTGGTGGGCGATATGACGGGGTTCGCGGCTGCCTGTTATCAGCGCGGTGTCGGCTTCATCCAAGTGCCCACGACCCTGCTGGCACAGGTCGATTCCTCCGTCGGGGGCAAGACCGGCATCAACCACCCGGCCGGGAAGAACATGATCGGGGCCTTCCATCAGCCCCGAGCGGTGATCGCAGACACCTCGACCTTGGCGACATTGCCGCAGCGCGAGCTCTCCGCCGGATTGGCCGAGGTTCTGAAATACGGACTCATCCGCGACGCGACCTTCCTCGCCTGGCTCGAAACGCATATGGCCGAGCTGCTTGCGCGCGACCCGGATGCCTTGGCCTATATCATCCGCCGCTCCTGCGAGATCAAGGCGGAGATCGTCGCCGAAGACGAGCTCGAAGCCGGTCAGCGTGCCCTGCTCAACCTCGGACACACCTTCGGGCATGCTATCGAGACGGCGACCGGTTACGGCACCTGGCTTCACGGCGAGGCGGTTGGGGTTGGAATCTGCATGGCAGCCGATCTATCCGCCCGCATGGGTTGGCTCACCGACGTGGACGTCGAGCGGGTTCGCCGCCTGGTGGCAAGCGCTGGCCTTCCCGTCGCCGCTCCGAACGATCTCTCCGCCGATCGCTTTCTCGAGCTCATGGCGGTCGACAAAAAGGTACAGGACGGCCAACTGCGCCTCGTGCTGCTGCAACACCCCGGAGACGCACTGGTGACGGCTGACGTCGATCCGAATCTTCTGCGAGCGACTCTCGACTCCGCGGCCTCCTAGGATCACGTTTGCTTGCACTGATTTCGGACATGCCGGGTGTTTCGCGCACGGCCATAGGGCATGTTCCGGTCGAACCGCGATTATCCACTGCGACTTGCGACGAGGCCGATGTGGGCTCGTGAACGCGCGCGGGCTTAGGCTTTCGGCGCGCGGACGCCGAGAAAGGCGAGGTCGCACGCACCCCTTTGGCGGCCGCATTGATGTCGAGAAATGTGGCACAGCATCTGCTGAAACGGTATGCTTTGGGGTTTTGCGGTGACCCGGCGATGATCGTTGTCTCGACCTGGACGATCGACGACGTCCGACTCCCCGCTTGAATGACGACACGATTGTGATGTCCGGCTGCGGTTGCGACAATCACACACAGGTTTGAAGGTGTAAGCGCGCGCGTCGCGACTGCACAATCCCCGGCAACATGTTTCCGTATCAGCGAGGTCAATGATGAGCCTTCGTGCCTATCCGCCCGCACAGGGTCTCTATGACCCGGCCAACGAACGCGATTCCTGCGGGGTCGGGTTCGTCTGCAACATCAAGAACACCAAAAGTCATGCGATCGTCAGGCAGGGCCTGGAGATCCTGAAGCGTCTTGCGCACCGAGGCGCGGTCGGCGCGGATCCAAAGGCCGGCGACGGTGCCGGCATCCTGGTCCAGATTCCGGACGCCTTTCTGCGTGCCCGGGTCACCTTTGACTTGCCGCCCATCGGCGAGTACGGGGTCGGCATGGTCTTCCTGCCGCGCGAGGCGGACGCGCGCGCGCTGATGCAGGACATCATCGATCGCCACGTCCGCGAAGGCGGACAGCGGGTGCTCGGTTGGCGAGAGGTGCCGGTCGACAACAGCGACCTGGGCAAGAGCGTGCTCCCGACCGAGCCTCTGATCCAACAGGTGTTCATCGCCCGAGGCGAGAACTGCGCCGATCAGGACGCCTTCGAGCGTAAGCTCTTCGTGATCCGAAAGCGGATGGACAACGAGATCCGCGGCGCCGGATACGATCAGACGTCCTACTACACCGCCTCGTTGTCCTCGCGCACGCTCAACTATAAGGGCATGCTGCTCGCCGACCAGGTCGGCAACTATTACTTGGACCTCTCGAACGAGCGCTTCGAGTCCGCCATCGCGCTGGTGCACCAACGCTTCTCGACCAACACCTTCCCGACCTGGGATCTGGCGCAGCCATTTCGCATGATCTGCCACAACGGCGAGATCAATACCCTGCGCGGCAACGTCAACTGGATGGCCGCACGCCGACACACCATGCGCTCGGATATCCTGGGTGACGACCTCGACACCATCTGGCCTCTGATCCCGGAGGGTCAGTCGGACTCTGCGTGCTTCGACAATGCGCTCGAGCTGCTGGTGATGGGCGGCTACTCGCTCGCGCACGCCATGATGGTGTTGATCCCGGAAGCCTGGACCGGCAACCGCCTCATGGACGAGAAACGCCGCGCATTCTACGAATATCACACGGCGTTGATGGAACCCTGGGACGGTCCCGCTGCGGTTGCCTTCACCGACGGGCGCCAGATCGGCGCAACGCTGGATCGCAACGGTCTGCGACCGGCGCGCTACCTGGTGACCAAAGACGACATGGTCGTGATGGCCTCCGAGATGGGCGTGCTCGACATCGCCGAGGAGCGCATCGTCAAGAAGTGGCGCCTGCAGCCCGGCAAGATGCTCCTGATCGATCTGGAGCAGGGCCGTATCATCGACGATGCGGAGATCAAGACCCAGCTCGCCGAGGCCAAGCCCTACGGTGAATGGCTCAAGAAGACGCAGATCCGACTCGACGAGCTGCCGACGAGTGTCGGACCCATGTCCCCGGACGATGCCACGCTGTTGGACGCCCAACAGGCCTTCGGCTACACGCAGGAAGACATCAAGTTCCTTCTGAGCCCGATGATCCTCACCGGGCAAGAGGCCGTCGGCTCGATGGGTGCGGATAATCCGCCGTCGGTGCTTTCCAGTCGGCCCAAGCACCTCTCGACCTACTTCAAGCAGAACTTCGCGCAGGTCACCAATCCGCCGATCGACCCGATCCGCGAAGAGCTGGTGATGTCGCTGGTGTGCATGATCGGGCCGCGCCCGAACCTTCTGGGGATCAACGAGGCCGGAAAGCATTGGCGCCTGGAGACCCCGCAGCCTGTTCTGACCAATCAAGACCTGGAGCGAATTCGGCACATCGAGTACAGCGCCGGGGCGGCATTCAGGACCCGCACGCTCGACATGGTCTACCCCGCGTCCGAAGGTGCCGAAGGCATGGGCGCGGCGCTCGATCTTCTCTGCGAGCAGGCCGAGCAGGCGGTTCTGGCCGGCTACAACATCCTGATCCTCTCCGATCGAAATACCAATCTGGACCACATCCCGATCCCCGCGCTGCTTGCCACCTCCTCGGTGCACCACCACCTCATTCGACGTGGTCTGCGCACCAGCTCGGGTATCGTGGTCGAGACCGGTGCGGCCCTGGAGGTCCATCACTTCGCGACGCTTGCCGGCTACGGCGCCGAGGCGATCAACCCCTATTTGGCCTTCGATACGATTCAATCGCTGCTGCCGCATCTACCCGAGCCTCTGACCTTTGAAGAGGCTCAGAAGCGCTACATCAAGGCGGTCGGCAAGGGCCTGCTCAAGGTCATGTCGAAGATGGGCATCTCGATGCTCGAATCCTATTGCGGGGCACAGATCTTCGACGCGATCGGATTGAACACGCCCTTCATCCAGCGCTACTTCACCGGCACCCAGTCGAAGGTGGAAGGGATCGGCCTAAAGGAGGTGGCGGAGGAAGCGGTGCGTTGGCACGCGCAGGCTTACGGGCGCGAGCAGATCTACCGCAAACACCTGGATGTCGGCGGGGACTACGCCTATCGGCTGCGCGGCGAGGACCATGTCTGGACCCCCGAGACCATCTCGAAGTTACAGCACGCGACCCGTTCCAAGAACTTCGAAACCTTCGGCGAATACTCCCGGCTGATCAACGACCAGTCCGAGCGACTCCTGACCCTGCGCGGCCTCATGGAGCTGAAATTCGCACCCGAGCCAATCCCCATCGAGGAGGTCGAGCCGGCAAGCGCCATCGTGAAACGTTTCGCGACCGGGGCGATGTCCTTCGGCTCCATCTCGCCCGAGGCGCACTCCACGCTCGCCAAAGCGATGAACGCCATCGGCGGCAAGTCGAACACGGGTGAGGGCGGGGAAGAACCCGAGCGCTTTCAGCCCTTGCCCGACGGCTCCGCCAACCCGGAACGCTCGGCCATCAAGCAGGTCGCTTCGGGGCGTTTCGGCGTCACCACCGAGTACTTGGTGAGCGCGGACGATATTCAGATCAAGATCGCGCAAGGTGCCAAGCCGGGCGAAGGCGGTCAGCTGCCGGGCCATAAGGTGAGCCCGCAGATCGCCAGGGTGCGTCATTCCACGCCCGGGGTGGGACTCATCTCCCCGCCGCCGCATCACGACATCTACTCGATCGAGGATCTGGCACAGCTCATTCACGACCTCAAGAATGTGAATCCGAAGGCCCGCATCTCGGTCAAGCTGGTCTCCGAGGTGGGCGTCGGGACGGTTGCTGCGGGCGTCTCCAAGGCCCATGCCGACCACGTCACCATCGCCGGCTACGACGGCGGGACGGGCGCCAGCCCGCTGACCTCGATCAAGCATGCCGGATCGCCATGGGAGATCGGTCTGGCCGAGACCCATCAGACGCTGGTGCTCAACCGGTTGCGCGGGCGCATCGCGGTCCAGGTCGACGGGGGCATGCGCACCGGGCGAGACGTGGTGATCGGTGCATTGCTCGGGGCCGACGAGTTCGGTTTCGCGACCGCTCCCTTGATCGTCGAGGGCTGCAT
Organism: Thiocapsa sp.; assembly: GCF_011390875.1. GTDB lineage: Bacteria > Pseudomonadota > Gammaproteobacteria > Chromatiales > Chromatiaceae > Thiocapsa. The sequence goes on from NZ_JAABRP010000008.1 coordinate 10,835, forward strand.
CATGATGCGCAAGTGTCATCTCAACACCTGCCCGGTCGGTGTTGCGACCCAGGATCCGGAGCTGCGCAGGCGTTTTACCGGACAGCCCGAGCATGTGATCAACTTTTTCTTCTTCGTCGCCGAAGAGGTTCGTCAGTTGATGGCCAAGCTTGGCTTCCGCACCCTGAACGAGATGATCGGTCATTCCGAGCGGTTGGAGATGCGCCGAGCGATTTCCCATTGGAAGGCCCGAGGACTGGATTTCTCGCGGTTGCTGGCGCGCCCGGATGTCAGTGCGGACGTGGCGATCTACAACAGCGAGCGCCAGGATCACGGCATCGACAAGGCACTCGACCACAAGCTGATCCGTCAGGCCGAGCCGGCGCTCGCGCGCCGGGAACCGGTGCGCATCGAGACGGAGATCCGCAATTACAACCGTTGCTTCGGCGCTATGCTGTCGGGCCGGGTAGCCGAGCGCTTCGGGCATGCCGGGCTGCCCGAAGACACGATCCATATCAAGGCGAAAGGAACCGGTGGTCAGTCCTTCGGCGCCTGGGTGGCCGCGGGCGTCACGATCGAGCTCGAGGGCGAGGCCAACGACTATGTCGGCAAGGGGCTTTCGGGCGGGCGGCTGATCATCTATCCCCCGGCGGAATCCGCGATCGCGCGTGCCGAGGACAATATCATCGTCGGCAACACGGTCCTTTACGGTGCGATCAGCGGCGAGTGTTTCTTCCGGGGTGTGGCGGGCGAGCGCTTCTGCGTCCGCAACTCCGGTGCCATCGCCGTGGTCGAAGGCGTCGGTGATCATGGCTGCGAGTACATGACGGGGGGTATCGCCGTGGTGCTCGGTCCGACGGGGAGAAATTTCGCGGCCGGTATGTCCGGCGGGGTCGCCTACGTCCTGGACGAAGACGGCACCTTTGCAGACCGTTGCAATCTGGCGATGGTCGAGCTCGAGCCGATTACGCGTGAAGACGACATCCTCGAGGCGCTCGACCACCAGGGCGGCGATCTCGAGACCCACGGTCTCGTGGATCTCAGCCAGGACATGAGCCGGTTCGATGCCGCGCGGCTCAAGCAGCTTGTCGTGAACCATCTGCACTACACCAACTCCGATGTGGCGCGGCGGATCCTCGATGATTGGGACAGCTATCGAGATCGCTTCGTAAAGGTCATGCCGGTCGATTATCGCTTGGCCCTCGAGACGATGCAGACCCGCCAAAGCCGTCCGCCACAGACGATCAAGCAGTCGAAGGGGATTGTGGATCATGGGTAAGCCGACCGGATTCCTCGAGTTCGAGCGTCGCGACCGGCGCTATCAGCCGGCCGCTGATCGCGTCGTGCATTACAACGAGTTCGTGATCCCGTTGCCGGATCGCGAGGTCAGCGAGCAAGGTGCCCGCTGCATGGACTGCGGAATCCCCTATTGTCATCAGGGGTGCCCTGTCAACAACATCATCCCGGACTGGAACGACTTGGTCTTTCGGAATGACTGGCGGGCCGCGATCGAGGTTCTTCACTCGACCAACAACTTTCCGGAGTTCACCGGACGTATCTGTCCGGCGCCCTGCGAGGCCGCCTGTACGCTGAACCTGGACGACAACCCGGTGGCCATCAAGACCATCGAGTGCGCCATTGTGGACAAGGCCTGGAAGGAAGGCTGGATCAAGCCTCTGGTACCGGAGCGACGCACCGGAAAGCGTGTCGCCGTGGTCGGTTCCGGTCCCGCCGGGCTTGCGACCGCCCAGCAGCTTGCGCGCGCTGGTCACCAGGTTCATCTGTTTGAGAAGGCCGACCGCATCGGCGGGTTGCTGCGTTACGGCATCCCCGATTTCAAGCTGAGTAAATCGCTCATCGACCGACGGATGGCGCAGATGCGTACCGAAGGCGTCGAGTTTCACACCAACGCACACATCGGAGTGGACATTCCGGTTTCGCGGTTGCGCGAGGAATACGACGCGGTGGTGCTCGCCGGCGGGTCGGAGAAGCCCCGTGATCTGGAGGTGCCGGGTCGCGAGTTGTCCGGTATCCATTTCGCGATGGACTTCCTGACGCGCAACAGCAAGCGCGTGCAGGGCTCGTACGTCCCCGAGGACGACTTCATCAGCGCTCACGGCAAGCATGTCGTCGTGATCGGGGGTGGCGATACCGGCTCGGACTGTATCGGAACCTCCAACCGGCACGGCGCGAAATCCGTCACTCAGATCGAGATCCTGGACAAACCACCGGAGAAGGAAGACAAGGGATTGACCTGGCCGGAATGGCCAAACCGGTTGCGCACATCCAGCTCCCAGGAAGAGGGTTGTGAACGATTGTGGAACGTTGCGTCCAAGGCGTTCGTCGGCGACGAGAACGGCCGCGTGAAGGCGTTGCGTTTCGAGCTGGTACGCTGGGAGCGCGGCGACGGTGGTCGCTGGCAGATGCAGCCGGTGCCGGACAGCACCGGCGAGCTCAAGGCCGACCTAGTGCTGCTGGCCATGGGTTTCGTGCATCCCGTGCACGAAGGCATGATCGCCGAGCTTCGCGAGAGCGCGGGCCTCGAGCTCGACCCACGCGGCAATATCAGGGGCGTCACCGACGGCCCCGTCGCCTATCACACCTCGGTGGACGGCGTCTTCTGTGCAGGTGACATGCGGCGCGGTCAGTCGCTTGTGGTGTGGGCGATCCGCGAAGGCCGTCAATGCGCAAGGGCGGTGGATGAGTGGTTGATGGGCCGCTCCGATCTGGCGCGTTGAGCTGGGTTGGGCCGCGTCGGGCGCGGTCCGGGATGTCTTGGCGTGGTCTCGGGCCGCGCCGCATCCCCATGAGTGTGGCTTACAGGGTCGAGGGTTCTGACGTACGATTGAGGTCGACGCAAAGAAGCATCGCTGAGGGCTTTCGTTCGAGGCACTTTGCATCGGGTCACGAAGGTCGCATCGAGTCGAGAGGTCCGGATTAGAGATGGATCGTCAGCAAGCCGCCCATTTCATGCTCGATTGCCTGCGCAAGATGATGGCCAAGAAGGGCTCCGACCTCTTCATCTCCGCGGGTTTTCCGCCGGCCTGTAAGATCGACGGGCGCATGACGCCCATCAGCGAGCAAGCCTTGACCTCCGCCCAGACCAATGTGCTGGTGCGCTCCATCATGAACGACCGGCAGATTCGCGATTTCGACGCCTCCAAGGAGTGCAATTTCGCGATCAGTCCGCAGTCGATCGGTCGGTTTCGCGTCAACGCCTTTATTCAACAAGGTCACTGCGGCGCAGTCCTGCGCACCATCAATGCGAACATCCCGGAGCTCGACGGGCTCGCGCTTCCCCCGGTGTTGAAGGACATCGTGATGGGCGAGCGCGGCTTGGTGTTGGTCGTCGGCGGCACGGGTTCCGGGAAATCGACGTCGCTTGCGGCCATGTTGGGGCATCGCAACGAACACAGTTACGGCCATATCATCACGATCGAGGACCCGGTCGAATACGTTCATCCGCACCGCCATTGTCTGATCACCCAGCGCGAGGTCGGTGTCGATACCGAGAGTTGGGAAATCGCGCTGATGAATACGCTGCGCCAGGCACCGGACGTCATCTTGATCGGCGAGATCCGCAGTCGAGAGACCATGGAGCATGCCATCAATTTCTCCGAGACCGGCCATCTCTGCCTGTCGACGCTCCATGCCAACAACGCCAACCAGGCGCTCGACCGCATCATCAATCTGTTTCCCGAGGAGCGGCGTGCCCAGTTGCTGATGGACCTGTCTCTGAATCTCAAAGCGATCGTCTCGCAACGTCTACTGCCCTGCACAGACGGTGGGCGCATCGCCGCAGTCGAGGTCTTGATCAATTCGCCCTTGATCCAGGATCTCATCTTCAAGGGTGATGTCGGGTCCATCAAGGCGATCATGAAGCGCTCGCGCGAGCAGGGGATGCAGACCTTCGACATGTCGCTCTTCGATCTCTACGAAGCGGGTAAGATCAGCTACGAGGATGCACTGCGCAGCGCCGATTCAATGAACGAGCTGCGCTTGGCGATCAAGTTGGAGGGCCACGAAGCCCAGGGCAGGGATCCCTTTGCCGAGACCGACGGTCTGAGCATCCTCGGGGATGGCGATAGCGATTCGTTCGACTCGACGCTCTTCACCGAGACCCTGACGACCTCCACGATGGTCGACGGCTTGGCGAACCCGGACAGCGGGCGCAAATCGTAGAGGTGAATGCTGCTCGGCCTTGCGGTGCTCTCGGTCAACTCCGCGGTTCAGCCAAGATCCGGGCGGCTTGGCCCTTGACGCGAGAGACAGCGTTTGCGGGATCGGTCGAGCAACGCCGACGGACGGAAAGATAAACCGATGGACATCAATCCCTATCTCGAGATGATGATTCGACACAAGGCGTCGGATCTCTTTTTCGTGCCCGGAGCACCGGCCAAGATCAAGATCGAAGGGGTGATCCGGTCGATCGGCGAGACCCCATTAACGCCGACCTTCTGTCGGGAGGCGATTGCCTCCCTCATCGACGCGGATCAGGAGCGGGAGCTCGCCGAATCGCTTGAGCTCGACTTCGCCGTCGCCTTGGAGGATCGAGGACGCTTTCGGGTCAACGCCTACCATCAGCGCGGGCACCGCGCGATGGTCCTGCGCTACATCCGCAGCAGCATCCCGACGCTGGAGGAGTTGGATCTACCCGCCGTGCTCAGCCGCTTGGTCATGCACAAGCGAGGGATCATCCTGATGGTCGGCGCAACGGGTTCCGGGAAATCGACGACGCTCGCAGCGATGATCGGCCATCGCAATCGTACGGCGCCGGGTCACATCATCACCATCGAAGATCCGATCGAGTTCGTGCATCCTCACCAACAATGCATTGTCAGCCAACGCGAGCTCGGTCTGGATACCAAGGACTACGCCAGGGCGCTGAAAAGCGCCCTGCGCGAGGCGCCGGATGTCATCCTGATCGGCGAGATCCGGACCCGCGAAACCATGGAAGCGGCGATCGAGCTCGCCGGAACGGGTCATTTGGCCATCTCCACACTGCACGCCAACAATGCGTATCAGGCGATGGAGCGGATCGTCAACATGTTCCCGCAGGAGATGCACAAAACGCTCTTCTCCGATCTCTCCTCCTACATGCGCGCCATCGTGTCCCAACGCTTGGTCCGAACCACCACCGGTGCACGCTGTGCGGCTATCGAGATCTTGGTCAACACTCCGCACATCGCCGATCTCATTCGCGACGGGCACATCGAAGCGATCGAGGAGGCCATGCAGGGGCACGGCGAGGAAGGTACGGTCACCTTCGACGAGGCGCTGTTGAAGCTTTATCACAAGGGAGCGATCTCGCTGGAAGAGGCGCTCGCCAACGCGGACTCGGCCCCGAACCTCGAGGCCAAGATCAACTTCGGATGATGACGGTACTCCCGAACGCGAACGGATCCGATCAGAACTTCATCTGAAGACCACGGACCTTGTTGCGGAAATCGCGGGTGACCGTCTCGGCGTCTTGGTCGCTCGCGACCACCTTCGGCGTCAAGACCACGACGAGCTCAGTCCTTCGAGAGACCTTGGAGCGCTGCCCGAAGAGCGGTCCGGCGAACGGGAGGTTGTAGAGTCCCGGGACGCCTTGATTGCCGTCGCTTCGCTCGTTTTGAATCAGGCCGCCGAGAACGACGGCTTGGTTCGAGCGTACCGCCACCGAGCTGGTGATGTTGCGCGTGGAGAATGTCGGTGAGTCGAGCGCCGAGCCGCCGCTGCCGACCGCGTCGACCGTGCTCACTTCCTGCTCGATCTCCATCTGCACCAAACCGCCCGGGGTGACCCGCGGCTTGACCGACAGCATGACGCCGGTGGGACGATACTCGATGGTATTGACCACGCGATCCGTATTGGTGAGACCCTGCTGCTGGCTGGTTGCGATCGGGACCTCTTTACCGACCTGGATCTTCGCCGTCTGATTGTCCAGGACCATCACGGACGGGGACGACAGGACATTGACGAGGTTGTCCTGGGCCAAGGCGCTCAAGGTCGCGCGAATGGTGTCGGGCCGACTGATGACGGCCCAGTTGAAGCCCGGGAAGCTCAGGCCGACGCTGTTGGCGAGAGAGTCGCCGGAGCCCAAGGTGAACTGGCTGCGCTGGTCCTTGGTCGCGAGTCCGAAGAGGTTCCATTGGACCCCGTACTTCAGATTGCCCTCCAGGCTGATCTCCACGATGGTGGCCTCGACGAGGACTTGCAGCGGCAAGATATCCAACTGTTTGAGAGCGTCGAGGATCTTCTTGTAGTCTCTCGGGCTGGACCTGACCATCAGGGAGTTGTTGGTCGCGTCGGCAACGATACTCACGGGCGAGGAGAGCTCGATCTCGCGGGATGAGCTGCGACGCGGTGCCGATTGTCCACCGACGCCTCCGCCGTCCGTGCCGCCGGTACGGTCGCTGTCGCCGGTCGAGCCGATCGAGGAGCCACCCAATCCGGGCGCAACGCCGCCGACGGAGGAGGTGCGTTGCGATGCCTCCCCGCCGAAGAGCTGCGAGAGTGTGTCGGCCAAATTCTCGGCGTCGCCGTGTCGCACGCGATAGACGAAGAGTCGCTCGGCGGCATCGCCGGTCGCCTCGGCCATGTCGAGGCGTTCGATCCAATTACTTGCCTGCTGCAGATAACTGGCTTGCGGAGACACCACGAGCACCGCGTTGGCGCTCTCGACCGGGACGAACCTGAATACACCCTTAAGCGGGTTGCTGCCTTCTTCGCCCAACAGGGTCTGAAGCTGGGTCACCACCTCGTTGGCCTTGGCGTACTCAAGGGCGAAGAAACCGACCGATAGCCCCGCCATCCAATCCACGTCGAAGACGCGGATGGTATCGAGCAGATTGCCCATGTCGGGACTCGTGCCGGCAATGACCACCAGATTGCGGAGGTTGTCGACGCGAATCACGCTCCCCTCCGGCGCCAAAGGCTGGAGGATGTTGCTCATCTCCTCCGCACCGATGTATTGCAGGGGCACAACCTGGACGCTGTAGCCCTCCGGGAGGGCCCGACCCGACTCGCCGAGCTGGGGAACGACACGACCCTGAACGGCATTCGCCAGCGGGACCACCTCGTAGGTGCCGCCCGAGTAGACGATGGCGGCGTTGTTCATCCGCAGCAGTGTTTCGAGGGTCGGGATCAGATGGTCGCGACGCAGCGGGCGCCCGGTCTGCAGCGACGTGACGCCCTGCACCGCGGGATGCAGGACATAGTTCACCTGCAGAAGGTCGCCGAGGATGACCTTGACGACCTCACGGATATCCGTCCCGTCGAAGTTCAGGGTGACGTCGCCCGGGGTGGTGTCGACGCTGGGCGGCGAAATCTCGCGAACGAAGGTTCCGGTTCCGCGCTGGAGTGACTCGACGGCCGGACCGGGTTCGTCGTCTCCTGCCAGAGCGATGGAGGTTGCGTCGGATCCCGCCCCGGACGTAATACCGCGTGTTCCGCCCTGCAGCGCACGGGTTCCGTCTTCCCCCATATCGTCGACCCGCACGGTCGGATCCCAGTAGGCACGCTCACATGCCGATGACATGACGGCAAGGATCAAAAGGACCGAGAGTCGTTGCAGCTTGGCGGCCAACGGCCGGCCTCTGCGGCGATGGGGCTTTGAATCCATCGAGGCGTTGGTCGAGTCTTCTCGGCCCGGCAGGCCGATGAAATCAGATTTCCTGGAGATCATTGGTCCGGGGGATCCGCGGGTTGAAGCACCCGGGGCGGGCGCCGCGGGACCGGCATCGGGGCAGCCGGACTGGGTGTTTTTCCATAATCGCGCAATATTAGCGCATCCTGCTCGCCTTGTCGCTCCAGCAGGACGCGATCCGGAAGGATGGTCTGGACGGACCATCCCTCCAGATCATCGCCGATGCGCAGACGCCTGAGTCTCGGCTCGTTCGGATCCTGAATCCAGGCCGAGACCAGTGTCGGGGTGATGATGACTGCACTCAGATTCATGCCCTCGAGCGATGTGGCGACATCCGGCTCGGCGGTGGCTTGCGCGTCCGGATCGACATCCTCTTCGGGTCGACGCTCGGGACGAAAGAGTGGGCGGTCGGTCACGCTCGTGTAGGCATCTTTTGGATCCGGGGGCGGCAACTGCGTTGCGGCGTCCGTCTCGCTCCCGACGAGTGTATTCGGTGCCGCCGGAGAGTCCGCATCGAGGCCCGCGGGCGACGGGCCGGGCGGCCAATCCTTCCACTGAAAAAAGAGCATCGACCCCAGTGCAAGCAGCACGAATCCGGGGAGCCACTTCATTGAGTGTCACCTCCCAGGGTGAAGCCGAAGATATCGAGCCTCACCGTCAACTCACCGGCCGGATTAACAGGCGGGCGGCGAATCATGCGGCCTCTCGGGGCGGACACCGGCTGCTGAGGACGCGCGGAAGAGCGCACCGAGACCTGATCGACGAACAGAAATGGACGGGCTTGCTCGATGTCGTAGAGGACATCGAGAAGGGTCTCGGTCGAACCTTGGATTTGCGTGCGTACACGCACCCGAGGCGGACTCTCCTCGGGCGGTCCGGGCAAGATTTGGGTGCTGATCAGGCGACCGCTCGCCGCGGTGACGATGTCCTGCACTTGACGCTGAAGCTCGGCACCCGCCAAGGCCGCCGTCGGTGCATCGAAATAAAACGCCTTGAAGCTCTCGTTGGCGCGGACGCGTTCAAGCTCTGCACGCAGCTCGGGTAGGGTTTGTATGAGGCGCCGGTAACGCACGAGTTGATCTTCGCTATCGACAATCCGGGTTGAAAGCGCACCGAGCTCGCTGGTCCATGCGATCGCCAAGCCACCGATCACCAGAAGGGGAAACGACACAAGCAGGACCCAAGTCAGAACGCAGACGATAACCGGACGCGATTGGGCCTTCATTCTTCGCTCGCACGCGTGAACTGCAGTGAAACATTAAATCGCTCCTTACCGGTCTGCGGGACCTGCGTCACGGGCGAGCGAAACGACACGTCGTCGATGCCGGGTGCCTGCTCGAGCAGCGCGATCAAAGCGGTCGCTTGTCCGGATTCGCCCCGCAGCTCGACCTGCCCGTTGTTGTAGTCGAGGGTCTGAATCCAGGTGTCGTCCGGGATACGGTCGCTCAGCTCGCGCAGCAAGACAAGGATGTTGGGCTCATCGCGTTTCTGTTGAAGGACCGCGGTACTCCCGAGTCGGGCCCGCTCGAGCTCCTGGCGCAGGTCGTCGACCGCGACCGCTTCAACCCGTGCCTGGCGAACCTCGACGTCGAGGGCGTCGGCAATCCGTTTCTGCTGCCACAGCGGTCCAATCAGGACAACGGCGATCAGCACCGCTATCGCGGCCCAGAGCAGTTTGTCGACACTGAAGAGGTCGAGACGGCGCTTCGGGCGCTCCGCCGGCGGCAAAAGGTTGGCCGACGGCCAAGCCCCTTCCCAGGCAATCCGATCGATCGGTGCCCCGGCATCGCGCATGCGCTTGACCCAAGCCGCCGCAAGATCGCGGCGGCACAAGGCCAGCTCGACCCTGAGGCGCGGGGCACCTTTCGGGCCGGGTTTGGCGAGGAAATCGTAGAGGACGTCGCCTGCTTGGAACGGCGAGAGGCGATCGAGCTCGAAGCGAATCACCTGAGGAAGATTCGCCCGGACCTGGGACGGCAGCGAAACGCTGCGGGTCAGGATGTCCTCGGGCGGCATCATCAAGACGCGCGTCGGGGAGCGTTCGGGTCCGGATCGTGCGATCTCGGGGAGAGGAATCGCCGTATCGAGCCCGAGCTCACCGACCGGCTCACGCTCCTCGCCCGTCATCAGGAAAAGATGCGCGGTCGATGCCTCGGGCTCGATGATCAAACGGCGGTCGCGGCGCGCGAGAAAACGCCGAACCGGTATCGGCAGACAGACCCCGAGCGAGCGCCTGACGATGCGGTAGACATCGTCGAGACCTGCCGCGGGGCCGCTCGGGAGCTGCCCGAGGAGTTTGAGTCGATCACTGAGGGACATGAGTGCCAGCCGGAATGGGTTTGTCGATCCGTGTCGGATGCCGCACGCCTGCGCTCGCGACCAGCCGACCCCTTGAGTGTACGTCCACCCGTCGCCGAGACGCCAGTCAACCGGCGTCGGCTTCGCGGTCGATCGCCGGCGACGGCGCACCGTGCAGGCCAAAACGACGCCAGCGCACCTGATAAGGCGGCTGCTGTCCGGGGGTTGCCTCGATCAGCGCTTCCATGCGTCGCCCGCCACCGCCGGGACCGGTCTCCGCGACATCGATCCGGTAGAGGGGGCCTGCTCGATCGACGACCCGGGGCCCGCTGCTGTCCTCGAACAGAGGCGAATCGCGCTGCACTACGCGAAGCTGTGCGTCTTCAAACGGAATACCCTGGGTCGCGGCGATGGCCGCCGCGGAGGCGAAACGTTCGTCGAATCCGGCGCCATCGACATCGACACTGACCTCGGCGGCCAAGCGCGAGTAGATTTCGGGGGTCATCCCGAGAACCTGCATCAACTCCTCGACGGCCACGAAGGGCGCGTCCTTTGCCCCGAGGGTGAGGCCGACATCTTGGTAGTCGCGATCCTCCGCACCGTTCAGGAGCGACAGATCGTCCTCGTCGCGCCAATCGACGATCGCTGCAGCGAGCGACGTCGCCGGATCCTCCTCCATGCCGAGCGTCACGAGGAGTGCCGAGAGCAGCTCCGGCGGCGCCTGGTTCAGATCGATTCGCGACCCCTCGTTGAAGACCCGGATCGCCAGATCGACCCCGCCGAACCGCCAAGGCACGGCCACCCCGTTGGGCAACCACACGGACACGTCCGGATCGGTCGCATCGGGTGGAGGCATCGCAAAGACCAGGACCGTAAAGGCGATGGCGGCATCGGCGGCGGCCCGAAAGCGTGCGCCCGAGACGTGATTGTCGCTCAGCGCCGTCTCGGTGCGCTGCGCCGCAGTCAGGCCGACGGCCATGACGGTGAGCAGGGTCAGCACCCAGAGCACCAGGACCAAGGCGATGCCCCGCTGATGCCGGGCGATCGGGCGCAACCCGCTCAAAAGAGGCGCACCGGTAGGCTGACCAGCAGGTCCGGCCAGGATTGCACGGGCGTGGCCATTCGGATCTGCAATAGAGTCGGCATCGTCGATTGTCCGATCCACTCCTCATGCCAATCGGGTTCGATCTCCCCATCGGCGGTTCCGAAATACGCGATCTGAAACTCGGCGACACGGTCCAGGAGCAGGGTGCGGCCGAAAGCCCCGGCCGCGGCGTCCATGTCGAGCGGGGTCGAGTCCAGCGCGAAGCCCGAGTCGGCATCCAACGGCTCCCAGGTCGGGATCTCGTCGGTTCCCTCAAGCACCTCCGGATGAACCAGCCAGCGCGTCAGGACCAGACTCACGTCCTGACCGATCGGGACAAGCCCGAGACGCAGGATGTAGAGCCCGGGCACGCCGACCTGCGCGGAGAGCGGTGCGACGAACTCCAAACGCTCGCTGTCGCCACCGAAGACGCTGATCATCTCGGCGTCGAGCGTCAAGGTCGTCGCCCGCGCCTGACTCAGGGTCGACATCAAGAAATCGCGCGCAACCCGGACCTCGGAGACCCGCTCGGAGGTCGCATCCACCCCCTCCCAAGCTCGCGAGCCTAGGCTCAAGCCCGAGAAGAGCATGAGCGTGATAAGACTCACGATCGCCAGAGCGATGAGCAGCTCGATCAGGGTAAAGCCCCTGGCGTTGCACAACCGACGCCGGACTCTCGTTGCAGGGGTGCTCGACCAAGCCGCGGCGAAGACAGCGATCCGACAGGGGCTCGTCTTTTCCGGGACACCGGTGCGACCGGTGCCGACACGTCCAAAATCACTCGGACGCATACTCCTGAACCGCGTCTGCTGCGACGATCGTTGACTCATACCAGGCCGATCACGATTGAAAACGCTCCATGGCATGGCGGGCGCGGTTCAGAACCGCTCCCCGAGGCGCAAGGTCGAAAGCGTTAGGCTGCGGACCTGGCTCCCGTCCTGCCACAGTGCGGTGGCGTTGACACGGTAGGGCGTGGCCGGTGGCTCTGCGCCGAACTCCTCGCCGAGTGTGACCGGGAGGATCGTCATCTCCCACGCAATGCCGCCCTCGGGATCGCCCGAAATGGCGCCTTCCTCCAAGGGGATCGCGGTGCCCACTGCATTGAGCTTGGACTCGGCCAGTGACGCGGCACGGCTGTATTGGGACGACACCAGGGTGGCCCGCGAGGCTTGCGAAAAGATCTGCATCAGCACCCCGAGCGACACGGAGAGGATGGCGAAGGCGACCAAGACTTCGAGAAGCGAAAAGCCGGACTGAGGCCTTCTTCTTTGATGTCGCAGGATCTTCAACGTGCACTCCAAGGCGCCATGCGGATGCGCCCCGTCAACCAGACGACTCCGATCTGGTAGCCGGATTCGTCGCTCGCCAGGATGATGCGGCCCCCGGTGGAGCTCCCGTCGGGAAAGAACCGGATCGCCCCGCGCTGTTCGTCGAGCATCTCGCGATCGGCGGCCTCGAGCGTGACATCCAGACGTTTCGGAAGCGTCAAGCTGCGGTGTCCCTGAAGCTCGAGACGGTGTTGCTCCACGTCCACCACCAAGGCGACCTCGGTCCCCTGACGAATGGCAAGCTCGCGCGCAAGGCGAAGGCTGCTGACCGTTCTGCGCGCGGCGGCCTTCATCTCCACGCCCGGCATCGCCGCCGAGAACAGCGGCGGCACGGCCGACATGGCCAGAGCGGCGATCGCCAGGACCACGAGCAGCTCCACGAGGGTAAAGCCGCCGCGGCGCCAGCGCCGGGCCGAAGGGCTCTTCACCGCGTCTTCGCCGAGCGCCGATGTGGTGCCGAGATCAATCCCAACTGCGGAGGTCCGCGTTCTCGCCTTCGCCGCCCTCGCGGTTGTCCGCGCCGAGCGTCCAGATGTCGAAGGCTCCGTTCTCCCCCGGGAAACGGTACTGATAGTCGAAGCCCCAAGGGTCTTTCGGAACGTCGCCCTTTCTCAGATACGGACCGTTCCAGCTCTGGATGTTGGCGGGGCGCTCCACGAGGGCCTGCAGACCCTCGGACTGGGTCGGATAGCGCCCGACCTCCAAGCGGTACATATCCAGAGTCGCGGCAAGGTTTTCGATCTGGAGCTTGGCCGTCTTGCTCTTGGATGAGCCGAGGAAGCTCATGACCTGGGGACCGACGAGCCCCGCCAACAGACCGAGGATCGCGAGGACCACGAGCAGCTCGACGAGCGTGAAACCGCGAAGACGCCTTGATGAATTCAGGGGTTGATTCAGGGATTGATTCAGGTGCATAGGTAGGCTCGGATGACTTTGAATGTTTGTGGTCATTGTAGGGGGCGGATCGTGCAGGGCCAAGGCGATCGGCACGCGCGCAGGGCCGATGGCCGAGCGGGTCAGAACACCAGCTCGTTGGCACCGAGAATGGCCATCAGGATCGAGATGATGATGCCCGCGACGACGACGCCGAGCCCGATGATGAGAATCGGCTCAAGCAACGTCAACATACTCTGGACACTGTTGCGAGTCTCCCGATCGTAGATGCTCGCCACCTTCGCGAGCATCGCGTCCAGGCTACCGGACTCCTCCCCGACACGGATCATCTGCAGCGCCAGATCGGGCAAGACCTCGAGACGCGCCAAGGGTCCGGCAAGACCTCGGCCGTGCTTGAGGTCGTCGCCGGCCTCGTTGAGCAGACCCGAGAGCTTGCGGTTGGAGACGACCTCCTTGGCAAGCGTCAGCGCACTGAGCAGGGGTAGGCCGTTCTTCAGAAGGGTGGCCAAGGTATGGCAGAGTCGGGCCGTCTCCATCTTCCAGATGAGATCCCCGAACAGCGGCACGCCCAGCACCTTGTGGTCGAACCGATCACGGACGACCGGGTCCTGAAACCAACGCTCCAACACCACCGCGATCACGGCGATGCCGACCAGCATGGCCCACCAATAGTTGCGGAAGAGATCGCCGGTCGCGACCACGATCCGGGTCGGCAGCGGCAGGGCCTCGCCCATGTCGTCGAAGAGCACCGTGAACTGGGGTACGACGAAGACCAGCAGCATGATGACCGACAAGGCGGCGACCACCAAGAGGATAGAGGGGTAGACCAGCGCGGAGGTGATCGTCTGGCGCAACTCGGCCAGTCGTTCGAGATAATCGGCGAGCCGATTGAGCACCTGGTCCAATGCGCCGCTGGCCTCGCCCGCACGCACCATATTGACGTAGAGCCGGGGGAACTGGCCGTCCTGCAGGTCGAGCGCGCTGGAGAAGGTCGCACCGCCGCGCACCCGCTCCTGCAGATCCGACAGCACCTGGATCAGGTGATCCTCTTCGGTGAGCTCCACCAGGATCTGGAGCGATCGGTCCAGGGTCATCCCGGCCTCGAGGAGGGTCGCCAGCTCGCGTGTCAGAATACCGATTTCCTTTTGGGTGATGCGCCGACGTCGCGTTCGCACGAAGCGGGCGCGCAGGCCCGCCGAGGAACGGGTCTCGATCGGGATCAGCCCTTCGGACTGGAGCTGGCGCACCAGCGCGGCCTCGTCGACCGCCTCCTGCTCACCCTCGACAGCCTCTCCGTCGAGCTTGACCGCTTTGTAGAAATATTTCGGCACTTCAGTCCTCGGTTGAACCGCGTCGCGGGCGATATGCACCGGATTCGCTTTGGATCGGCGTCGAGCAACTCAATCGACGTCGCAGGAGACGCGGTTCAAAAAATGAAAAGCGGTTCTAGTTACCCGAAGCCGCTTCCAGCTCGGAGCAATTGGGTTCGACCTCACGCTGCTTCGGGAAACAGCCTGATTGGTCGCTCGGGACGCGACTCAGTCGACGCTGGGCTCTTCGCCTGCCTCGGCGACACGCAGCACCTCCTCGATCGTCGTGCGACCGTCGAGCGCCTTGCGCAGGCCGTCGAGGTACATGGTCTCCATCCCCTCGGCTACCGCAATCCGGCGAATCTCGGTCGCGGTCGCATGATTCAGAACGGCCTTGCGGATCTGGTCCGTCATCAGCAGAACCTCGGTGATGACCAAACGGCCGCGATAACCGGTCCCGTTGCAGGCGTCGCAACCGATCGCGCGGTGCAGCTCGACATCCTCGGGTGCCGCGCCGATGGCGGCGAAACGCACCGCCAGCTCCGGGATCGCCGGATAGGACTCCCGACAGTGCGGGCAGAGCTTGCGTACCAGGCGCTGGGCGAGGATGCCGTTGATCGTGGAGGTGAGCAGATAGTCCTCGACACCCATTTCAAGCAGTCGGGTGACGCCGCTGGCCGCGTCGTTGGTGTGCAGGGTCGAGAGCACGACATGCCCGGTGAGGGCCGACTGGACGGCGATCCGGGCGGTCTCGAGGTCGCGCATCTCGCCGACCATGATGACGTCTGGATCCTGGCGCACGATGGCCCGCAAGGCGCTGGCGAAGGTCATGCCGATCGCGCTTTTCACTTGGATCTGGTTGATGCCGGCCAATTGGTACTCCACCGGATCCTCGACCGTGATGATCTTGCGCTCCTCGGTGTTCATCCGGCTGAGCGCCGTGTAGAGGGTCGTACTCTTGCCCGAGCCTGTCGGCCCCGTCACGAGCAGGATACCGTAGGGTTTTTCGAGGATGAGCCTGAGGCGCTCGCGCGGCGAGCCGTCGAAACCGAGGGCGTCCAGATCAAAGCGCACGCTCTCTTTGTCGAGCAAACGCATGACCACGCTCTCGCCGAACATGGTCGGGACGGTTGAGACACGCAGGTCCAGCTCCCGGCCCTGGATTCGGATGGGGATGCGACCGTCTTGGGGTAAACGCCGCTCGGCGATATTGAGCTTGGCCATGATCTTCACGCGCGAGATGACCGCAGCCGTCGAGCGCACGGGCGGTGCGTCGACCTCCTTGAGGATGCCGTCGACCCGGTAACGCACCTTCAGCTGGTCGGCGAAGGGTTCGATGTGGATATCCGATGCGCGTGATTCGAGTGCTTTTTGAATCAGCTGGTTGACCATCCGGATGACCGGGGCCTCGCTGGCGAGGTCCTTGAGGTGCTCGATATCCTCTTCGTCGAAATCGCCGAGCGCCCCCTCGGCACTTTCCGGCGCCTCTTCGACCTTCTCGTAAAGGCGCTCGAGGGCCAGCTCGATCTCGCTCGGCAACCCCACGAGTGCCTTCACGGGTTTGCCCGCCGCCATCTGCATGGCCTCGACGGCGAACCGATCGATCGGATGGGCGAAAGCGACTCGGATGCTGTCTTGATCCTCGGACAAGGGGAGAACCTTGGCGTCCTTCAGAAACCGCAGACTGAAGAGATCCTCGCGCAACGGCTCGGACGGGAAGGTGCTCGCGTCGGTCAGGGGAAGCTCGAGCACGTCGGACATGGCCTGCGCCATGTCGCGCTCGGAGATGAGTCCCAAGCGAACAAGCATCGGCAAGAGGGGGTCGCCCGCCTCGTCGGCGAGACGCCTCGCCCGCGCGAGATCTCCGGGCGAGAGCTTCCCGGACGCGTGCAGGTGTGCGACGACCCGCCCTTCCGGCGGTGGCTCCGGATGCGGGGTGTGCCGGGCTACCGAAGCGCCGGCCGCGTCGGGATCCACCGCATCGGGCGCAACCGAGGAATCGGGGAGGGCGGCGAGCGTTTGCGACCCGGAAGACATCTCGTCGAAGTCATCGCGCGTCGCGCTGATGCTCGGTGCCTCTTCGAGGACGGCGTCGTCATGCATCGGCATTCCTCCGGTCTTGGACGGCCTCGGTCGATACGGTCTCGGTCGACACGGTCTGGCCGTGCGGTTCAGGGTGCCATTCCGGCAGCATCGCCCGCAAGATGTTCGCCATTGCGGCGCGATCGTCGACGGCTGCGGCCTGCTCCAGTGCTGCAACGTTCTCGCCGGGCGCGGCCGTGATCAGTCCGCCGCTTCCCCGGGCCACGCGAATCTTCGGATGACGCGTCGCGACAAGATCCTCGGAGTCGTAGAAAAGCTCCTCGTAGAGCTTCTCCCCGGGGCGCAATCCGATGTAGTGGATGGAAATATCCTCGCCGGGCTCGCGTCCGGAGAGTCGGATCATCTGCTCGGCAAGATACCGGATCTTGACCGGCTCGCCCATGTCCAGCACGAAGATCTCGCCGCCGTCGCCGATCACGGCGGCCTGCATGATCAGCTGGCACGCCTCGGGGATGGTCATGAAGAACCGCTCGATATCCGGATGGGTCACCGTGACCGGTCCGCCGTGCTCGATTTGCCGGCTGAACAGCGGCACCACGCTGCCCGCGGATCCGAGAACATTGCCGAATCGCACGGTGATGTAGCGACACACGGATTCCTGATCCAAGGTCTGACAGATCGCCTCGGCGACGCGTTTGGTGGCGCCCATGACGTTGGCGGGGTGCACGGCCTTGTCGGTCGAGATCAAGACGAAGCGCTCGCATCCCCAGCGCGCCGCGGCCTCCGAAACAAGACGTGTCCCGGTCACGTTGTTGCGAACCGCTGCACGGAGCTGATCCTCGAGCATCGGGACGTGTTTGTAGGCCGCGGCATGGAAGATGATCTGCGGGCGCTCCGCGGCAAAGACCGCATCCAGACCCGCAGCGTCCGCGACGTCCACCAGGTGACGCGTGAAGCACAGGTTCGGATAGCGTTCGAGAAGCTCCATCTCGATGCGGTAGAGGTTGTACTCGCCGTTGTCGATCAGGATCAATCGAGACGGAACGGCAGCCGCGATCTGGCGCACGAGCTCGGAGCCGATGGAGCCGCCGGCGCCCGTTACCAGAACCGCGCGTGCGGAGAGTCCTGCGCGGATCCCCTCCCAGTCCAGACTGACGGGATCGCGACCGAGCAAATCCTCGATCGAGACAGGCCGCAACTGACTGATGCTGACCTGTCCGGTCATGAGATTACGCAGCTCCGGCACCGTCCGAAACGGCCGCCCGGTGCCTTCGCACAACTCCACCAAGCGGCGCATCTCCTTGGCGGTCGCGCTGGGAACGGCCAACATCAGCAGATCGATATCCTCGCGCACGACGATCTCGGGGAGCGCCTCGGTCCGCCCGAGCACCGGGACACCGTGGACCTCGCTGCCCTGTCGACGCGGCTTGTCGTCGACGAAGCCCGCCGGGAAATAGGCGCGGCTCGCATCGCGGAGCATGTCGCGCACCAGCATCTCGCCGGCGCGCCCGGCGCCTACGATCAGGACGCGCTGACCCGAGCTCAGATTGAGCCGGTGGTCCTTCATCCAGCGATAGAGAAGGCGCGGACCGGCCAACAGGAGCACCTGTAGCCCCAGGAAGAGCACGGGTACGGACCGGGGGATCAGCTCGGTGCGGTTCAGAATGAAGAGTGCGACCACCACCAGAACCGTTCCCGCGACTGCGGCCTTCACGATGCGCACCAGATCGGGGAGCGACGCGAAACGCCACACCCCGCGATAGAGCCCGAACAGCCAGAAGACGGTGCCTTGAATGACGAGGACCCAGGGCAACGAGTTGAGCGCGCTGTCGACGAATTCCGGCGGGATCCGGCCGAGATTGAACCGCAGCCAATAGGCGGCGATCCACGCCACCGGGATCATGATGAGATCGTGCGAGAAGGCGGCGGTTCGCGAGCGTAGACGGTCGAGCAGGGGATTCATGACGGCTCCGCCGAGGCGATGCGCTCGACCAGTCGTACCTTCAAATGGATCAAGGCATAGATCATCGCCCAAGCCCCGATCAAGAGCCACTGCTCATGCGGCGGGAGACGTGGAGAGGCCACCGCGCAAGCGGCCGCGGCGGCCATGATCGGATAGGCGTGCAGCAGGGTTCGACGATGACTCCATCCGGCCAGAACCAATCGCTGGTAGTGATGTTGGCGATGCGGCTCCCAGATGCGCTCGCGCCGCGCCAGACGGGCCAGTAGGGTCCAGGTCGCATCCAGGATGAATGGCGAGAAGGCGAGCCAGGCGCTCCAAAGCGGAAAGAGTCCGAGATGGGCGCCCCACAGGGAGAAGGCGGCCACGAACAACCCGAGACTCGACGAACCCGCGTCGCCGAGAAAGATGCGTGCGGGTGGAAAATTACCCGTCAAGAACCCGGCGCTCGCGGCGGCAACGCAGGCCGACGCCAGCGCGAAGAGCGTTGCCCCGCCGGACCAGCCCAGGACCGCCAACGCGGAGAATCCGAACAGCGCCATCCCTGCGGCAAAGCCGTCCATCCCGTCCATGAAGTTGTAGAGATTGATGAGCCAGACGACATAGACGAGGGTCAGCACGAGGGCAACCCACCCCGGAAAGACCAGGACCCATCCCGGTAAATCCAGCAGGGCCCAGCGCAGCCCGCCGCCGATCAACAGGAAGGCCGCACCGATCTGGGCGAGAAGCCTCAGACGCCGCGAGACCTCGCCTAGGTCGTCGAGGAAGGCGATCCCTGCGACCGGGAGCACGGCCGCAGCGATCCAGCCCAACTCAGGGGCGAAGATCCCCAATGCGACCAAGACCACGAGCGGCGCGCCCACGCCGAGCAGGACGGCCAGACCGCCGCTGCGCGGCACCGGCGTGCTGTGCAGCGAGCGCGCGTTGGGATAATCCAGCGGTCCGCGCCCGGCCGCGCCGTGCGAGACCAACCACCGGGTTGCCGACACGCTCAACAAGAACGAGGCGAGGGCTGCAGCAGCCGAAAGCGGCATGTCGAGGGGCATGATCCTTGTGTCCTGGGCTCACCGTGATCCGGGCCGGCGGCTTCGGTCTCCCGTCAGAGTGTTCGAGCCAATCCGCGCTCGACCTGGTCGCGCGATTCGCGCCCGAGCAGAAGCTCGATCAATTGCAGAGCGAAGTCCATTGCCGTGCCGGGGCCGCGCGAGGTCACGATGGTCGAGTCGACAACGATCGCCGCGTCGGTAAAGTCAACCCTCGGAAAGGCCGCGGGATCGACCGAGCCCGGGTAGGCGGTCGCCGATCGCCCGTCGAGCAACCCCGCACCGGCAAGGACCTTCGGGGCGGCGCAAATCGCTGCGATGTAGCGCCCCGCTGCATGCTGACTGCGCAGCAATGCGATGATGCGCGGATCGGCCGCAAGATGGTCGGCTCCGGGGAGTCCGCCCGGCAGGACGATCATATCGAAGGTTCGCCCGATTACGTCGTCGAGCCTGGTGTCCGCAATCAACAGGGTGCCGCGGCTCGCGGTCACCGGCCGATTGTCGAGCCCGGCCGTCACGACATCGATTGCGGCACGGCGCAGCAGGTCGATGATCGTGACGGCCTCGAGCTCTTCGCATCCCTGAGCGAGGGGGACGAGTACGCTTGGCATGATCGACTCCGATGTTGACAGAGAACGCCTCGGCGGACGTCACTCGAACTCACGCACTAGGGAGTGCCTAGTCGTCCAAAAATATTCAACGCTCTCAGCACATTGAGAGCTTCCGCCAGTTGGAAGTCCTCGGCGACAAGTGACCCCTTCTCGGCCTCGCCCTCGGATGCGGATTTCGGGGCCTCGTCCTCGAGATGACGCACCAGATCGGACTCCTTCAGATCGTCCACGCCGTCAGCTGCCAAGGGTTTGAACTCGCCGCGCTCGAGCTCGATGTCCGGGGTGATGCCTTGGGCCTGGATCGAACGCCCGGAGGGTGTGAAGTAGCGCGCGGTCGTGAGCTTGAGCGCAGTGGTGTCGTCGATCGGCACGATGGTCTGCACGGAGCCTTTGCCGAAGGTCTGATTGCCCATGACGATGGCACGTTTATGGTCCTGCAGGGCACCGGCGACGATCTCGGAAGCCGAGGCGCTGCCGCCGTTGACCAGAACGACGATCGGAGCACCGGACAGGATATCGTCGGGTCCGGCCTGGAACTGGAGCTTGCTGTCCTCCTGCCGACCCTCGGTGTAGACAATCAGGCCACCGGTCAGGAAGGCGTCGCTCACCCCGACCGCGCTGTTGAGCACACCACCCGGGTTGTTGCGCAGATCGAGCACGAGTCCCTTCAGAGTGCCGTTGTTGGCCGTCTTGAGCGTGTCTACCGCGGCAAGGACGTCCTCGGTCGTGCGCGATTGAAAGTGCGAGACGCGGATGTAACCGAAGCCGGGCTCCAAGGTACGGCTGCGCACGCTGGCAACCTGAATGACGGCACGCTCGAGCGTGACGTCGAACGGAGGCTCGTCGCCGGTACGCATGATGGTGAGCTCGATGCTCGTGCCGGGCTCGCCCCGCATCAAGGTCACCGCATCGTTCAGACTCATCCCCTTTACCGGCTTCTGGTCGATGCGCACGATCGTATCGCCGGTCTGAAGGCCCGCGCGCTGTGCCGGCGTGTCGTCGATCGGCGCGATCACCTTCACGAAGCCGTCTTCCATTCCGACCTCGATCCCGAGACCGCCGAACTCTCCGCGGGTACCGACCTGCAGCTCTTGGAACTCTTCGTTGTCGAGATAAGCCGAGTGCGGGTCGAGCCCCGCGAGCATGCCGCGGATCGCGCCTTCCAGCAGGGACTTGTCCGGCACGCCCTCGACGTACTCCTCCTTGATGCGTCCGAAGACCTCTGCAAACGTTCGAAGGTCGCGAAGCGGAAGTGCGTTTTCGTTTTCGGTCTCGGCCGGCGTCGGCGTGGTTACGGGAATATCCGGGTTCTCGACCGACTCGGCAAAGGCGCGATCGCCACGCGCGCCCGGCCAGACGAGACAAATTCCGAGGATCAAGGTCGAGGCGAATGATAGGCGTCGGGTCATGGCATGCATCATGGGATCACGTCGGTTGGGATCGGCACGCTGTTCGGCGGGCCGTGCGGAGCGAGGCCGTGCATATCCGACCCGCGAGTGCGGGACGATGAGCTAGCATCGCATGTTTTCGCTGCTTTCGTCAGGCGGATCCCAGGTCGATCCGGACCCCGGATAGCAGGAGAGCGCGCCGAAAAGCGGTCGTCGTTGCGGTTTGATCGGTCCGGCGCCGACGCGTTCCCGCAGCCCGTAAAGATCGCCTCGGCCCTCGCCGGAGCCGGCATCCGAGAGGGATTCCCGCCGCTGCGCGGCACCGCACCAGTCGGACGGGTCCTGCGGCTTGCCGTTGTGACGGATGGCGAAGTAGAGCACGGGCTCCGCGCGACCTCCGCTGTCGCCGCTCAATGCAATGACCTCGCCTGTCGCCACCCACTCGCCGGTCTCCTTCAGAAGCGCCTCGTTGTGTCCGTAGATCGACATGTAGCCCTCGCCGTGGTCGATCACCATGAGCAATCCGAATCCGCGCATCCAGTCGGCGTGAATCACCCGCCCGTCATGCACGGCGCGCACCTCCTCGCCGTGTCGGGCAGCCAGGAGCACGCCGTCCCAGCGCAGCTCGGAGTCCGGTTTGAGTGCGCCAAACTCGGCAAGGACTTCCCCGTGCAGCAGCGGCCATGTCAAGCGCCCTCGACGCTCGGGGAAAGGATCGCGCCGAATGTCGAGCTCGGCGCGGATCTGCGCACGCTGACGCAGGTGCTCCACCAGGAGACGCAACGCCTCGGCATCCCGCTCGAGGACCTCGAGATTCTCGGTTTGGCCGGCGATGCTCGCTTCCAATCGGCTCAGGACCGCGGCCCGTTCCTCACGCGCGGCCTCCAAGCGCAACCGCGCCGCTTCCTGGCGTCGCGACAGCTCGATCAGGCGTTCCGCCTCGCGCTCGGCATCATGGGCTAAGCGGACGAGTCGCTCCACGCGCGTTTGGATGGCCGTGATTCGACGGAGCTGTTCTCGGTTCAAATACGCGAAATAGGAAAGAATGCGACTCGCCTGCGCAGTATCTTCCTGATTCAAAAGAAGACGCAAGCGGTCGGCCCGACCCATGACGTAAGCGGTGCGAACCAGGTCTGCCCAGAGCGCAAGCTCCTGCTCGAGCGCGGCGTGCTCTTCGAGATGACGCACCCGCAACGCCTCCGCGACGCGGGTTTGCTCGGCAACGGCGCGCGCTAACTCTCTGCCGCCGACAGCCGCCTCGGCCACTTCGCGCTCCCGCACCTCGAGCTCCGCGATCAAGGCTCGGCGGTCCGCGTGCTGCTCGATGAGCTCCCGACCGACCGACTCGACCTGCCGCTGAATCTCCTGAAGGTCCTTCGCGCGCGTCCCCAAGGTCTCGTCGGACGCAGACGCCGTCTCCACCGCAGCCGTCGGTGTCGTGATCAGCCCGCATGCCAGGGTCAGGCACGCCAGGCGACGTCCGATGCGATCGAGCACTCGGTGATGACCGTCATCCTTCAGCTGGCGGGGAAGCCGCTCGGGATGTCCTGTTGCGACGGTCATGGGCACGGCAGTGAGGGAATCTGGTACGAATGGGTCACTTGATTATGTCCGAGGCCGGATCGGAAGGCGAGGAGGCAACCGGCGAGCAACGCCTGCAGATGCGCGGCTTTCGAGACCGTGACCGGCGCCTTCAGGCGGACGCGGACGGCAGCGGCCTACATCCGCTTCGCACTCCGCCGGAAAGAGTTTATTATATTGTTAATAATTGATGAGACAGGATCCGATGGTGAGCAATCTGAGCCAGCCTTCCCGCCCGGTCCTGAACGACCCGGTCGGCGACCGCGACGAGATCAACCTGTTTGCGGACGATGCCGATATCGAGCGCGCATCCCGGTCTCTGAAAGCCATGTCGCACCCCCTGCGCCTGAAGATCCTTTGCACCCTGGGCGACCGGGAGGTCAGTGTCCAGGAGATCGTGGACCATGTGGGGACTTCCCAGAGCAACATCTCTCAGCACTTGGCGATCCTGCGCGACAAGGGCATTCTCGCTTCGCGCAAGGATGCAAACCGTGTGTATTACCGGGTCAGCGACGGACGAACCCTCCAGCTGATCGGGATGATGCGCGAGGTCTTCTGCCAACACGCGCATTGAACCGACGCACTGCGGGATGACGCCCGCGTCCCTCCTCCTTATACTTCGCCACCTTAATCATCAAGGGGCAATCGCGAGCAGCTGCTCTCACGATGCGCTCGGCTCATGGTCGAGGCATCCGTCGCGGCGTTCGTGAAATCTCGCCCAATCAACGAGATCGCAGAGCGATGCTGTTAGACCAAATCATGGAATTCGTGGGAAACCACTGGTACCTCTTCGTGGCGTTGATCGTCATCTCGGGGTTGCTCATCTACAACATCATCGTGGGCGGGAAAGGGAGCGTCGAGCCCTTGGCCGCGACCGAGATGATCAACCATCAAGATGCGGTGGTGATCGATGTTCGCCCTGCGGCCGATTTTGCAAAGGGCCACATCATCAATGCGATCAACGTCCCGATGAACGGATTCAAGAACCAGATCGCCACGCTCAAGAAGCACAAGGCCAAGCCCATCATCGTCAGCTGCCGATCCGGCGCTCAGTCGTCGATGGCCTGCAGCCAGCTGCGAAAGGAAGGGTTCGAGCAAGTCTTCAACTTGCACGGCGGTATCATGGCTTGGGAAGCCGCAAGCCTCCCGCTCACTCGCAAGAAACGCTGAGTCGCAGGTCGATCCCGGTGCCGGGTTCGACCGCACTCCACCCATCCTCTTCCCCGATCCTCGATCCAGTCTTCGATAAGGAACCGCAACATGGCCGAGAACCCGCAAAGCAACGACCCCCTTACCCAACCGGAGCGACAGTTCTCGGTCCAGCGGGTGTATGTCAAAGACGCCTCGTTTGAATCCCCCAACGCACCGGACATCTTCCGCGGCGAATGGAAGCCCAAACATGAGCTCAACGTCAGCACCAAGGTCAATCGCATCCAGGAGGACCTTTACGAGGTCGTGCTCTCGGTTACCGTGTCGGCACAGCTCGGCGACAAAACGGCCTTTATCGTCGAGGTGCAGCAAGCGGGGATCTTCGGCATCAGCGGCTTCGCCGAGCAGGAAATGGGCGCGATGGTCGGCGCCTACTGCCCCAACCTGCTCTTTCCCTATGCCCGCGAGGTCGTCTCCGATCTAGTCTCCAAGGGGAGCTATCCGCAGCTCGTACTGCAACATGTCAATTTCGATGCCCTGTTTGCACAGCATCAACAAGAGGCGATGCAGCGCGTCAAGGGCGACGCGGCAGAGCCGCCGAGCCAGCATTGAGCGGAACCATGCCCGGCGCTTCCGTGCGGACCGAGTCCGTCCAGACCGATTCCGCAGCCATCGCGGTCCTGGGTGCCGGGTCCTGGGGGACGGCACTCGCCATCCTGCTGTGCCGCAATGGGCACCGCGTTCGGCTGTGGGGTCATGAGATCGAGCAGATCGAGGCCTTGCGTCGCGACGGCGAGAATCGCCTCTTCTTGCCGGGAGTCCCCGTTCCTGCGGACTTGTCTGCGACGGCCTCCCTGGACGAGGCACTCGCCGGGGCGAGCGACTGCCTGATCGTGGTCCCGAGCCACGCGTTCCGGCGGGTGGTGGAGCAAGCCGCACGGCGACTGCCCGAGACCATGGGCGTCGCTTGGGCGACCAAGGGTCTGGATCCGGCAAGCGGGGAGTTGCTGCACGCCGTTGCGCAGGAGAGCCTCGGCGCCCGCGCACTCGCGGTCGTATCCGGCCCCAGCTTTGCCCAGGAGGTCGCGCACGGTCTGCCGACCGCCGTTACGGTCGCCTCGGCCGATGTGGCGTTCGCCGAGCGGGTTGCGCTGCGACTGCACGGGGATCGGTTTCGCGCCTATACCAGCTCGGACATGGTCGGTGTCGAGGTGTGTGGAGCGGCGAAGAACGTACTCGCGATCGCAACGGGCATCGCCGACGGTCTTGGATTCGGCGCGAATACCCGCGCTGCGCTCATTACGCGAGGTCTCGCCGAATTGATTCGCATCGGGACCGCTTTGGGCGGACGCAAGGAGACCTTTATGGGTCTCGCCGGCATCGGCGATTTGGTCCTGACGTGCACGGACAACCAGTCGCGCAACCGACGGATGGGTCTTGCGCTGGCGGCCGGGGCGAGCTTGACCGACGCGCAGGCAAAGATCGGTCAAGAGGTCGAAGGTGTCGTGACCGCGCTTGCCATGCATCGGCTCGCATCGCGCTTGGGCATCGAGATGCCGATCAGCGAGCAGGTCTACCGGGTGCTCTACGAAGGGGCGTCCCCCGAGAGTGCAACCCGAGCCCTGCTCGAGCGCGAGCCGAAGGCCGAGTTCGGCTAGACCGCATCCGGCGTGACCCAGGTCGTTGCGATCCGTTGCGGTCGTCGTGGCTCGGCATGGCGCGTTCGCATCGGAAGTCCGATCCCTTGATCGTCCAGGTTGACTGCGCCTGCCCTGGCGCCGGGTCACGCCTCTCGCTGAAAGGCTCCCTCGAATCCCGTCTGACGCCATGCCTCGAACGCGACGACGGCAACGGCGTTCGAGAGGTTGAGGCTTCGATTGCCGGGTCGCATCGGGATGTAGATGCGTCGCTCGGGCGGGAGCGTATCGAGCACGGCTTGAGGCAGGCCTCGCGTTTCCGGACCGAATAGAAATGCGTCGCCGGCTTCGTAGTGCGGAGCCGTGTAGAGGGTCGAGCCTCGGGTCGTGAACGCGAAGAGCCGCGGCGGACAAAGCTCCCCCAGACAGACCTCCAAGGTCGGATAGACGTCGACCTCGGCCCATTCGCGATAATCGAGCCCGGCGCGCCTAAGCAGACGATCCTCGAGTGCGAACCCCAACGGCTCGATGAGGTTGAGTCGCAGACCGCTGTTGGCACAGAGGCGCATGGCATTACCGGTATTGGGCGGGATCTCGGGCTCGTAGAGGATGACATCAAACATTGCGGATCCAGGTCAGTCGGGCGTAGGCGAGCACGTCGATCACGGTCGGAAACCATCGACCGAAGAGCAGGTTCGGCGGTTGACCGAGACAGTTCGCTGCATGCTATATTAAGGTTTGGGAAAGTTCTAACATCGCCGCTCCAAGGCGGCCAAAAACCCTATGGGGACACCGACATGAGCGATATCGCCACGCTGAAGAAGGAAAAGCAGGAGTTGATCGAGAAGATGCTCGGGATGCAAAAGCAATTCATCGACTACGAGCATGAGCACGGGGTGTCGGGCAAGGACTATTGGGCGGCGACCGACGGCTTGCTCGTCAACTATCGGCAGGAATATCAAGATATGGCCAACCGAGTCGTGGACATCGCTCACGAGATCGTCGGTTCGGCGCGCAACTGAGCAGATACAACACTCGGGATCGAGCCCGCGTCCGCAATCCAGGACGCGGCTCATCATGATGAGGGTTCTGCGCAAAAGGTCGGTCAGCGTAGGTGCTCGATATATTTTGGTGTGTCGTGCATCTCCAGTCTGATTGCCGTTCCTTGGGCGACGAACGGATTGGCAACTCCCTCGAACATCAGTGCACAGCGCACATGTCCTCGACTCTCGAGCGGAACCGGGACCATATCCCGATACGTGAAGATGTTTTCTTCGATGTCTCCCCCCCGACAGACGAGCGGGCCGCTCGGAATCGTCGAAGCTTCCTCGACCCCGTCGATCACTAAATCCCCTGCCTGGTGCCAACGTGTGCGCTCGCTTGAGCCCGTCATCGTCTTGACGAGGTAGGCCCGCGAGAAATGCAGAGTCAGGCGTCCGTCCTCGCGATGGATCGACGAGATCTCCGATCCGTTCAGGTCAATACTCATACTGTCCAAGTCATTCTCCGGATCTGTCATTCGGTACCGATGGTGAATTCAGCGGAGCGATGACCGCCGGGCGTGTCCTCGATCCGCCTATCCGATTTGGGGGCTCCTTACCGAATCCTCATCCGACGAAGGTTCCTCAGGGTCGATCTCGATATCGAGTCGGAGCTCCTTGATCTTTCGAGTCAAGGTGTTGCGCCCCCATCCCAGGAGTCGAGCAGCCTCCTGCCGACGTCCGCCGGTATGCTCCAACGCGGTCTGGATGAGGATCTGCTCGAATATCGGCATGGCCGTATCGAGCAGGGCACCCTGCCCCTGTTTGAGGCTTTGACGGACCCAGCGGCGAAACACCGTTTCCCACGGCTCGTCGCGAACCGGTTCGGAAAACGAGGCGTTGAGCTCGGGCGGCAGATCCTCGGCGTG
This sequence comes from Thiocapsa sp., assembly GCF_011390875.1. Lineage (GTDB taxonomy): Bacteria > Pseudomonadota > Gammaproteobacteria > Chromatiales > Chromatiaceae > Thiocapsa. The sequence goes on from NZ_JAABRP010000008.1 coordinate 38,679, forward strand.
AATCTCCTTGCCGGAGGCCATGACCGTCACCCAGCGGGCGGTGTTCTCCAGCTGGCGAACATTGCCGGGCCAGTCGAGCCGTTTCAGGTGTTCGATTGCGCTCGCCGCGAGCACCTTCGGCTCGCACGTCAGTTCCAAGGCCGCTTGGGCGAGAAAGTGCCGCATCAATACCGGAACGTCTTCGCGCCGATCACGCAGCGCCGGCAGATGAATCCGGATGACGTTGAGGCGATGGAACAGGTCCTCTCGAAAACGGCCTTGTCGGACCAGGTCTTCGAGATTCTGGTGGGTTGCTGCGATGATCCGCACGTCTACCCGCGTCGGTGCGACGCCGCCGACACGGTAGAACTCTCCATCGGCGAGTACCCGCAGAAGTCGAGTTTGAAGCTCGGCGGGCATATCGCCGATCTCGTCGAGAAACAAGGTCCCGCCGTCGGCTTGCTCGAATCGCCCTTCGCGGCGGCTCTGAGCCCCCGTGAAGGAGCCGCGTTCATGACCGAACAACTCCGATTCCAGGAGATCCCGAGGAATTGCGGCCATGTTCAGGGCGATGAAGGGTCGATCGCTGCGTGGGCTGTGCCGGTGCAATGCGCGCGCCACCAGCTCTTTCCCGGTTCCGGATTCCCCGTTGATCAGAACCGTAATGTTGGAGCGTGCGAGTCGACCGATCGCCCGAAAGACCTCCTGCATGGCGGGCGCCTCGCCGATGATGTCCGGCGCTTTGCTCATCACGATCTCTTCGGGGCGCTCCTCGCGACCACGTCGACACGCCCGATTGACCTGCCCTACCGCCTCGTCGAGATCGAATGGCTTGGGGAGATACTCGAAGGCACCGCCGTGAAAGGCGGACACCGCGCTGTCGAGGTCCGAGTGCGCGGTCATGATGATCACGGGCAGTCCGGGGTAGCGGGCCGAGACCTGTCGCAAGAGGTCCAGTCCATCGATTCCGGGCATGCGGATGTCGGTGAGGATAACGTCGGGCTGCTCGCGCTGGAGCGCTTCCATGACACCGACCCCGTTGGAGAAACAGGTCACGTGCATTTCCGCCTTGCGCAGCGCACGCTCGAGCACCCACCGGATGGACCTGTCGTCATCGATGACCCACACCTTGGGTTCGCGATTATTCATGGTCCGTCTCCAACGGCAGGTAGACGTGAAACGTAGTCTCGCCGGGCCGACTCTCGCACTCGATGAGGCCTCCATGTTGGTTGATAAGCTCTTGGGCGATCGGTAAGCCCAACCCGGTACCGCCTTGGTGACCGGAGACCATCGGAAAAAAGATGCGATCCTCGATCTCCTGCGGGATTCCGGGTCCGTTGTCACGGAGCTGTGCCTGCAGGACAAGGCGATGACGACGGTTTCCGATCGTGAATTGCCGCAGCACTCGCGTGCGCAGCTCGATGCGTCCCGCCACTCCGGCCGCCGCAGCGGCGTTGCGCGCGAGGTTCAGAAAGGCTTGAATCAAGCGGTCCTGATCCGCCATGAAATCCGGAATGCTCGGGTCATAGTCACGTTGCACGCGCGGACCGGTCGGCGACTCCGCGAGGATGAGTCCACGAACGTGCTCGAGGACATTGTGGATATTGACCAAGGCTCGACGGGGCAAGCGACTGGGGCCGACCATCCGGTTGACCAGGTCCTGAAGGCGGTCGGCCTCGTCGATAATGATGCGCGTGTACTCACGTAAGCCCGGATCGGGAAGCTCCTGCTCAAGCAACTGCGCCGCGCCGCGCAGACCGCCGAGCGGATTCTTGATTTCGTGCGCCAAACCACGGATCAGGGCCTGGGTTGCCTGGTGCTGAGAAAGCAGATGTTCCTCTCGGGTGATCCGCAGCTGACGGTCGACCTGCGCGAGTTCGACGAGGACTTGGTCGTGCGCATCGAAATGGTGCAGCGGTAGGACAGTACAGTTCACCGTCTTGGTGCGCCCGTCGCCCGCAACAACGTTGATCTCTCGCTCGGTAAAGGGGTGACGCGACTCCAACGCGGCTTTCAGACGCTCTTCAACTTGGTGGTCGGGGCAGGGAAGCAGGTTTAGGGCATGGTGTCCGATCATGTGTCGAGCGCTGATCTCGAAGAGCATCTCGGCGGCGGGATTGAGATACAGGAGACGTAAGTCCTTGTCGAATAGTAGGACAGCCGTGTTCAGGTGATCGAGAATCGTCCGCTCTAGGGCCGGCTTCGGGGCTGGCTGAATACTCATGATCTCTCATCCGAACGGCTGACAAGATCGCGCGTGCCCGAGGACGCACGCGAAGACGGAAGGTTTGACGTCGACGATCGGGCTGCGGGAGGCTCTACGCAGGCGAACGGCGCGACACGCAGACTCGGGCCTGCATATCGACACCGAGAACATGCGAAACTCGTACCATCGTCACTCAGATTAAGTCGATCGGAAAAGCCCGTTCAACAACAGAGGCTTAGGGTAAAACTCCGGGGGGAGTGGATTGGCGCAGCTCAAGCTCGAGCGACGGGGTCGCCGCGACGACCGTGCCGAGCGCATCCTGAACGCGCGCTTGAATGCGGTGTGCCTCGAAGCCGATACCCTGGATTTGAAACTGGGTCGGTCCCGCCTCGACGGTGACCGCACGATCGTCGAGCATGAGCTCGAGACGATGCCCTTCGAGCAACGGCGGCTCCAGCTGCAGCTGGATCTCGAGGGTGTCGGTCGGCTGAACGAGGACATCTCCGGCCGTCGGCGCGAGGATCTCGAAGACCGCGTAGGGTCCGAGCAATGGTGTCTTGCCGGTCGACTCGGGATCCGGGGCGGCGGGGTCGGGTTGGTCTATATCGGGTACAACGCGTTGCACCGCCGCATCCGGCGGTCGTCGATCCGAGAAGTGAGTTCGTCCGTCCGCGTCGACCCAGCGAAAGATTTCGGCGCTCGACGCTTGGGGCGCCAATAGAACGACGGCGGCGAATAGGTATTTGATCATAGTCGAAGAATAGTCGACCGGGATTTCGGGCTCAACCGGAAATGAAAAAGGCCCCTTGCGGGGCCTCGTCGACACGCTTGAGCGCGGCCGGAGTCTAGAGACTGTAGTACATGTCGAACTCGACCGGGTGCGTGGTCATGCGGATGCGCGTGACCTCTCCCATCTTCAGAGCGATATAGGCATCGATCAGGTCGTCGGTGAAGACACCGCCGGCGGTGAGGTATTCCCTGTCGTTGTCGAGATACTCCAATGCCATATCCAGCGAGTGACAAACGGTCGGAATGGCCTTGGCCTCTTCACGCGGCAGATCATAGAGATCCTTGTCCATGGCATCGCCCGGGTGGATCTTGTTCTGGATGCCGTCCAGACCGGCCATCATCATCGCGGCGAAAGCCAGGTAAGGGTTACAGGTCGAATCCGGGAAGCGAACCTCGATCCGACGGCCCTTAGGGCTCGCAACATAGGGGATGCGGACGGACGCGGAGCGGTTGCGCGCCGAGTAGGCGAGCATCACAGGGGCCTCGAAGCCCGGCACCAAACGTTTGTAGGAGTTGGTGGAGGGGTTGGTCAAGGCGTTCAGAGAGCGGGCGTGCTTGATGATGCCGCCGATATAATAGAGTGCCGTGTCTGACAAGCCTGCGTATTTGTCGCCGGCGAAGATATTCTGGCCGTCCTTGCTCAGCGACTGGTGCACATGCATGCCGCTGCCGTTGTCGCCGACCAACGGCTTGGGCATGAATGTCGCCGTCTTGCCGTAGGCGTGGGCGACGTTCTGAATGACGTACTTGGTGATTTGGTTCTTGTCGGCGCGTGATACGAGGGTATCGAACTGGGTGCCGATCTCGCATTGGCCCGCGGTTGCGACTTCATGGTGATGCACCTCGACCGGCACACCCATTTCTTCGAGCGCAAGACACATGGCTGCGCGAATATCATTCAGTGAATCGACCGGCGGGACCGGGAAGTAGCCGCCTTTCGTGCTCGGACGATGCCCCATGTTGCCGTCGGCGAAGACACGCTCGGAGTTCCAGCCGGCTTCCTCGGAATCGATCTTGTAGAAGGCGCCGCTCATGTCCGCACCCCAGCGAACATCGTCCAGGATAAAGAACTCGGGCTCCGGACCGAAGTACGCCGTGTCGGCGACGCCCGTCGACTTCAGATAGGCTTCAGCACGCTTGGCCAGGGAGCGCGGGTCGCGCTCGTACCCGGTCATGGTGTCGGGCTCCAGGATATCGCAGCGGATGATCAGGGTGTTCTCGTCCGTGAAGGGATCCATCACGGCGGTGGAGGGCTCCGGCATCAGGACCATATCCGATGCTTCGATGCCCTTCCAGCCCGCGATCGACGATCCGTCGAACATCTTGCCGTCCTTGAACAAATCCTCGTCGATCACCCGGGAGGGCATGGAGACGTGCTGCTCCTTGCCTCGCGTGTCGGTGAAGCGAAGGTCGACGAACTTCACGTCGTTGTCCTTGATCATTTTGATCACGTCTGTCATTTGGGATTTCTCCGCTGCTGTAGGTTCGGGGGAAAGTTCGCCGGGCGGCGCCATCGTAGGCCATTTACCCTCGTGTGCGGCGAGGCGGCTTGGAGCCTAGCAGGTCACCACTCCGGCTGCACGACTCGCGGTGCGTCGGCGGGTCGCGGTGAATCGGTCTGAATGGAGTCCTCGGCGTTGCATGCGACGGAGGACGGCCGGTGCTGTCGATCACCTTCCGGGCGTAAAGCATCTACCGAGCCAAGACCGCAATCGACGGAACCTCCGAACGTGATCGGTCCGCGGAAACTTGACCAAGGAAGGCTCAATACGCTGTTTAAAAGCGGTTATTTCTCGAAATGTCGCTTCAACCGACCAGTCGAGACAATGCGATACCGATTGCGCAAACGCTTGCTGCGAGGGCAACGACCCCCAGCCTTTCCATCAGCGCACCATAACGGAGCTATTCCTCAAAAAACAGCACCACTATAGTGCGATTGCTACCCGAAAAAGATTCGTACATCTCGAAACGCCGGCTCGTCCTTGATCGCTTCCGCGAGGCGGGCCTGTAAGTCGGTAGCGTCCGCGCCTTTTCGGCGGCATGCGGCTAACGGGAAATGCACCTCGATGTCGATCCCGCCCCGCAGATAGTGAAAGACCATCCGTTGACGCTCGTTGGCCTCCGGAATCGCCGACCAGAGCGAGGCGAGGCGGGCCATCGCCTCGGCCCGCAGCGGGAGCCCGACGGGGGGAGGAAAACGATCGTCGTCCTCCGGATCGATATGGACGGTGACGTCGGTGATTTCGTCGATCTCGCGCTTGAGGCGATGCTCCACCAAGAGGCTGATCATGTGGCCTTCGGATACGCTGACGAAGGGATCGACCAAGACGTGGACGTCGGCGGAAACCTGTCCGGCATAGCGGCGCGTGCGCAGCATGTGGATGTCGCGCACGCCGCCAACCGAGCGAATGGTCTCCTTGACCGCGCTCAGCCGCTCGGATTCCAGCCCGGTATCGACCAACTCGTTGATCGCCTCCCAGCCCAGCTCCCAGCCTATCTTAGCGATCATCATCGCGACCACGACTGCTGCGATCGCATCCAGATAGGCTAGGCCGGCCATGGTTCCGGCGATTCCCACAAGGACGACCACTGAAGAAACCGCGTCGGTACGGTGATGCCAGGCGTTGGCGCGGATCAGATCCGACTTGACGCGCTTGGCATAGCCGAGCGTCCACCAGTAAAGCCATTCCTTGGCGAGGATCGACCCCAGAGCCGCAAGCAGGGTCAGAGGCCCCGGCTCGAGCAAGGCCGCCGGCTGAAACAGGCGCTCGATGGAATCCCAGGCAATGCCGATGGCCACGGCGATGAGCAGCAACCCCAGAACGAGCGTTGCAACCGTTTCGTATCGAGCATGCCCGTAGGGATGATCGTGATCGGGACCTTGGCTGCCCCGGCGACCGGCCAACAGGACCAACAGATCGGATAAGAGGTCGGAAAGTGAATGAATCCCGTCGGCCACGAGCGCTTGAGAGTGACCGAAAACGCCTGCGATGATCTTCACCACCGAGAGTACAAGATTGATCGCTGCGCCGACGATTGCCGTGTGGGTAACGGCATGGCGACGTTCGGCTGACGAGTCGTTGAAGGTGCGCATGGCGGTAGGCATCGAGGTTGCGTTTGAAGTCCGGTTCCGCGCCCCGGGGGTGCAATCGGACGAACTCGGTAGCGTAACAGGCGAGACCCGGTTTGGCGCGCACGGATGGTCGTAGCGATAGAATCCCAACAGCTGCGCGATGTCCTGCGGGGATCGTTCTAAGCCCGGCGCTCGTGGACTTTTTCGGAATGTGACGGGTACATCGAGGCAAAAAATTCTGGTGCGCGGGGTATCGCTTTGGCGTGACCTCGCCGATCAGCGCTATACTGCTCGATTTTCATCAACACTGGGCCGAAGGAGTACGATCTTGAATCTCGATCGAGAGGATGTCTCGACCTTTCAGGGCCTCGTTTTCGCCCTCGAGCGTTACTGGGCCGAGCAGGGATGCGTCATCCTTCAGCCACTCGACATGGAGGTCGGCGCAGGAACCTTCCACCCGGCGACCTTCCTACGCTCGATCGGCCCCGAACCTTGGCGCAGTGCCTATGTTCAGCCCTCGCGCCGACCGACCGACGGGCGTTACGGGGAGAATCCGAACCGCCTCCAACACTACTACCAATATCAGGTTGTGCTGAAGCCCTCGCCGCTCGAGATCCAGGATCTCTACCTCGACTCGCTGCGCCGTCTCGGTATCGATCCTCTCGTGCACGATATCCGGTTCGTCGAGGACAACTGGGAGTCACCGACCTTGGGCGCTTGGGGGCTCGGCTGGGAGGTTTGGCTCAATGGGATGGAGGTGACGCAGTTCACCTACTTCCAACAGGTCGGAGGACTCGATTGTCGGCCGGTGACCGGTGAGATCACCTATGGCCTCGAACGCATCGCCATGTACCTGCAGGGCGTCGAGAGTGTCTACGATTTGGTTTGGAGCCGAACCCCGGCAGGCGTCGTCACCTACGGCGATGTTTACCATCAGAACGAGGTCGAGCAGTCCGCCTATAACTTCGAGCATGCCGACGTCGACGCCCTGTTCAGGCAATTCGATACCTGCGAGGCAGCAAGCGCCGCCATGGTCGAGAAAGGCCTCCCGTTGCCGGCCTACGAGCAGGTCTTGAAGGCATCTCATACCTTCAACCTTCTCGATGCGCGCGGCGCGATCTCGGTTACGGAGCGACAGCGGTTCATCCTGCGCGTACGCACCCTTTCGCGTGCCGTGGCCCAGGCTTATTTCGACCGCCGGGAGGCCCTCGGCTTCCCGATGCTGACCCGCTAAGGGGAAACGACAGTGGACGCAACCAGTAACCTTTTGGTCGAGATCGGAACCGAAGAGCTCCCTCCGACCGCTTTGCTCGCTCTCTCGAACGCCTTCCTCGCGGGTTTTCGCGATCAACTCGAGGGTGCCGGTATCGGCTTCGAGACGATCGAGCCTTTCGCCTCGCCACGGCGACTCGCCATCCTGGTGCGCGGCATCGTGACCCGTCAGCCCGATCGGGAAATTCTGCGGCGCGGACCTGCGCTACAGGCGGCGTTTGCTGCGGATGGCCAGCCGACGAAGGCCGCTTTGGGTTTCGCCGGGTCCTGCGGGGTGCCGGTCGATACGCTCGCTCGCGAGGTCACGGACAAGGGTGAATGGCTGGCATTCCGAAGCAGCGTCGCCGGCGAGCTCACGGCCTCTTTGGTGCCGGGTTTGACCGACGCCGCGCTTACCAAGCTTCCTATCCCCAAGCGGATGCGCTGGGGTGATGGTTCGGAAGAGTTCGTCCGTCCGGTCCACTGGGTGTGTCTGCTGTTGGGTACGGAGGCGATATCGGGCAGCGTCCTGGGCATCGAGGCCGGTCGGCACACTCGTGGACATCGCTTCCATCACCCCGGGCCGATCAACATACCCGAAGCGATGGAATACTCCGAGCTGCTGCGCTCGCGCGGATCGGTCGAGGCGGATTTCAATCGCCGTCGCGACCTAGTTCGCAGCCAGGTCGAAGAACTGGCTTCGGCGAATGGTCTGCGCGCCCGGGTCGATGACGCCCTGCTTGACGAGGTCACGGCCTTGGTCGAATGGCCAAGGGCGATCCTTGGCCACTTCGACGAGGCGTATCTCGCGATTCCGCCCGAGGTTCTGATCGAGACGATGCGCTCGAATCAGAAATATTTCCCGGTGGAGGACGCCTCCGGTGCCTTGCAGGCATCCTTCATCACGGTGGCCAACATCGAGAGCCGAGATCCGGATCAGGTCCGTGCCGGCAACGAGCGCGTGATCCGGCCTCGTTTCGCGGATGCGGCCTTTTTTTGGACCCAAGACCTCAAGCAGCCGTTGGAAGGTTACGCCCAACGGCTCAAGACCGTCGTCTTCCAGGATCGGCTCGGCACCCTCGCGGAGAAGAGCGCTCGAGTGGCAAGCCTGGCTCGGGATCTCGCGTCCTCGATCGGTGTCGATCCGGATCTCGCTGCCCGCGCAGCGCGGCTCTCCCGGTGCGATCTGGTGACCTCGATGGTCTACGAGTTTCCCGGCCTTCAGGGGACCATGGGGCGCTATTACGCGCTGCACGCGAACGAGGACCCCTGTGTTTGTGCTGCGATGGAGGAGCAGTATCTGCCGAGGTTCGCAGGCGATGTTCTTCCGGCGAGCCCATGCGGAAGGGTCCTGGCGATCGCCGACCGGATCGATACGCTGGTCGGGATCTTCGGTATCGGGTTGCGTCCGACCGGGGCAAAGGATCCTTACGGTCTGAGGCGTGCATCGATCGGCGTGCTGCGTATCCTGATCGAGACTCCCTTGGAACTGGACCTGCGCGAGTTGATCGCCTCGGCGGCATCCGGCTATCCGGCCGGGCTTCTGAGCGAGGATGTGGAGGCTGCCGCCCTTGGGTACGTGATCGATCGACTGCGGGGTTACTACCACGAGCGAGGCGTCGCCGGGGACACCATCGAGGCGGTACTCCAGACAGGCGTTACCGTACCGGCCGATCTCGACGCCCGTTTGGATGCCGTGACAGCCTTCAGAGCGCTGAGCGGTTCTGCGTCCCTGGCAGCAGCAAACAAGCGAATCCGCAATATCTTGAATAAGGCGGGAATCGACGTTGGGGTCGGTTCGGCGTGTACCGAAGCAAACCGCCAACTGCTCGATGATCCTGCCGAAATCCGTCTCGCGGCTCGGGTCGAGGAGCTGTCCTCACTGGTCGTACCCCTCGCGCAAGCCCGTGACTACATGGGAGTGTTGCGTCTCTTGTCCGAGCTTGAAAGCGATCTCGAAGCCTTTTTCGATCAAGTGATGGTGATGGTGGATGATCCCGAGATCCGCGAGAACCGCATCCGACTGCTCCACTCCCTGGCCGGACTGTTCCTGCTTGTCGCAGACATCTCCCGTCTCCAAGAATGATCGACGGAACGGCTGGACGGGCGGGCGAATGCTTTCTCGTGTTCGAGGGCAACAGTGATGAGTGAGCGGGTCGTGATTCTGGATCGAGACGGCGTGATCAACGCGGATTCGGAGAATTTCGTCAAATCGATAGACGAATGGATCCCGTTGCCGGGGAGCATCGATGCCATTGCGCGACTCTCCCACGCGGGTTACCGCATCGCAGTGGCGACCAACCAATCGGGGTTGGCGCGTGGCCTTTTGACCCCGACTGACCTCGACACCATGCACCGCAAGCTTCGGGATCTCTTAGCCGAACAGGGAGGACGAATCGAGATGATCGTCTATTGCCCCCACGGGCCCGATGACGGCTGCGGTTGCCGCAAGCCCAGACCCGGCATGCTCGAGGAGATCGGGAGGCGACTCTCGATGAATCTCGCAGGCATACCCTTTGTCGGCGATTCGCTCGGCGATGTACTGGCGGCGCGCGCTGCCGGGGCCGAGCCCTGGTTAGTTCGTACGGGAAAAGGGGAGGACACGCTGGTTGGCGGATCCCCTCATCTTGCGGGAGTTCCGGTGCATGCCGATCTTGCATCCGTAGTGGATACCCTGCTCCATGGATAGTCGCAGACTCAGAGATGGACTGACATCCAGGCTGCTCTCGGGGCTGATCCTGATCCGTTCCCTCCTCTACGAGGTCTTTTTGGTCAGCTCAGTCGTTGTCTACTCCAGCCTTTTGCTTTTTATCGGTTCGATCGCATCGGAGCAGAGTCTCGATCGGCTCGCGCAACATTGGGCGACGCTCAATCTAGGGGCCTTGAGATGGATCTGCGGACTGCGCTACCGGGTCAGCGGACTGGATAAATTGCCGGTCGAGAACGCGATTGTTTTGAGCAAGCATCAGTCGTCATGGGACGTCATCGCCTTGAGGGCTTTGCTGCCGATTCGCCAGAGCTGGGTTTTGAAGCAGGAGTTGATGCGCATCCCGTTCTTCGGGGCCGGTTTGAAGCGTCTTCGCTGTATTCCAATTGATCGCGCCGCGGGACGTCGCGCGATCGTCGAGTTGGTCCGTGAAGGTCTGCAGCTGTTGCAGAGCGGGCGGTGGGTCATCGTCTTCCCGGAAGGGACGCGTGTAGCGCCGGGTTGCCGCCACCCGTACGCGATCGGCGGGGCCGTGCTGGCCGAGCGTAGCGGACGACCGGTCGTCCCGATCGCGCACAACGCGGGTTATTTCTGGGGACGGCGCAGCATACGCAAGAAACCGGGAACGATCGAGGTGGTCATCGGGCCACCAATACCGACTGCCGGGCGGACCGCAGTCGAGATCAATGCCGCTGTGGAAGAGTGGATCGAAACCACGGTTGCAGCATTGCCCGGATCCAATAGGCCCTAAACGTCGAGGTTCTCGACGTTGAGCGCGTTGCGCTCGATGAATTCCCGCCTCGGCTCGACATGATCCCCCATAAGGGTGGTGAAGATTTGGTCGGCCCCTACCGCATCCTCGATGGTGACCCGCAACAGGCGCCGAGTCTCCGGATTCATGGTGGTATCCCAAAGTTGGTCGGGGTTCATCTCGCCAAGCCCTTTGTAGCGCTGGATGCTATGCCCGCGTTGCGCCTCGGCGAGAAGCCAGCGAATCCCTTCGCCCAACTCGGTAATCTCCTTGCGGCGATCCCCGCGTGCAACATAGGCACCCGTCTCGAGCAATCCAGCGACCTTCCGACCGTAATCCAGGATCCTTGCATAATCGGCAGTGTGGAAGAAATCCAACGGGATGATGCGACTCTCCGGAATCCCATGGATCAAGCGAACCAGCTCCAGAGCTTCAGGGCGAAGCGATGTCGAATCGGTGAGACGCAGTTGGTAGTGCAAAGAGATGGAGTCGAGTTGATTCAGGCGTCGCTCCATGTCGCTAAGCCAATCGGCAAAGGCTTGGGTATCGGCCAGGAGTGCATCGTCAAGCGGCGGCGCCTTGGCCAACTCATCGAGGAATACCGCATCGTAGCGCGTCGATAGACGTTTGATGATCCCGACGAACACCTGATAGTCGCGCGCGAGTGTTTCGAGCGCAGTACGCGCTAAAGGTACGGTATCTGCGTTGACATGAAGGTCAGCCCCGTCGAGTGCGGCCTGGAGCATTGCCCGATTCAGTGCGGCGTCGTCGAGCAGGTACTCCTCCTGCTTTCCCTTTTTGATCTTGTAGAGCGGCGGCTGAGCGATGAAGATGTGGCCGCGTTCCACCAATTCTGGCATCTGACGATAAAAGAAGGTCAGCAGAAGCGTTCGGATATGGGCGCCGTCGACGTCGGCGTCCGTCATGATGATGATGCGGTGATAGCGGAGGTTGTCCGGGTTGTACTCTTCGCGGCCGATTCCGCATCCCAACGCGGTGATCAGCGTCCCAACCTCGGCGGAGGACAACATCTTGTCGAAACGGGCCTTCTCGACATTCAGGATCTTTCCCTTAAGCGGAAGAATGGCCTGAAAGGCGCGGTCACGCCCCTGTTTTGCCGAGCCGCCAGCGGAGTCACCCTCGACCAGATACAACTCTGAATTGGCCGGATCCTTTTCTTGGCAGTCTGCAAGCTTGCCCGGCAGCCCGGCGACATCGAGCACGCCTTTACGGCGTGTCATCTCGCGCGCTTTGCGGGCTGCCTCGCGGGCGCGCGCGGCCTCGAGCATCTTGTTGGCGATGGATTTCGCCTCTGCCGGCTGTTCCTCGAGAAAGATATTCAGCTGCTCGACCACGAGGGATTCGACGATCGCCTTGACCTCGGAAGAGACCAGCTTATCTTTCGTCTGCGACGAAAATTTCGGATCCGGGACCTTCACGGACAGGACAGCGGTCAAGCCCTCGCGCGCGTCGTCGCCGACCGGGCGAATCTTTTGATTGCGGTCAAGTCCTTCGCGCTCGATATAGCCGTTCAAGGTGCGGGTTAGTCCGGCTCGCAGTCCCGCCAAGTGGGTACCACCGTCCTTCTGCGGGATCGTGTTGGTGTAACAGAAGATCGTTTCCTGGTAGCCGTTGTTCCACTGGATCGCGAGCTCGACCGTCACCGTTTGGCGTTCCGCAGTGAAATGGATCACGCTTGGGTGAATCGGCTCCTTGTTCTGATTCAGGTGCTCGACGAAGGCGCGGATGCCTCCTTGATACTCGAAGACGTCCTCTCGACCAGTTGCCTCCTCGAACAACTCGATACGTACGCCGGAGTTGAGGAACGAAAGCTCGCGAAGTCGCTTTGCGAGGATATCGTAGTGAAAGGCGATGTGCGTAAAGGTCTGCTCGGACGGATAGAACCGAATTTCCGTTCCTGTTGCGTCGGTGTCGCCAACATGCTTGAGCGGATACTGGGGCTCCCCGAGGTGGTACTCCTGCTGATACAGGCGTCCTCCTCTGGATATCTTCAAAAAGAGGCGATCGGAGAGTGCGTTGACGACCGAGACGCCGACGCCGTGGAGTCCGCCCGACACCTTATAGGAGTTGTCGTCGAATTTCCCCCCGGCATGGAGAACGGTGAGGATCACCTCGGCCGCGGACCTTTGTTCCTCGGAGTGGATGTCGACCGGAATACCGCGTCCGTTGTCGCTCACGGACACCGAGCCGTCCCCATGCAGGATGACACGAATGTTGTCGCAATGGCCGGCAAGCGCTTCGTCGATGGAGTTGTCCACGACTTCGAAGACCATGTGGTGGAGGCCGGTACCGTCGTCCGTATCGCCGATGTACATGCCTGGCCGTTTACGGACCGCGTCGAGTCCGCGAAGGACTTTGATGCTTGTTGAGTCGTAGGTCATGTGGCCTGATCGAGATGATGGATCGGTGGGAGGGCGCGCAAGCGCTGGCGGCGGGACTTTCGGCGAATGCCTGCTTCACGGCTTCGTGGAAGCATGGTGCGCATCGCAGCCGGATAGGTCGACGCCGGGGCAAGGCTGCCCCCTAAGCGTGGCCTATTATACGGGAACCGGGACCGGAGCGCCTTAGGGGCGGCGGGTGGGGTAGATGCCGGACGCCGATGATCGGCACCGTTAAGCCAAGGAGGCCGGTGGCAGAGGACGATCGATAGGCGCGGCGGGTGTGAGAGTGCCGTGTTCCACGTGGAACATACAGTCGGCGGCGGCGGATTCAACACAGATCCCACCAGACTCGCAGCTCAAACGGGCGACGAGTTGCTGCGTGTCCGGATTTCCAAACAACCGCCAGAGACGATCGGCTGTGCCAGGGTCGAGTTCTGCGTCGATATCGTCGAGGAGCCAAAGCGACGGTAACAAACCGTTCGCGCGGTGGACGCGTTCCGCCGCGAGTTGCAGAAGGCATACGGCGACCTTTGCTTGGCCGCGGGAGAGCCTGGACGAACCACCGGAACGGCTGATCGTGACGTCCGCACGATGTGCACCCGCGAGGGTTTGCCCGCGCTGAACTTCGGCACTGCGTCCCCGCTCAAGGATATCCGTCAAATCGCTGTCGTGCGGCCAGCCGCGCTCGAAGAGTAGATCGCAGCCGTCGAGGAACGAGAAGTCGTTCGCGAAGGATCTGAACTCGGCCCGCCATAGGTCCACAAAGGCCGCGCGCTTAACCGTAATTTGGTCGGAAAGGTCGACGAAGGCTGGGTCCCAAAGCGACGCGCTGGGCCCGGATTGTCGAAGTGCCGCATTTCGCTGAGCGAGTACACGTCTGAATTCGCCCCGCAACTGTCCAAGCCGATGTTCCACGTGGAACAAGTTCCAGTCCAGAAGCCCGCGTCTGAGCACCGGCTCCCCTTCCAAAAGGGCCTGAGGATTTTCCCCGACTAGCTTGACTCTCAGCGGACTTTCGCTCGGCGGGAGCGATCCCATCGCAACACTGTTGTACCGCCTCAGGCTACCGCGGCTGCTCCGCTCGAAGACCAACATCGACTCGCTCGATGAATCCGCCTCCCGAAACAATCCCTCGATCAAGGTCCGACGCTCACCGTCAGTCGTTAAGGATCCTGCCTTGCGACCCCGAAAGCTCCGGCCCCGCGCCAAAAGATAGACGGCTTCGAGGAGCGTCGTCTTCCCTGCCCCATTGCTGCCGGTCAACAGGATCCGATGGGATGTGTCGCACAGGTCCAAATCCACATTGCGGAGGTTTCTTAGATTCCTAACCCGTAGCCTCAGCAACCGCGGTCCGATCAAGTCGTCCATGGACCCCGAAAATCACAGGCGCATGGGCATGACGACATAGGTTTCATCCTCGGCTCCGACCCCTCGCCAAACGGAGCTGCTTCCGGCATCGCTGAATCGAACTTCGATCTCGCTACCCTCTACTGCCCCCAAAACATCCGACAGGTAAGCCACGTTGAAACCGATGGCGACGGATTCCCCGTTGTAGTCGAGCTCGATCTCCTCCTCCGCCTCTTCCTGCTCTGGATTGTGCGCCTGCAGCCTCAGGACACCCTCCTCGAACGCCAATCGAACACCTCGATACTTCTCGTTCGACAGAATCGACGTCCGTGCCAACGCTCGTTTGAGCGCGTCGTTACTGACCCGAGCAACCTTGCCGAGTTCGCGAGGGATGACTCGCTCGTATTCCGGGTAACGACCATCCACCAACTTCGAGGTCATCACCATTCCGCCGACCGCTAGACGAATGCTCCTAGAGCCGACAGACACAGAAACCTCTTCGTCAGTGGACGAGAGTTGACGGCGGAGCTCCAGAATCGTCTTGCTCGGAACGATGACCTGCACGCGCTCCGGAATATCCAAATCAAGGCTTCGATGAAACTTGGCCAGCCGATGTCCGTCCGTCCCGACGGCCGTAATCCCGGAACGCTCCCACTCGAGCAGCAGGCCATTCAGGTAGTACCGCACATCCTGTTGCGCCATCGCAAAGGATGTCTTGTCAAGAATCTGCCGCAGGACGCCCTCGGGAGCCTTGACCTCCAGCCCATCGATGTCGGCATCCATCAGCGGGAAATCCGCCGCCGGCAACACCCCGAGCGTGAACCGACCACGTCCGGCAGTGACGACGCAACGCTCGTTGTTCAGTCGAAACCGGATCTCCGTGCCTTCCGTCAGATTTCGGCAAATGTCCATTAGCTTTCTGGCCGGCAGCGTGGTCTCTCCCTCGCGAGGAACCGACGCACTACAACTCGTCCTGACCTCCACCTCCAGATCCGTTCCGCAAATGTCGACCCGGTCATCACGCGCCGACAACAACAAGTTTCCGAGGATCGGAAGTGTTTGTCGTCGCTCTACGACGCCGACAACTTTACTGAGCACAGGCAACAAATTTTCACGGTTGACGACGAGCTCCATCGCGATCTCCTAATACTGAAGTAATTTAAAAAACCTGTAGTAATAAGGGCTGTGCATGAGTGTGCGACTAACCACAATCCGTTATGGAACAGCCACGTCCCCCTGGTTTGCGACCGGCATAACCTCTGGGCAATCTGTGTATAAATCTGGGATTCAACTGCCGCCGATTTCCGTCAACACGCTATCCACAGCTAAGAGGTCAGAGTTCTCAACAGGTTTTTGTAGTCCTCTTCGATCGATGCGTCGCTGTCGCGAAGATTCTTGATGGTCCGAGTGGCATGCAGGACGGTCGTGTGATCGCGACCCCCGAACGCCCGTCCGATTTCCGGGAGACTATGCTTCGTCAGTTCCTTTGCGAGCGCCATCGCAATCTGTCGCGGGCGTGCGATCGAGCGACTTCGTTTCGCCGAAATCATGTCGGAGGTCCTGAGCTTGAAGTACTCGGCCACCGTCTTCTGAATGTTCTCGATACTGACCTGTTTGTCCTGTGCGGCCAACATGTCCCGAAGTGCGTGTTTCGCCAGTTCCATGCTGATGGGCTTGCCGGTGAACTGAGCATTTGCGACGAGTCGGCGCAGCGCCCCTTCAAGCTCTCGGATGTTCGAGCGAATCCGCCGCCCGACGAAAAAGGCGACATCCTCCGGGAGCTCCACACCCCAAAGGCTGGCCTTGCTGTGCAGGATCGCGACACTTGTTTCGAGGTCGGGCGGCTCGATGGAGACCGTCAGTCCCCAACCGAACCGCGACTTCAGGCGCTCTTCGAGCCCAACGACTTCCTTCGGAAAACGGTCGCTGGAGAGGACGATCTGCTGGCGCGACTCGAACAGTGCGTTGAAGGTGTGAAAGAACTCCTCCTGAGAGCGCTCTTTCCCGGCAAAGAACTGAACATCGTCGATCAGCAGGGCATTCACCGAGCGATACGTCTTCTTGAACTCGTCGATCCGGTTGTGCTGAAGCGCCTTGATCATCTCGGCTACGAAGCGTTCCGAGTGCAGATAGACGACTCGAGCGTTCGGGTTGGTCGCGAGGACAATGTTTCCGACGGCATGCATCAGATGTGTTTTGCCGAGGCCCACGCCGCCGTAGATGAAGAGCGGGTTATAAGCGGTACCCGGGTTCTGTCCGATCTGGATCGATGCCGCCCGCGCGAGCTGGTTCGATTTGCCCTCGACGAAGCTGTCGAACGTGAAATCGGCGTTCAGATTAGCACTCGCCCGTCGGGCGGCAAGCTCGCCATCTGCATCGACCGGAACGGCGCTGGTGATCTGCGCTGCCGTGCCGCTCGCATTGGAGTCTAACCCCCCGACCTCGAAGCTCAGCCTCCCGATGGCGCCGTCGCTGTAGGCCCGGCACAGGTCGAGCAGCCGTCCCTCGTAATGCTGGCGTGTCCAGTCCAGGACGAACCGGTTCGGTGCGAACAACCGCAACCGGCCCTCGTCCACCCGCGCCTGCAATGGCAGGATCCAAGTGTTGAACTCAGCCGAGGTCAACTCTCCTTTTAGTTGTCTGACACACTGTTCCCATACTCCCACGCTGGACTCCCCGAAAACTGCTTGTTGTGGTCGAGCAAGACCGCCGATCGCTCCGGCGGCCGTCCCGATGGCTGCGGCGATCGGTCGGAAGATTCCCTCGCGGGGCTCTCGCCGGTCCGATGTGGCAGCAGTCTAGCCTCCCGGACGGGACTTATCCACAACCGGCGGCTCCGAGCCCCGAACCCTACCGGCATTGACTTTCAGGCGGAAATTGCTTATGTTTCCGCGCCTTTTAAGGCGGGGCTCAGTCGAGTCCCGGACGACGAGACTTCCGGAGCACCGAGCATGAAACGCACCTTCCAACCCAGCCGCCTCAAGCGCGCGCGGACCCATGGTTTCCGCGCACGCAGCGCGACCAAGAACGGCCGAAAGGTCCTCAATGCACGCCGCGCCAAGGGTCGCGTGCGCCTGGCGACCTGAACCTCGCAGAGGATCGCACCGAGACGCCCGCGGAGTCCGAGCAGACCTTTCCGCGGACCTGTCGACTTACCCTTTCCCGACAGTTTCGTGACGTCTTTGCCGAACCACGGCGCTGCAGAGGCGCCGGCTTTCTCGTGTTGTACCGCGAGAACCGCTTGCGGTATCCGCGACTCGGACTCGCGATCGCGAAGAAGTGTGCGCGTCGCGCGGTCGACCGAGCCCGTTTGAAACGGATCGTCCGCGAAAGCTTCAGGCTCAATCGCTCGCGTCTCCAAGGCTGGGATATCGTTGTGCTGTGCGCGTCCGGCGCGCCGACCATGCCCAATCCGCGCTTGTTCGCTACCCTCGCCCGCGCCTGGGATACCATCGAGAAACAACCATGCGTCGAATCTTGATCGCCCTGATCCGCGCTTATCAGTACGGCATCAGTCCGCTCCTCGGGCCGCATTGCCGGTTCCATCCCTCCTGCTCGCATTACGCCGTCGAGGCAATCGAGCGCCATGGACTCCTTCGCGGCGGATACCTGGCGATACGCCGGGTATCGCGCTGTCACCCATGGCACGAAGGCGGCTTCGATCCAGTCCCAACCGAAAGGCAGACCTGCTCTCATGGATAACCAGCGTTTAATCCTGTTTTTCGCCCTGGCCGCCGTGGTATTCCTCATCTACTCGGCCTGGATGGAAGACTACGGGCGCCCGGTTCAGCCGCAGGTTGCGCAGGAGCGCGGTCTGACGGTCGATGCACCCCCCTCCACCTCGGCGGCGCAGGACGTCCCGCAGGTTGCGACGACCCTTGATGCCATCACCCCGGCCATGTCCGCGGCCGACACGCAGGCGGTCCCCGCCGAGGCCCCGATCCGAATCGAAACGGACGTTTTTCACATCGAGATCTCTCCGCGCGGCGGGACTATTTCCGCTGCCTGGCTGTTGGATTATGCGACTGTGGCCGAGCGTCCGGACGACCCCTTCCAGCTGCTCAAGCCGGTTCCGCCCAACATGTTCATCGCCCAGTCCGGTCTGTTGGGTGAGGATCCGGCCCTCCTACCGACGCATGAGGCGATCTTCCAAAGCTCCCAGCCCCTTTACCGGCTCGGCGAGAACGAGACCACCCTCGATGTCGACCTCGTCTGGGTGAACGACGCCGGCATCGAGGTTCGCAAGCGCTACAGCTTCGAGCGCGGCAGTTATGTGATCCGGGCCAGTCAGTCGGTCACCAACGCGACGGATGCCCCCCTCGTTGCCCGTCAGTACAACCAGCTTCAGCGCACCGATCTGATCGATCCGAACGAATCCCGCTTCGTTCACACCTATACAGGTGCCGTGTATTACAGCCCGGAGGACAAGTACAAGAAGGTGTCGTTCGACGACATGCGCAAAGGCAAGCTCGACCGCAGCGTTGCCGACGGCTGGATCGCGATGATGCAGCACTACTTCCTTGCGGCTTGGATCCCGCCGGCGGGCGCGCTCGAGACCTTCTACACGAACGTCCTCGCCGACTCGCGCTACATCATCGGTAAATACTCCCCCGCGGTCAGCATCCCGCCCGGCGCGACCCACGTCTTCGAGAACGAGTTCTTCGTCGGTCCGAAGCTTCAAGACAAACTTGCAAGCGTGGCCCCGGGGCTGGAGCTGGCAGTCGACTACGGCTGGTTGACCGTGATTGCGCAACCCATCTTCTGGGTGCTCAGTAAGATCTACTGGGTTGTCGGAAACTGGGGTTGGTCGATCATCTTTTTGACTATTCTGATCAAGCTGGCCTTCTACAAGCTCTCAGAGACCAGCTACAAGTCGATGGCCAACATGCGTCAGCTGGCACCTCGACTGCAGGCATTGAAGGATCGCTACGGCGACGACAAGCAGCGCTTGAATCAGGCGATGATGGAGATGTACAAGACCGAGAAGATCAACCCGCTCGGCGGCTGTTTGCCGATTCTGATCCAGATCCCGGTCTTCATCTCGCTCTATTGGGTGCTGCTGGAAAGCGTCGAGCTGCGTTACGCACCCTTCATGCTCTGGCTCGACAACCTCTCTGCGCCCGACCCCTACTTCATCCTGCCGCTGATCATGGGTGTCTCCATGTTCGT
The DNA here is from genome assembly GCF_011390875.1 of Thiocapsa sp. GTDB lineage: Bacteria > Pseudomonadota > Gammaproteobacteria > Chromatiales > Chromatiaceae > Thiocapsa. Next base: position 58,353 of record NZ_JAABRP010000008.1, read on the forward strand.
GCAGATGAAGCTCAATCCGCCGCCGCCGGATCCGATGCAGGCGAAGATCATGATGGCCTTGCCGTTCGTCTTCACGGTCTTCTTCGCCTTCTTCCCGTCGGGCCTGGTCCTCTACTGGACGGTCAATAACCTGCTGTCCATCGCACAGCAATGGCACATCACGCGGACGATCGAAAAACAGGCTGCCTCGGCCAAACACAAGCGCTAGGCCGAGGTGCCGAGGTCGTCATGGCCACGGAGACCATCGCTGCGGTAGCGACCCCGCCCGGATTGGGCGGGGTCGGGATCGTGCGGGTCAGCGGCGCAGGCGTTCCCTCCATTGCCGAGGCCGTGCTCGGGAAGTTGCCCAGCCCCCGGCAGGCCATCTTCACGACCTTCCGCGATGCTCGCGGACACTTCATCGACCAAGGCATCGCCCTTTATTTCCCGGCGCCGGCGTCCTTTACAGGCGAGGATGTCCTCGAGCTTCAGGGACATGGTGGTCCGGTCGTCATGGACCTCCTTCTGCAACGCTGTCTGCACCTCGGTGCACGGCTCGCTCGCCCCGGCGAGTTCTCGGAGCGCGCCTTCCTCAACGGCAAGCTCGACCTTGCGCAAGCCGAGGCCGTCGCCGATCTCATCGAGAGCTCCACCGCGCTCGCGGCTCGACTCGCCGGGCGCAGCCTACAAGGCGTCTTTTCGCGACGGATCGACGACCTCATCGAGCGTCTCGTCCGGATGCGAACCTACATCGAAGCGACTCTTGATTTTCCCGACGATGAACTGGACCTCGCCACGGATTTCGGGATTTCCGAGGCTCTTCGGGCGATGATCGACCAGACCCGCGAGGTCATGGGCTCCGCGCGCCAAGGTCAGGTCATTCGCGAGGGTCTCGCGGTCGTGATCGCGGGTCCGCCGAATGCAGGAAAATCAAGTTTGCTCAATGCGTTGTCTGGCCAGGATGCGGCGATTGTCACACCGATACCGGGTACCACGCGCGACCTCCTGAAGCTCGACATCCAAGTCGACGGGATCCCGATCCGTATCGTGGATACCGCGGGTCTGCGCCACAGCGAGGATCCGATCGAGCGCGAGGGGGTGAGACGCGCGCGCGCAGAGCTCGACCAAGCCGACCTCGTCCTCTGGGTCCATGACGCGGCCGAAGGCAGCGATACACCAGCACGCGAGAGCCTACCGGAACAGGTACCGATCACCCGAGTCCGCAACAAGATCGACCTGCAAGGAATCCCCCCCGGCATCATCCAGCTCGAGACCGGTCCGCGGATCAGCCTTTCCGTTAAAACCGGTGCCGGCCTCGACCTTCTGCGGTCCCATCTCAAGGACCGGGCGGGTCTCGGCGTCTCCACCGAAGGTGCCTTCGTTGCGCGCCGTCGTCACCTCGATGCCTTGCGCCTCGGGCTCGACCATCTGGAATCCGCACAGCGCGCACTTGTACGAGGAGTCGGCGCCGAGTTGGTGGCAGATGATCTCCTGCAGGCCCAGTACGCATTCGGCGAGATTACCGGACGTGTCACATCCGAGGATCTACTGGGACGGATCTTCTCCACCTTTTGTATCGGAAAGTAGGCGTGACGGCGCGTAAGCGACCTGCGTCTCTCGCCGGGACTGCAGCGCGGCTCTATCGGGGCCGCCGGAGCAAATCGGGCATTTGTCGAGCCGGTCGAGGCCGAAAGTGGCTCAGCAGATCGGCGAGCGCCACCAGCGCGTCGCCCGAATCGTCGGGTCCGTATCGAGCCGGGACATACAGCTCCATGAAACGCTCGACCGTCGGCGCGAGATCCGGACGCTGGGCAACGACGCGGCCGGCGTAGTCCATGGGTCCCTCGTTCGGAAGACGATCGAGCCCGATCTTTGCGAGACGGCCGCAAAAGCGGGCGTATTCCGCTTGAAGGGGGTCGAGTGGTTTGCGCTCGCGGATCGAGGCGACGACCAAGATCCCGAGGGTCAGACCGAGCGCGGCGAGCATCAGTGCGACCAGCCCGTACTCGCGCAGCTCGCCGAGCCGAAGCCGCTCCAGCAAGGCGAGTTGATCCTCGACCGAGAAACCCAGGACCCAATCCTGCCAGGCGGCATCCAGGCTGTCGGCGAAAAGTCGCATGTTGCGCACGAACCGGGCGATCGCATCGGCTTGCTCAAGGGTGAAGCGCACCGATGGCCCTGCGCCGAGCATGCGCGAAGCCCCACTGTTGTCGACCCGGGAGGGATCGACGGCGGCGGTCGGATCGACCCGCACCCAACCCCGTCCGTCGATCAATACTTCCACCCAGGCATGGGCGTCGGACTGCCAGATCATGTGATAACCGCCGACGCGATTGAGCTCGCCCCCGAGATAACCGAGGACGATTCGCGAGGGGATGCCGGCCATGCGCATCAAGACGGCGAAGCTGCCGGCGTAGTGCTCGCAGAAGCCGCGCCGGGTCTCGAAGAGAAACTCGTCGGTCGGGTTTGCGCCGAGCCGCGGCGGCATCAGGGTGTAATGGAAGGACTCGCGATTGAAGAATTGCAGGCCCGCTTGGACCAGCGCCCAGTCGTCGTTCGATCGACCCTGCCAATCCTCGACCAGCCGGCGCATCCGCGGCGTCACGTTGTCCGGGACCTGCAGTCCGGCGGCAAGTCGCGCCGGATCCGGGGCGGCGGTGCGATAGTCGAGCGCCGAGGTCACCTGATAGCGCTTGACTGCGCTGACAACCTGGCGTGCGATCAATTGGTGATCCGGACTCAAAAAGGCCCCGTCCGGGACGCTGGCCGGCATGTCCAGCGCGAAGAGCCAGCGTTGATCGGTCGCCTCCAAGGTCACCTCGTAGTCGATCGGGCGAGCCGTCTCCAACAGAGCACCGGCCGGCCCGCTGTTCGTGATGCCCTCCCCCGCCGACCACCGCCGCCCGTCGGTCTGCCAGAGGACGGGTCCTCGCCAATAGAGTCGATCGGCTGCGGGCGGTGTGCCCTCGAAGCGAGCGCGAAACGCCAGCTCGCCGTTGAGGACCAGCTCGCTGATCGCGCCAGGTTCCAGGCTGTCCGAGATCCCGGTGGTAGCCTTGTTTGGATCCACGCCCAGATTCCACAGCGGGGCACTGAGACGCGGAAACAGCAGGAAGAGGATGAGTGTCAGCGGAAGGGCTTGGAGCGAGAGCCTCACGGCGACCGTGATGGCGCCGCGCCGACGAGCCTCTCCGAGCCCGCCGTTCAGATCCACCAGCAGGGCGATGCCCCCCAGCACCACGGCACCCAGATAGAGCACCAACCAGGGTGACTGGTCGAACAGGAACTCGACGACCACCAGAAACCCGATCAGGGTCGCGACCAGGCGGATGTCCGACTTACGCCGCAGCTCCATCAGCTTGAGTACCAGCATGGAGACGAAGAGCGCCGTTCCTGCGTTCTGCCCCGACCACCCCTGGTAGGTCACCGCCGCGTTGGCGACGCCGATCAGGGTCAAGGCCGCCAATGGCCAGGTGCCCGGCAAGACCGCGGACCAGCGCAGGGACGCAAGACGGATCGCGAAGAGCAGCCCGACAAAGGCGCTGATCTGAAGCGCGAGATGGCCCGCGAGCGGGAGATAGGCCGCGATCAGGACCAGCGTGACCCAGAGGATCTGGGTCCGCTCAGGCCGCTCGTTGGAGGGGATCGTTCGCATGATCGTACAGCGCCAGATGTGTCAGGCAGCGTTGGAGATGGCCGGCACCTCGCCCCGGTGCCTCCTCGAGACCGGGCAGTCGCAGCCCGAACCGGACTTGGGCCTCGGCCGCGTCGAGGACCTGGCGCGTCAACACGCTGATCCTGATTTCCGGGTCCGCCGCGGTCAAGCCGGCCCAATCGATCCAGACCTCTTGACCTTCGTCCCCTCCGAATTGCTTCACGACCAGCCCGCGCTCGCGCGCGTACGCCTTCCAATCGATCTGTCTCGGTGAATCGCCGTCGCGATAGCCGCGCGGACCCAGATAATCCTCCATCCCCTCAGAACCTTGACGGCGGCGCGGCTCGGTGTCGCCCGCCGCGGATCCGGGTTCTGGCGCGACCTGTGCCGGCTTGGGATAAACCAAGGTCGTCGCGTCGGTCTTCACATAACACCAGGCGCGAAAGAGGTGCAGCGGATAGCGCGTCTCGACCGTCACCTCGTCGAGCGCCGCGAGACCGCGTCGCAGTGTCGTTTGTGCGATGCGGATCGTGCCGCTGTCCCTGCCCGGTATCGCGATAGACTGATGCCGCGTCTCCCCGGCCGGAATCCCGATGTCGTAGCGCGCCCGCTTCCCCTCGGTGCCGACAACGACCTCGAAGCTCGTATCGTCCCCGACGAAGACCGGCTGCCCGCCGCGGGCCTGAACCGAAAGCCCGAGCAGATTGAACCAGGTGTGATGCATGGCCACGAGCGCGACGGAGGCGAGAAAAAAGGTAAAGAGCAGCCCCAGATTGTTCTGATAATTGAGCGAGCCGAGCAGCATGACGAAGAGCACCGCAGCGAAACGCAGCCCGTTCCCCGTCGGCAGGATATAAATCTGACGACTCCCGACCCGCGCAACCCCGTCGCCCCCACGCGCCACCCGTCGAAACAGATTACTGAACCGTCTGGCCCTAAAGCGCGTCCAGTTGAACATGCTTCCCCCCTCGCCGAAAAAATCCTCGCTTAAGCGACGTCAACGCCGACCGAGTCGGGTCGCTCCAGCGTCGCGTCTGCTCGCGATGTCGCGGGTACTGCCGGACGCCGCTTAAGCGAGCGCGACATGATCCAGGATCGCACTCACCACCGCCTCCTCGTCGAGCCGCCCACCGTATTCCGACGCGGCCAGGCGATGCACGACGCAGGAAGGCAGGACGGCTTGGATATCCTCCGGTATCACGTAGTCACGGTCGGACAGGAGCGCCCAAGCCTTCGCCGCGCGCAGCAACCCGAGCCCCGCGCGCGGCGAGAGCCCGTGCAGAAACCGCTCGCTGCTGCGCGTGACCGCAAGGATGGCATGGACATACTCGATAATGGCTGGCGCGGCATGGACTTCGACGACCTGCTGCTGCAACGCCATCAATTGCGCGCCGGTCAGGGCGGGCTGCTGGCGTGCGACCATGGTGCGTCGATCCTCGCCCGCCAAGAGGGCCTTCTCCTGCTCGGCTGCGGGATAGCCGAGCCGGATCCGCATCAGGAACCGATCCAACTGGGATTCGGGAAGCGGAAAGGTGCCGACCTGAAACAGCGGGTTTTGGGTCGCGATCACGAAGAAGGGTTCGGGCAAGGGTCGGGTTTCACCCTCGACCGTGACCTGGCGCTCCTCCATTGCCTCCAGGAGCGCGCTCTGCGCCTTGGGCGTGGCGCGGTTGATCTCGTCGGCAAGCACCAGTTGGGAGAAGACGGGCCCGGGATGGAAGCGAAAGGACTCGGCAGCCCGGTCGTAGACCGACACCCCGATCACGTCTGCGGGCAGCAGATCGCTCGTGAACTGGATGCGGGCGTACTCTAGCCCGAGCAGGCGTGCGAGCAGGTGCGCGAGGGTGGTCTTGCCGACTCCCGGAACGTCCTCGATCAGGAGATGGCCGCGCGCCATCAAACAGGCCAAGGCAAGTCGAAGCTCGCGGTCCTTGCCGAGAATCACGGCCCGCGCGGCCTCGAGCACGCGCTCCCCGAGACTGGCCGAGTCGCTCGGGAGGTGCCGGGTCAGATGCATCGCCATAGCGGTATCCGTGCGCGCATCTGGGTTAAACTGCGTGGTCTCATAGACTTGGGTTTCCCTTCATGATGGTCGGCGATCCTTACGACGTGGTAGTGGTGGGCGGTGGTCACGCGGGCACCGAAGCGGCGCTTGCGGCGGCCCGCTGCGGTCTGCGCACCCTCCTTCTCACCCAGAATATCGAAACCGTCGGCCAGATGAGCTGCAACCCGGCCATCGGGGGCATCGGCAAGGGCCATCTGGTCAAGGAGATCGATGCGCTCGGCGGTCTCATGGCACGCGCGGCGGATCGCGGCGGTATTCAGTTTCGCATCCTCAATGCCAGCAAGGGACCGGCGGTGCGTGCGACGCGGGCTCAGGCCGACCGCATCCTCTACAAGGCCGCGGTGCGCTCGGCAGTCGAGAACCAGCCCGGGCTCACCCTCTTCCAACAGTCGGTCGAAGATCTGTTGATCGAGCAGGACCGGGTGGTCGGCGTCGAGACTCAGATGGGGTTGCGCTTTCGGGCGCATGCGGTCGTGCTCACGGTCGGAACCTTCCTGGGCGGTCGCATC
>NZ_JAABRP010000062.1 GCF_011390875.1 Thiocapsa sp.
GTGCCAGCTGACAGCCGCGTGCTTTCAGCGCGGTCATTAGATCGAGCGCGCGGTCCAGGTTCTGGATGCCGGCGGTCTCGGTGATCTCGAAGCAGATGCGCTCGGGGGCCATGCCGGATGCATCGATCTGCCCTTCGATGTAGGCCAGCAGGGTTTCGTCGCTCAGGGAGCTACCCGAGAGATTGATCGCGATGCGCGCCCCCGGCGACTCGGTTTGCGACCCGTGATCGTGCAGGGCTCGGGCAATGACCCAGCGGTCGATCTCGTCCATCAGCCCGAAGCGCTCCGCGGCGCCGATGAACCCGGGGGGTAGCGTGGGTTCGCCCTCTCCGTCCTCGGGTACGACGCGCAACAGCGCCTCGTAGTGCTCCGGCGATGTGTCGGGTTCGCCGAGTCTCACAATGGGCTGGTAATAAAGCCTCAAGCGGCCCTGCTCCAGGGTATTGCGCACCCCGGCGGCGTTCAGCATGTCATTGTGGTGGGATGCGGTCTGATCGTTTTCGCTGCGATACAGGTGGTAGCGGTTGCGCCCCGTCTGCTTGGCGATGTAGCAGGCGATGTCGGCCTCCGAGAGGATGGTGGCGGTGTCGGCGGTTTCGGGGTGGATCTCGGCGACGCCCATGCTCAGCCCCGTTCTGTAGCTGCGCCCGCCCCACTGGAAGCGAAGCCCGCGCACCCGCTCGACGATCCGTCGGGCGATCGGTTCGGCGAGCGCCAGTGGGCAGTCGAAGAGCAGGAGTCCCAGTTCGTCTCCGCCGATTCGGGCCAAGCTGTCGTGATCGCGAATCATGGTCGGGATCAACCGGGCGATCTGCTTGAGCAGCTCGTCCCCCGCCGCGTGCCCGGCGGTATCGTTGATCACCTTGAACTGATCCAGGTCCATGTAGCAGAAGGTGTGATGCAGGCTGCCTGCCTTCGACTCGGCCAACGCCGCCTGAAGGCGGCGCTCCAGCTCCGCGCGGTTGAGCAGGCCGGTCAGGAGATCATGGCTGGCGTCGTAGGCAAGCCGGTCCGTGAGGTGTCGCCGCTCGGTGATGTCCTGGATGGTCCCGATCAAGCCGACGGGTGCCCCGTCGGCGTCCAGCTCCAGCTCCCCGCGGCCGAGTACCCAGCGTTCCGCCCCGTCGATGGACCGCACGATCCGGTACTCACGGGAGAAGGGCTGACGCGCTGCCAGGACGGTGTCGTGTAGATAGTGCGCCATCTCCCCGCGCTGCTCGGGGTGGATGAGCGCGAGCCAGCCTTCGGTGTCTCTGGGGTAGTCGTCATCGATCCCGAAGATCCGATCGAGCTGTGTGGAGCTCACCCACCGATCGGCGCGTGGGTCGTAACGGTAGGATCCCAGGCCTGCCACCTCCTGGGATTTGCGCAGGAAATACTCGCTCTCGCGCAGGGCTTGCTCGACGCGCCGCCGCTCGGTCACGTCGACGCCGATGGACTGGAACTCCCTCGGGCGACCCGCGTCATCGAACAGGGCGAAGTCGTGCCACAGATGCCAGCGCGGCTCGCCGTCGAATCCGCGGGTCTCATGCTCGTACTGGTACTCGGGGCTTGCCGGGACCATGTTCGCCAGCTGCTCTAAGACCCGGGCCCGATCCTCGGCGGCGAGGAAATCGATGAAGCGCCGGCCGATCAGGTCTTCGGCGAGGGCGCCGAAAAACCGGGCATAAGCCGTGTTCACGTAGGTGAGGGTCGTATCGGGCAGGAATCCGCAGATCAGGTCCGGCTGATTTTCCACTAAATGCCGGTACCAGGTCGCGGGGAGGTCGGGTCGAAGGTCGGCTCGGGGACCGACATCGCGGTCCGAGCCGGCCGGATGATTCGCGCTCGCGTCCGCCTCCGACTGTGACGAGGAGGTGGGGGGTTGCTTGAGTGGAGCCCCCGCTTCCTGCGGAATGAAGCCCGCAGAAGGCGCGTCGGGTGTCCGGATCGTGGCTTCGGGCGTGCTCGGGTCCCCCGCGTCTTTCGAGCGGTGCTCTTCCGGCGGCTGCGACTCCGCGGTCAACCCCTTCTCGACGCCGTTGCGCATGGTCCCTGCGTCCTCGACCCTGGTGAAAGAGCGGACATTCCCGCAGTCCATTCCCGAGCGACTGGAATACCCGACGCCCTCGCGCCGGTCATGCGTCGGACCAGCCTCGACGGTGCGCCGGCCCGCGGAGCAGACCGGCTATGGTCCGGTGCGTGGGCGGATGACGGAAAGGAAATCCAACGGGCCTTGCGGCGCAATTCGGCGGCCAAGGCGACCTCACTCGGCAAACTAGACAGGTACTAAGTCCCTGTCAAGGCGGCACTCAGGCCGCGTCGGGACCATCGCTTGCGAAGCGCACCTGGACGTCACGAGGGTTCGCACGTTGTGCGGGGCCGACGTCACCGGGATCCGCGCTCCGGCGCGGACATCGTCCGACGCGCACGGCAGAGTGTTCGTCATGATGGTCTTCCTTCTGATCGAAACATGGTTTGTTTCGGCGTATCGCGCTGTTGCGGACCCCGATGTTCCGTCCGGCTTAGTCACCCAGCAGGGCAACGGCCTTGATTTGCGCCCACATTGCCTTGCCGCGGGCGACTCCGAGATGATCCAGCGAGCGGCGGGTGATTCGCGCGATCAGCGGCGTACCGCCGGCATCCAGGCGCACCAGACAATGGCCAGGGGTGTCGGCGTCGGCGATCTCGACGACGGTGGCAGGCAGGAGGTTGGCGATGCTGGTACCGGTGGCGCGCTCGAGGGCGAGGCTGACGTCGCGGGCATGAACACGCAGACGCAGGCGGTGGCCGATCGGCTCCTTCCGTTGAGCGACGACGACGTTGCCGCCGGGGAAATCCAAACGCGATAGGTGATAGTTGTCGTCGTGGGATGCGACCACGGCATCGATGACGACGCCGGCATCCTCGGAAAAGGCCATCGGCAGATCCAACCGCGCCAGGGTCTCCTTGAGCGGGCCGCTCGCGAGCACGCGACCGCCGTCCATCACCACCAGATGATCGGCCAGGCGCGCGACCTCGTCCGGGGCGTGGCTGACGTAGAGCACCGGGATGGCCAGCTCGTCATGCAGCCGCTCCAGGTAGGGCAGGATCTCCTGCTTGCGCGCAATGTCCAGGGCGGCAAGCGGCTCGTCCATCAGCAGCACCCGCGGGCTGACTGCCAGGGCGCGGGCGATCGCGACCCGCTGGCGCTCGCCGCCGGAGAGGCGATCCGGCTTGCGGGTCAACAGGTGAGCGATACCCAAGAGTGCGATCGCTTGGTCGAGGCTCACCCGATCCTCGGCCGCGACCGGCGCCGGTGCTCGTTTCTGCCCGTAGCGCAGGTTGCCCATCACCGTGAGGTGCGGGAAGAGGCTGGCCTCCTGGAAGACATAGCCGAGCGAGCGGTGGTGTGTCGGCACCCAGGTGTTCTCGTCTTGCCAGATCTCGCCGCGGAAGACGAGCCGACCCTTGGGCGCCCGGACCAGGCCGGCGATACAGCGCAGCAGGGTCGTCTTGCCGGAGCCCGAGTGTCCGAAGAGACCGGTGACCCCGCGCCCGGGGAGCTCCAGGTCTACCGTCAGGTTGAAGCCCGGCCAGTCGATGTCGAAGCGTGCGTTGATCGGTTCCATGGTGCTCTCAGGTGTTCTTCGGGTTCGGGCGCCACAGATAGAGCGCGAGTAGGACCAGGAAGGAGAAGATCAGCATCACGGCGGCGAGGCGGTGGGCGTCGCCGTACTCCATCGCCTCGACGTGGTCATAGATCTGGACCGAGGCCACCCGGGTCACGCCGGGGATGTTGCCGCCGATCATCAGCACCACGCCGAACTCGCCCACCGTGTGGGCAAAGGTCAGGATCCCGGCGGTGACGAAGCCGGGTGCCGCCAGCGGCAAGGCGACGGAGAAGAAGGTGTCCAGCGGCGAGGCGCGCAAGGTGGCCGCCACCTCCAACGGCCGGTCGCCGATCGCCTCGAAGGCGTTCTGTACCGGTTGCACCATGAAGGGTAGGGAATAGAAGACCGAGGCGACCACCAGACCCCAGAAGGTGAAGGGCAGTACGCCGATGCCCAGCGCCTGGGTCAACTGGCCCACCGGCCCGTTCGGCCCCATTGCTACCAGCAGATAGAAGCCCAGGACAGACGGCGGCAACACCAAGGGTAAGGCGACCACGGCCCCGACCGGTCCTTTGAGACGCGATCGGGTGCGTGCCAGCCACCAGGCAATGGGCGTACCCACAACGAATAGGATCAAGGTGACCACACCCGCGAGGCGCAGGGTGAGCCAGATTGATTGCAGGTCGGTTTCACTTAAAAACATTGCGCGATCCGATCAATGATGATGACCGCCTCCAAGGTGCGGAGGCGAAACAGTCCGACCCGCACCGGGAGGTGGAGCTCGGCTCCGCCCAAGCACCGATCAAGCCGATCAAGCCGCCCGGGGTGCCGATCAGGGACCCTGCAAAGAACCCCTGACCGGCGCGCGTGTGATCAGATCTCATAGCCGAACGACTTGATGATGGCTTGCGCCTCGTCCCCCTTGAGGTACTCCATCAGTGCGTCGACCGCTGGCTTGTCCTTCCCCGGCGACAGGACGACCGCGTCCTGGCGGATCGGCTTGTGCAGCGTGCCCGGAATCATCCAGGCGGAGCCGCCCGTGATCTTGCCCTTCTCCATGATCTGGGACAGGGCGACAAACCCCAAATCCGCATTGCCGGTGCTGACGAACTGGAAGGTTTGGGCGATGTTCTCGCCGGTCACGAACTTTGGTTGCACCTGCTCGAGCAACCCCAGCCCGGTCATGACCTCGATCGCTGCGGCACCGTAGGGCGCGGTCTTCGGGTTTGCGATGGCCACCTTGTTGAAGTCGCCCGACTTCAGCACGGTGCCGTCGCTGTCGACAAACTCGGGCTTCGACGACCAGAGCACCAGTGAGCCGACGGCATAGGTGAACTGGGTTCCCGAGACTGCGGCCCCCTCGTCGACCAGCTTGGTCGGCGTGGTGTCGTCAGCGGCTATGAACACCTCGAAGGGTGCACCGTTCTTGATCTGCGCGTAAAACTTGCCTGTCGAACCATAGGCGGCCTTGACCACATGGCCGGTCTCCTTCTCGAAGGCAGCGGTGATCTCCTTCATCGGAGCGGTGAAGTTGGCGGCCACTGCGACCTGGATGTCGTCGGCTTGCGCGGGAGCGCAGGCGGCGGCCAGCAGCACGATGGGGAGCATGGATCGAGTCGTCTTCATCAGGTGTCTCCGGATTCTTAGAGTGCATGTCCTGCGTCATATCCGCTTGGATATAACGCAGGACGCGTTCAATATGAGCTTCGGCGTCTGGTCAGTCGCTGACGGCCAGGATGACGTGAGGTGCCTTCACGAGCGCGCAGGCACGCCCTCCCTCGGTGATTCCGAGATCCTTGGCGCTTTCCATCGTGATAATGGCGGTCAGGCGGGCGCCGCCGTCGAGGGCGAGGACCACCTCGGTATTGACGGCCCCGTCGGTCACGCGTTCGACCGTTCCGCAGAGTCGGTTTCGCGCCGAGGTCTTGAGCCCGCCGTCCTCGGTCGCCAGGATGACGAACGACGCCTTGATCAAGGCATAGGCTTCGGAGCCCGGCGCGAGCCCGAGCGACCGGACGCTCTCGTTGGTGACAATGGCGACCAGCGGTGTACCGCCGACGTCGAGCGTCACCTCGGCATTCACTGCGCCCGGTTTAACAACCGAGACGACCCCGCGCAGGTTGTTTCTGGCACTGACCTTCATATTCAAAGCTCCGATTAGGGTGTGAAAGCGATCGAAATCGCGGATGCCCTCGCGCAACCTCGCGAGGAATTTTCTGTGCTCCTGTTCAGCCGCCTCGAAGACGGCAATCAAACGCCGGCCTTCTTCCGTAAGCTCTGTTCCCCCTCCATGGCGCCCGCCGGTGCGCCGCTGGACCAGCGGTTGCGGAGAGAGGTTGTTCATCGCATCCACAGCGTCCCAAGCGTGCTTGTAGGACATGCCCATGGCCTTGGCCGCTTGGGAGATCGATCCGGTTGCACCGATTCGGCGCAGCAGCTCGATGCGACCGCGACCGACGAAGCCCTGATCATTGCGGTCGAGCCAGAGTGATGCGGCGGTGTCGATGCGGTCTTCCGGGGCGTCGGTCATGGTGGGTGTCGCAGGGTCCGGTGATGGCGTTATGTTCAGAAGGATATAACGCATAATAGACTAAGCATAAAGCGTGCCTCGATGGGAGGTTGTCGTGGCCGCCGCCGGCCGGGCTAGGGTGGATCGCAAAGCGCTTTTCCGGCGAGGTCGGCCTTAGCGAGGCATCCGCGCGTCGATGCTCAGCGCGCATATGGCGGCGTCTTCCTCGCCTAGAGGTTCAATGCGACGGTAAACCAGCCAGCGTCCGTCGTGCAGGCGCCACGCGCTCAAGGACTCGCTGTAGGCGACGGCGATATAGAACTCCTCGTCGTCGTCCGAACGGACATCAAGCCGCCGGTAGTCATAGGCTTGGAAGCAGGGGATGTCGTTCCCGTCATGGCCGACAACCCTCCGAGCGGCGATCTCATGATCTCGGAACACCCGGAACGAGCGGGGCGGTACGACGAGATCAAGCCAAACCGGGCACAAATCGTCGCGCCAAGACGGCCGGCACTCCCACGCCGACCCGCCTCCGTGGGGTACGGGTCGATGTCCATAGATGCACGGCGCGTTCGTCATGGTGGTGGCTCCTGCCAATCGATGGATCGACATTCGAAACCGAGGTCCTCAACGCGGATTTCGCGTCTGCGGTCTGTCGTTGTTGCGACAATTGAACCGTCGTGCGCGGAAACCCTACATTGGACGCGGTAATGCGTCCGGAAAAACGCGGACAGGAGGCGGGGCGATCCGCCGCTCCGACACGCGGGCCAGGATATCCGGGAGATTGCACCGCCCGCGGCCCACCTTGCCTACTCGATCAGCCCAAGATCCGCTCGTAGCTGCGCCGCAGCAGATCAAGCTCGACCGGCGCAAGGGTTCTGGCCTGGGTCAGGTCGATGAAACTGCTGCCGTGTGCCTGCGCCGTTTCGAACGGAGGATCGATACTGGTAAATCGCGCGAGAAAGACCTGCGTGCGCTCGTCCCCGGCGACGACCTCGCAACGAAACCCCGGCTCCATTTCGAAACTGCCGCTCGGCAGACCGAGGCGCACCTCGGCGTCGCGCAGGACCCGTGCGGGGTGGGTCACGACCTTCGGCGAGGTAGCGCCGCTCTCCTCGACGACAGACTCGTCCGGCAGGGCTGCGAAGCCGCAGACGCCGCCGTAGGGCAGTCTCAAAAAGCGGGTTCGGGCGCTGGTGGACTGCTTGTGATACATAATCAGACGCGGAGCCATCACGGGTCCCCTTTCGTGTTGAGCCCGGCGACGCGCCGGTGTTGGGTCGTGCAACAGGTCATGCTGCCCTAGCAAACACCGCGCCGCATTGTCTCGGCGCCGGTACTCCTCGAAGGTAGAGCGCTTGCGTCCGCTCGGCAGACGGATGATGGGGGTGGCGGTCTCGGTCTTGTCATAATTCCTTCATCACGCTTGGCGCCCGTGTCACGCATACTCCCTCCGCACGCTTTCCACCCCAGTCGCTCCAGTCCAGTCGCTGATCTGATCTTGTAGGATCGTGTTCTTCGCTCCCCGCCCTTTGACGTCTTCGACCGCGGCCGCCAATGACGGTCAAGCGCGGTCATGGGCAATCGCCGCCATTGTTCTCTTGGTCCTGGTCACCGGTTTTCGGTTGATCGGTTTGGACCATCTGCCGGTGTGGCACGACGAGGTCTTCACGCTGGTCCGGGTCTTCGGCCACCCCGCGGAACTTTGGGAGACGCTGTTCAGCGGCCGGCTGCTGACACCCGACGAGATTCTGGTATTTCAGTGGCCGAACCCTGCGAAGAGCTGGGGAGACACCCTGCAGGCGCTGGCCGAGCATCCCGAGCACGCACCGCTCTATTATCTGCTGGGCCGTGTGACCGCCATGCTGCCGCTCGATCCGGTGACGGCGCTGCGCGGGACTTCCGCCGTGTTCGGTTGTCTGCTGCCGATCGGCGCATTTTGGTTGATGCGGGAGCTTTTCGGGCGTGGGCCGGTGCCTTGGGTCGCGGCCGCCTTTGTTGCGATCTCGCCGCTGCACTTCCTCTACGCTCAGGAGGCCCGTCAGTACGCTCTGTGGACACTCTTGGTCCTGACCTCCAGCGCGGCTTTGCAGCATGCATTGGATCGCAACCGGCCGCGCGATTGGTGGCTCTACGGGCTGATGACGACACTCGGTCTCTACAGTCATCTGCTGTTCGCGCTCATGCTCCCCGTCCATGCGGCCTACCTGTGGCTCGGCGCCGCGCCGTCGTCCGATCTGCGCCGGCGCGTGCAAGAGCTTCCGATCCGGTCATGGCTCTTGGCCGTCGGTGTGGCCTCGGTCCTGTTCCTGCCCTGGATCCTCGTTCTGTTCGCTGGCTTCGGGGCCACGGTCGGTCATACCGAGTGGATGGACCGAGCGGTGGGTGCGCAACGTAACCTGCTCGCATGGGCCGGCCACATCGTTCGCGCCTTTCTGGACGTGAGTCCGAATCCGCAACCGCCACCCGTGTCGTTGTGGTTGCTTGTTCCGGCGGCGGCGGGTTTGTTCTTCTATCTGGTACGCGCTCCGCGTCCCCGCCTCTGGCTGCTCGTGCTGATCGCTCTGGCCTATCTCGGAGTCGTGCTCGGCCCGGATCTGCTGTTTGGCGGAAGCCGTTCGCTGCACGTACGCTACGGCTTGCCGGCAGTGCTCGCCGTGCAGTTGATGTTGGCCTGGGTCCTCGGCACGGCGCTCGCCCGCCGCGGTACGTCTCGTATCGTCGCCGCGGTTGTCCTGGCGGTCGTGATGGTCCTCGGTGGGTACTCCCAGTGGCGAATCCTGAGCGCCGAGACCTGGTGGAACAAGCACTTCAGCGCTTGGAATCCCGAGGTGGCGCGGACGGTGAACGCACTCGAGCGACCGCTGGTTGTGGTCAGTCCGAGCGGTGTCGCGGCGGGTGAGCTGGTCTCGCTGGCGTATCGGCTCGGAGACCATGTCCGGATTCTGGGATACGGCTCCCATGACGAACCGCCGACGCGTCGCGACGACTTCGGCGGTCTGGTTCTACTGCTGCCGAGCGAGGAGCTGAGGGCATCCGTCGGGCCCGATACCATGCTGGAGCCGATCGCGGGGACATGGCAATGGTTTCTGGTGCGCCCGTCCGGTAAGCGCTGACGGACGCCGATGAGAATCCGGCTTGCGGCGACAAGACCGCCGAGGATTTGGTCAAGGAGGAGGCGCCGACCCTCGCACTCCTTTAGATCGAACGCCGGGCAAGGGGCGACCGAAGTCGCCCCTCGAAGCGATGCATCGTCGGGATGCCGATACCCGGACAGCGCCTAAGCCAGATCGAAGCGGTCGGCGTTCATCACCTTGGTCCATGCGGCCACGAAGTCTTGCACGAACTTCCTCTGGTTGTCGTCTTGCGCATAGACCTCGGTATAGGCGCGGAGGATCGCGTTGGATCCGAAGACGAGATCCACTCGGGTCGCCGTCCACTTGACCTCACCCGTCCTGCGGTCGCGGATTTCATACAGGTTATTGCCTGCCGGCTTCCAGGTGAATGCCATATCCGTCAGATTCACGAAGAAGTCGTTCGTCAGGGCACCCTCCCGATCGGTGAAGACGCCGTGCTTGGTGCCGCCGTGATTGGTGCCCAGCACCCGCATGCCGCCGACGAGCGCCGTCATCTCATGGGCGGTCAGGCCCATCAGCTGCGTCCGGTCGAGCATCAGCTCCTCGGCGCTGACCACGTAGTCCTTCTTGAGCCAGTTGCGATACCCGTCATGGATCGGCTCAAGGGGCTCGAATGCCTCGACATCCGTCATCTCGTCGGTGGCATCGCCACGACCGGGGGCAAAGGGAACACTGATGTCGACACCGGCTGCCTTGGCCGCCTGCTCGATCCCGACATTGCCGGCCAGGACGATGACATCGGCCAGGCTGGCGCCGGTCTCGGCCGCGATGCCCCTGAGCACGTCCAGAACCTTGCTTAGACGCGCGGGCTCGTTGCCCTCCCAGTCCTTTTGCGGGGCCAAGCGGATGCGCGCACCATTGGCGCCGCCGCGCATGTCCGAGCCACGGAAGGTCCGCGCGCTGTCCCAGGCGGTGGCAACCATGTCGCCGACGCTCAGACCCGCGGCTGCAATCTTGGCCTTCACGGCGTCGACGTCGTAATCAGTGCGGCCTGCGGGCACCGGATCCTGCCAGATGAGGTCTTCCTGCGGAACATCGGGGCCGATGTAGCGCGTCTTCGGACCCAAGTCGCGATGGGTCAGCTTAAACCAGGCACGTGCAAACGCTTCCGACAAAGCGTCTGGATCCTTGTGAAACCGCTCTGAGATCTCCCGATAGGCCGGGTCCATCTTCATGGCCATATCGGCATCGGTCATGATCGGGTTGTAGCGGATCGAGGGATCTTCGACATCGACGGGCTTGTCTTCCTCCTTGATGTCCTTGGGCTCCCACTGCCAGGCGCCGGCCGGGCTCTTTTTGAGCTCCCACTCATGGTCGAGCAGCATGGCGAAGTAGCCGTTGTCCCACCGGGTGGGATGGGTCGTCCAGGCGCCTTCCAGGCCGCTGGAGACGGTGTCGCGGCCAATCCCGCGGCTGGTGTGGTTGTTCCACCCGAGTCCCTGCTCCTCCACATCGGCCGCTTCGGGTGTCGGCCCCAACAAACCCGCGTCGCCATTGCCGTGGCACTTGCCCACGGTATGGCCACCGGCGGTCAGGGCGACGGTTTCCTCGTCGTTCATGGCCATACGCGCGAAGGTGACGCGCACGTCGTGCGCCGTCCGCAGCGGGTCGGGTTTGCCGTCAACGCCCTCGGGATTGACATAGATCAGTCCCATCATCACGGCGGCCAGGGGGTTTTCCAGCTCCCGATCGCCCGAATAACGGCTGTCTGGGTTATCGCTGGGGGCCAGCCATTCCTTCTCCGAGCCCCAGTAGGTGTCCTTCTCCGGATGCCAAATGTCCTCGCGGCCAAAGGCAAAACCGTAGGTCTTCAGCCCCATCGATTCATAGGCCACATTACCGGCGAGCACGATCAGATCGGCCCAGCTGATCTTGTTGCCGTATTTCTTCTTGATGGGCCAAAGAAGACGCCGTGCCTTGTCCAGGTTCACGTTGTCGGGCCAGCTGTTGATCGGAGCAAAGCGTTGATTGCCGGTGCCGGCACCGCCGCGGCCGTCCGCAATCCGGTAAGTGCCCGCGGCGTGCCAGGCCATCCGGATCATCAGACCGCCATAATGGCCCCAGTCCGCGGGCCACCAGTCCTGGCTGTCGGTCATCAGTGCCTGCAGGTCTTTCTTGAGCGCCGCGACGTCGAGTGTCTTGACCGCTTCACGATAGTTGAAGTCCTGCCCCATCGGATTCGTCTTGGTGTCGTGCTGATGGAGGATGTCGAGGTTGAGCGCTTTCGGCCACCAGTCCATGACAGATGTTCCGGCGGAGGTATTGCCGCCGTGCATCACGGGGCATTTGCCGGAAGTCGTCGTAAGGTCTGTATCCATATCAATCTCGCCTCGTCTCTTCGTTGAATGAAGTGCTCATGCACCGAGCGCTGCTCGGCTGGAGCCGATCCTGCGGCGGAATCTCGAGCCCGAATGTCGCCGACCCGGTCATCTCCGCAAGGTCGTGAATTGGGCTCATCGAGCCCGGCGTGGTGTCTAGTCCTTAGAATAGACTCGGGCTGGGTAGGGGCATAATCGTTTAGTCGTATCCCATGGATTGTCTGGGCCGATCGAGTTAGGTAATACGATAGTAAAACGCTTACGCTCGGGGGCGAGGTAAGGTCCATTTGGTGGGTGGCTGATGACCTGGCGAAGCTCCTCGCGTGCCGTTCTGCAAGGTGATGGCTGGTTTACTCGAAGCGGGTGCCGTCTGTCTTGTTCGGCTTGCTTTCTAAAACAGCGTTCGGCCGGGCTGATTCGCCCCGTTCCGGCTTGCGTCTCAGAGGGTCAAGCTCGATTGCGGTGGTGTGTTGCGAGCAAGTGCGCCATTGAGCCCGACAGAAAAAAAGGGCTAGGCTTTTGGCCTAACCCCTTGTCTTTTATTGGTACCGAGGGCCGGACTCGAACCGGCATGGGATCGCTCCCGTCAGATTTTGAGTCTGATGCGTCTACCAATTTCGCCACCCCGGCAACGCAGCTGTGCAGTATACCCGCTGTACGTAATCATGGGTACCCCGTCCGCGAAGGGCGTGGATGTCGTCGGTCGGGCCTGACCGCGCCGGTATCGAGCGGTGCGAGCCCCTCGGCGCGGATCAGCGTTCGTCGAAACCGGCGAGCCGATACAGCCGATTGGCCTCGTCGAGATCCTTCTCCACGCCGTGGCCTTGCTCGTACATCATGGCGAGTGTGGTCAGGGAGCCGACGAGACCTTGCTCGGCGGCCTTCTTGAACCAATGCACGGCCTTTTCCGGATTCTTGTCGGTGCATTCGCCTTCCATGTACATGAAGGCGAGCCCGTGTTGGGCGAGGGCGAGGCCGGCCTCGGCCGCGCGCTTCATGGATGTGTAGGCGAGCAGCGGGTTCGGCAGCATGCCGAGACCGTTCTGGGCCATGATGGCGATGCGATACTGGGCGTCCGGGATGCCCTGCTCGGCGAGCGGGGAGAGGAGGCCAGCGGCGCGCGAGAATTGTTTGTATTCGAAGGCGGTGATGCCGCTCGACAGGGCCATGTCAAGGTCGCTGATCTCTTCGGTCATGGAGGATTCCTCGTCGTGATGGTGTCGGTGGATGCGGCCGCGTCTGCGCGCTGGCGTGCCTCGCTCAGGTGGAGTGCATCGGCAGGCCGACGAAGTCGAGCCAGCGTTGCAGCAGCGCGTCGTCTGACGCCGCAGCGGCGAGTCTTGGGGACAGGCTGAGGTCGGTAGCCTCCGTGGCGCCCCGATCGGCGTAGAGCCGTGACGCGGCGCCGGCCTCGGAGGCGATCAGGTGCCCCGCGGCATAGTCCCAGAGTTTCTGGCCGCCGTGCAGATAGAGCTGGTAGCGGCCCGCGGCCAACCAGCACCAGTCCAGTGCGACCGACCCCAGGTTCCTCTGGGAGCGAAAGCCGCCGGGCCGGAAGAGCGCGGGAATGCGCTCGGGAGGCAGACGTTTCATGTCGATCATCGCCAGGCAGTCGCCGAGATTCGGGCCGGGGGCGAAGGGGCGGATGGGCGCGCCGTTGAGCGTCGCACCGCCGCCGCGCACCGCGGAGAAGCACTCGCCGCGCACCGGGTCAAGGATAACGCCCAACGTCGCCTGTCCATGCTCGATGAAGGCCAGGGAGATCGAAAAGCCGGGGAAGCCGCTGGCGTAGTTGCCGGTGCCGTCAAGCGGATCCAGGATCCAGACGCCGGTGTCGGCCTCGGCGAGGAGGCGGCGTTGATCCTCCGGGGTCATCTCCTCGCCCAACAGAGGGGTGCTCGGGAACTCCCGTGCAATCGCCTCGACGATCCGTGCCTGGGTCGCGAAATCAGCCTCGGTGACCAGGCTGCCGTCGGCCTTGCGCTCGGCGAGAATGCTGTGAAAGCGAGGCATGATCTCGGTGGCTGCGGCTTCGCGCAGGATCTCGCCGATCAGATTCGGGTCGGGTGTCATCTTGGATCTCTGGTTGGCTCGGTGTTCATGCGCGCGTCCGAGGGCGATTGCCCGTGGCTCCCCTTGGTGGCACAGGTGAGGCGATCGCGGGAAAGATGCAACCGCGGGTGATTCAGCGCAGCGGCGAGTACGCCGTGCTCGGCGGAGGTCACGAGGGCACGCCGACCCGATGCGCCGGCCTGAGGATCGAGGTCGAGCACACTTAAACCGCGCCCAGCGCGGTATGCGATGTTTTTGGATTGGATCGGCCCCGGCCGATTTGACGAGCGCTGGAGCCGGCGCGGTTTAAGTTATTAAAAAATATATTATTTAAACCGCATCCCCGCCAAAGGCTGTGCATGCACCAAACTTCGAACTCACTCGAAAATTCAGCATCTCGCTCTGGACGCGGTTTAGCACACCGCTTCGGAGGTCGAATCGACCGAATTGCGTTAATCTTGGCCACTTGTAAACGATCCGGAATCCTTGACCAGGAGTGCGTCGATGCCATTACAACCCGTCATCCTTTCCGGCGGCTCGGGAACGCGGCTATGGCCGCTCTCGCGCGAGGCCTACCCGAAGCAGTTTTTGGCGCTCACCAGCGAGCACACCATGCTGCAGGAGACGGTGCGCCGACTCGACGGGCTCGACGAGGAGCATCCGCGCCAAGCCGTCGGTCAGATTGACGCCATCGTGGTCTGCAACGAGTCCCACCGCTTCCTCGTCGCCGAGCAGTTCCGCGTGATGGGGCGGCGCCCGGCCGAGATTATCCTCGAGCCCAAGGGCCGCAATACCGCACCGGCGCTGACCTTGGCGGCCCTGTCGGCGATCCGAGGCGGAAGCGATCCGGTTCTGCTGGTGATGCCGGCCGACCATACCATCCGCAACGAGGTCGGATTCCGAGCGGCCGTGGCCGATGCATGCGTGATCGCGCGCGAAGGCGCCGTTGTCACCTTCGGGATCGTTCCGAGCAAGCCCGAGACGGGTTACGGCTATATCCGGCAGGGTCGGGGCTATGAGGTCGAGGGGCTATCCGGGAGCGCCTACCTGCTCAACGGATTTGTCGAGAAGCCGGATGTCGAGACGGCCGAGGACTACCTGGAGTCCGGCCAGTATCTGTGGAATAGCGGCATCTTCGTTCTGCGAGCGTCGCTCTGGCTGGGGTTGATCGAGCGGTTTCGTCCGGATATCGCGCAAGCCGTGGCGAGCGCCTTTGAAGCGGCCACCCACGACGGGGACTTTCTTCGTCTGGATGCCGAACACTTCGGCGCCTGTCCGGGCGACTCGATCGACTATGCCGTGATGGAGCCCCTGGCCCGCGACACCGGGGGTGCCAATCCGCCCGCGGTCGTGGTGCCCCTGGATGTCGGCTGGTCCGACGTCGGCGCCTGGTCGGCACTCTGGGAGGTCCGCGATCAGGATGCGGCAGGCAATGTGCTCGACGGCGATGCCTTCGTCCACGACGCCCGCAACAATCTGCTGATCGCCCATCACCGCATGGTCGCCGCCGTCGGGGTCGAGGACCTGATCGTGGTCGAGACCCCGGATGCCGTCCTGGTGGTGTCCAAGGAGCATGCGCAGGACGTCAAGGCGGTGACCCAGTTCCTGCAGCACGAGCAGCGCAACGAGTATCGCCACCACCAGCGTGTTCATCGTCCCTGGGGGTCCTACGAGGCGATCGGGCAGGGGCCGCGCTATCAGGTGAAGCGATTGATCGTGAAGCCCGGCGAATCTCTGTCGCTGCAGATGCACCATCATCGCGCCGAGCATTGGATCGTCGTCTCCGGGACCGCGCGGGTGACCTGCGAAGACAAGTCGTTTTTGCTCACCGAGAATCAGTCGACCTACATTCCCGTCGGCTCTTCGCATCGCTTGGAGAATCCGGGCTCGATTATGCTGGAGCTGATCGAGGTCCAGTCCGGCGGCTATCTGGGCGAGGACGATATCGTGCGCTTCGAGGACCGCTACAACCGCGGGGCGAAGGAGACGCACTGATCGTTTGCACAGCGGACGCCTCGCGATCGGCGAGCCGTCCGGCCCTCGTGCTCCCCATGCAGCGGAGTCAGGTGCCTTGAAAACCGGGGCGAGGGCGCCCCGGCTCCTGTAGAATCGCGGGTTTTTCCGAGCGGACCTTCACAGCCATGGGATTTAAATGCGGGATCGTCGGCCTGCCCAACGTCGGCAAGTCGACCCTCTTCAATGCCCTGACCAAGGCGACGATCGCGGCGGAGAATTACCCCTTCTGCACGATCGATCCGAACGTCGGCGTGGTACCTCTGCCGGATCCGCGCCTCGATGTCCTTGCCGACGTGGTGAAGCCGCAGCGGGTGCTTCCGACGACCATGCAGTTCGTGGACATCGCCGGTCTGGTTGCCGGTGCGTCCAAGGGCGAGGGGCTCGGCAACAAGTTCCTCGCCAACATCCGCGAGACCGATGCCATCGCCCATGTGGTGCGTTGTTTCGAGAACGACGACGTTGTGCATGTCGCCGGACGCGTGGATCCGCTGGACGACATCGAGGTCATCAACACCGAGCTGGCCCTCGCTGACTTGGAGTCGGTGAGCAAGGCCCTCGATCGCGCGGAGCGCATGGTCAAGACCGGCGACAAGAAGATCCTGGCGCGCAAGGCCCTGCTCGAGCAGATCCGCGACCAGCTCGACGCGGGCAAGCCGGTCCGTGCGATGGGCTTGGATGCGGAGGCGCTGCGCGAGGTCCGCGATCTCTTCCTGCTCACGGCCAAGCCAACCCTCTACATCGCCAACGTCGCCGAAGACGGCTTCGTCGACAACCCGATCCTGGATAAGGTCGTCGCACTCGCCGCCGAGGAAGGTGCCGAGGTCGTTCCCGTCTGCGCCGCCATCGAGGCCGAGATCTTCGATCTGGAGGATCAGGAGCGTGACGAGTTCCTGGCCGAGCTGGGTCTAAGCGAGCCGGGTCTGAACCGCGTCGTGCGGGCCGGTTACCGCCTGTTGGGCCTCGAGACCTATTTCACGGCCGGCCCGAAAGAGGTCCGTGCCTGGACCATCCCGGCCGGCGTGCGCGCCCCGCAAGCCGCCGCCGTCATCCACACCGATTTCGAGCGTGGCTTCATCCGTGCCGAGGTCATCGCCTACGACGATTTCGTCGCCTGCAAGGGCGAGCAGGGTGCCAAGGAGGCCGGCAAGCTGCGCTCGGAGGGCAAGGAGTACATCGTCAAAGACGGCGACGTGGTTCATTTCAGATTCAACGTTTAGCCGCGACATGCAGGGCATGGCCATCCGCTCTCGCGGTCGCTCGGGCGGAGGGTCATCGCGCCGATGCGGTCACGGACGCGGCCGACGATGGCCGTAGGATGGGTAGAGCGAAGCGAAACCCATCTTCCCCGCGCCGACGGCATGAATCTGCGGCCCATCCGCGTGAATCGCGTCCGACGACTCTCCGGTGCTGCCTATCGGATTTCCGGAGGTTGACTGCACCGAGCCCGGAACGTATGATTCCGCGTCTTGTTTGGCTACGTAGCTCAGTTGGTTAGAGCATCGCACTCATAATGCGAGGGTCCCCTGTTCGAGTCAGGGCGTAGCCACCATTTCCCCCGCCCCGACTCCCATCGGCGTCGCAGATCCCGAGGTTCGCCTTGAGGGTCTTCCGTTCTTACTAGACCTGCGGCATCCAGGGCTTATGATCTCGGCGGCTCACCGAAGCCTCGCAATCGATCACCTCTGGAAGAGCAAGCCCGTTGCGATCTCCCACTCGTTGCTCCGGCCGATGCGAGCGACAACCTTGACCTTCCGCAAATCTACTCAACGCAGCACAAACCAGCCGATCGCCCCGCACGCCAGAATGAGGATGGCGGGGTTGATCCGCTTCCAAAACAGCAGCAGGACGATCGCCAGACCGAAGCCCAGGGTCACGCCGTTGAACCAGAGCGGTCGATCCAGGTTGAAGCTGGCTGTCTTGCCCACGGCATAGACGCCCGCCAGCATCAGGCCGATGGTGATGGGCGCCAACCCGCGCTGGACGGCGTCGCGCCAGGGGTTGTCGCGATAGCTGTCCCAGATGTGGCTGACCACGTAGGTGAGCATGCAGGCGGGGAAGTAGAAGGCGAAGAGCACCAGGAAGAACCCGGCGGCACCGGCGGCGTGATAGCCGATGATCCCGACCATACTCATGTTGGGTCCGGGCGCGAGCTGACCCAGGCTGTAGATAGACGCGAACTGGGTGGAGGTCACCCAGTGATGGACGGCCACGGCCTCGTGCTCCATCTCGGGAAGCACGGCGGTGCCCCCGCCGACCGCCATCAGCGAGAGCATGGCGAAGACGTTCAGCAATTCGACGAGCTCTTTTAGGGTGTCGGACATGATGTCAGGGCTCCGGGTCGGAGGAGGGCGCCGGGGTCTTCTTCTTTAAAGACTCCGGGCGATTGAGCCAGATCGCGATCGGCGCCAACAAGAACAGCGTCGCGGCGAGCGAGACATGAAAGACGCCGACCATGAGAAAGGTCGGGATAATGAACATCAGGTCCTTGGGCCTGAGAAAACTGCGCCCGCCGATCTTGAGCGTGACCTGCAGCAGCAGTCCGACGGCTGCAGCCGCGACACCGGCCAAGGCCGCCGCGACATCCGGGTTGTTGTGGAACCGGACATAGAGAAGCCCGAGGACGATCAGGATCGCCACGCCCGGCAAGATGAGTCCGAGGGCTGCCGCAGCGGCCCCCCGCGGTCCCCGCAGCTTGCGCCCGACGATGACCGCGACGTTGGTGGAGTTGAGTCCGGGCAGGGTCTGGCCGATCTCGAGCGCACCGAGAAACTCGTCGCCCGTGAGCCATTTCTCCCGATCGACGACCACGTCGCGCAGGTAGGCGACCAGCCCGCCGCCGAAGCTGGACACCCCGATCATGGCGAAGGCGGTAAAGATCTTGCCGATCGAGGGCGGCGCGTCGGCCGCGCTCGGTTCATTCGCGATTGGTCGAGGCATGGTTCCCGAGTCCGTAGACAATGCCGGTTTTGGTGGTCCCAAGGGTCACCCATTCGTAGGCGTCCATTTGGAGTGTTTTGTAGAACTCGACGGCCCGATCGATGCTCTCGCGTTTTAGATCCTCCCGGCGATCGAATTTGTATTGGAAGGCGAACTCCCCGCAGAGCGGGCGCTCATGCTGACGATTGCGCCAGACCGCGATGGTTGTCTTCGCATTGATGCCGTGCCCGAACTGAAGCTCTCCGACATTCACCTGCACCTCCTCGACCGCGAGGTCCTTGACCAGAGCGATTCTCTCGTCGGATTTGGCCCCTGCTTGAAGCAATGCGGGGAAGGCGCGCGTGAGATCCTCGACGGCCATGTCGATCTGCTCGCGCGGTGTGGCCAGCACACAGTTGTGCGAATAGATCGAGCGAAAACCGCCGAGTCCCTCGCGCAAGGGAAGCAGCTCCTGCTTGAATTTGATGCGGACCCGTGCACCCGGCGTGGCCGGGCGGACGTCGACGGCGGCGGCGGTCTCGAAATCCGGGTGCCTGAACTTGACCGTGAGCTCGGGCATACCGTCCGGCCAACCGTCCTTATAAAAGCTGCGCAGCCTCACGATGAAATGGTTGTTGTAGAGGTCGAACCCCGGTGTATCGAAGAAGAGCACCTCGCGCACGTGATTGTCGAATGCGCCCTCGGCCTCCCTGACCTTTACGCCGCATTTCTTGGCCGAACGACACACGATCGACCAGAACTCCTTGAAGCCTTTTGCGGTGATGAAGTGGTGGGGTTGCAGGATGATCTTGCACTCGTAGTAGTGCACGTCCGAGTAGGGTGTATTGAGCACTTCGACCGCGGTTTCGTTCATCGTGACACCATGGCTAAGCGAGGGGAGGTCGGGTACGGTCGGCGCTGCGCCGGGCGCGGTGGGAAGCATACAACCGGGCGAGCCTCGAACCGAGGTGCCGTGTCGCGCGACCCGACCACGCGAGGCCTTGAGGCCGATGTCGTCGGGGCCAGCATAACGGAGCCGCCGACCCCGGACTCCGCCGTTTATTCCAGGATGACCCGTGCGTTCAACGGCTGGACCGGCCGGTTGTTCGCGTGACCCATGACCCGTGCGAATTTCACGAGCTGACCGTGCGAGGCGCTCACCGGATGCTTCATGACCAGCCAGGTCACGCCCTCGGTGCAGGGTGGTGTGGTCAGCGAGCCGTCGAAGCGGTAGTAGGCACGGTCAGCGGGCAGGAGCGCCTCGGCCGATGCCTTGCTTCCAAGGTGCGCCGTGCGGCCGTGCGCCTGCGGCATGGCCGCCCAAGGCGTGGCGAGCGCCAGATTCTCGGGGCCTTCCTCGAACATGACCGCGATGACCGCGAGGTGGCCCTCGGCGTCGGCATGCACCAGGTGCGCCTCCATCGGGAAGGCTTTGCCGTCGATGTGGTTTTCGCTGGGGGTGTGGAAATGGAACTGCTTCAGGCTGTACTCGCGCCCGTCCAGCGTGATGGTGCTGCCCGCATCATAGTCGACCTGGATGGTGTGCCCGTTGTTCACCTCGTCATGCCCGCCCGGCTTGTAGTGGAAGCCGATACGCGGCAGATCGGCCTCGACCCGGCTCGTGATGTCGATCGGCGTTTGAGCCTTGCCCGTCTTGCAGACGGTGAAATGCGGGTCGATCTCGCCCCAGTGTTCCGGACCCTCGGCGCCCGAGTAGCCCCAGTGTGTCCCTTCGCCTGCACAGACTAGTCCGGTGCCGATGAGCCCGGTGCCGAGGATCATGGTTAAGGTCGCGATCGCCGTGCGCGTCATGGTATGTCTCGTCATGGATAGAGTGAATCGGGCGCCGGTCGGGTCGCTGATGGCCGGCGTGGTTGGCGTCGGCGTTGAACGACTCGACGATGCTGCAAAGCATAACGGTGTTGCTGCTCGAAAAGCGATGCTCGGCTGAGGCTTGGAGTCGTGTGCGGCCGTGCTCGCGGCCCCTCGTGCCGACGCGTCTTGATCTAAGTCAAGGAGACCCCGTTAGGCCCTCGCCAGACTACCCGCCCCTTTGATCGGCACCGCGGAACGACTCCGGTTGTGTCGGCGCGACGAGGGCACCTTGATCCCGATTCGATTTAGAGGCACCCATGCACTGCAACCAATGCGAACAGACCTACCGTAAGACCGCCTGCGTCACCTCACCCGGGATGTGCGGCAAGGACGCCGATGTCCAGTCCCTACAAGAGATGTTGCTCTACGGTCTGAAGGGGATGGCCGCTTATGCCCATCATGCGCGGCGTTTGGGCAAGTCCGACGAGACCGTGTCCGCCTTCATCGAGGAGGCGCTGTTCGCGACCATGACCAACGTCAACTTCGATGTGAAGAGCCTGCTGGAATTCTGTCTTGAATGCGGGCGGTTGAACCTGCGCGTCATGCAGATGCTCGACGAAGGTCACGTCGAGGCCTTCGGCAAGCCGGCGCCGACCAAGGTGAAGGAGGGCACGCAGGCGGGCCGCGGGATCCTCGTCACGGGCCACGATCTGGCGGACCTGCGGGATCTGCTCGAGCAGGTCGAAGGGACCGAGATCAGGGTCTACACGCACGGCGAAATGCTGCCCGCGCACATGTATCCCTTCTTTCAAGCTCATCCAAACCTGGTCGGTCATTACGGGGGTGCTTGGCAGAATCAGAAGCGAGAGTTTGCGGCCTTCCCCGGTCCGGTGGTGGCGACAACCAACTGTGTTTTGATTCCTCCCCAGAGCTATAAGGGCCGCCTGTACACGACCCGCGGCACGGCTGTGCCCGGCGGTCAGTGCATCCGCGACGGCGATTACAGCGCGGTGCTCGCCGAGGCGCTGCGTTGCGAGCCCTGCGAGGAGCAGATCACTGGGGAGTCGACCGTCGGGTTTCACCGCACGGTGCTGCTCGATCACGCTCAGACGATCGTCGATGCCGTCAAGGCCGGACAGATCAGCCGCTTCTTCGTGATCGGCGGATGCGACGGGGCGGATCCGGGCCGCAATTATTTCAGCGACTACGCGCAGGCCACGCCCGATGATTCATTCATCCTGACGTTGGGCTGCGGCAAGTATCGGATCCGCGATCACGAGTACGGCGAGCATCTGGGTTTCCCGCGCCTCATGGACATGGGTCAGTGCAACGACGCCTACGGCGCCATCGCGGTGGCGTCCGCCTTGGCGGAGGCCTTCGAGTGCAGTGTCAACGAGCTGCCGCTGACCTTGGTCATCAGTTGGTTCGAGCAGAAGGCCGTCGCTGTTTTGCTGACGCTGCTCAGCCTCGGGGTCAAGGGCATCACCCTGGGTCCGAACGCGCCGGCCTTCGTCTCGCCGAACGTCTTCGCGATTCTTCAGGAGCGCTTTGACCTGCGCCTGAGCGGGAACGATGCCGAAGGGGATCTGCGCCTCGCGATGACCGCTTAAGCTGCGCTCGGGGTGATCGACGGCGTTCGAGGTGGCGCGTGCTCGGAGGAAGCGGCCGCGTCGGCCTCGGCGCGGTTTGAATCGAGGTGAAGGCGCGTCGGCGGTATCCGACCCCTTTCGGGTGCCGCGTCTCGCGCGTTCGGGCGGCATCGCCCGCCTATTTGCTCATGGGGTCGGTGAAGGCCCGCCGATGGTTTATCCTGTCTTGATTGCGGTGCTCGCACTCGTCAAGGGAGGGTAGGAACATGGATCTCGGGCGGCGATCTCGGCGCTTTTTCAAGGTCCCTTCGTTGAATACGCTGCGGCTGCGTCCTTACGGCGACAGCCTCGTCACGCCGGCCGTTGCGGTCTGGCTCGGTTTCGCTTGGGTCATCATTTTCCTGATGGCCAGTATCGAAGGCATCGTCTGGGGTTTTGTCGGTGCCTCGATCGTTCCGCAGGCGGCGGCCTGGCTCCGACCGGTCGCCGGCCTCTTCATGTTCGTGCTCATGTTCGCGATCATCTGGATCGTCGACGCCTCACTGGTCATGTCCGAGCGTCCGAGTCGTGCCCGGGGTGCCCTCGGGGGTGTTCTTCGGGACCCTCGACTCGACGAGCGGGGTGCCGGTGCACGCTGGTTCTTCGGGCTGCTGGTCCGGGTGCTGATCGTGGCGGTCTCGCTCTATGTGACCGCACCTTTTCTGGCCAAGCTGATTCGCGCCGACGACATCGAAAGCTACCACCAGCGCTTGGTCGAGCAGTATTACGCCGAGCGCGATTCGGCCTTTCAGGCCCAGGTCGCCGTGCGTGCCCAAGAGGTCGAGGCACGCTACGGGGGGCTGATCGCTCCGCTGGAGGAGGACGTCGAGCGCCTGAGCCGTTCGCTCGATGCCGAGCGGCTACGCCGCGATCAGATCGCGGCCGAGTACACCCCGGAGATCACGGTGCTGCGCACCGAGCTCGCCGCTGCGCAGGAGCGCCTCGGCGACGAGATCCACGGACGCGGCGACCGGCCGGAAGGCTATGGTCCGGAAGCTCGCAAATGGGACACGCGGGTGAATGCTCTCGTCGCCGCGCTGGCCGAAAAGCAGGACGAGATCGATCGGCGTATCGCCGAGATTGCTCAGACGATCGCGGATCAAGAAGCGCGTCTGAGAGCGCGCACGGATGAGCTCCAACGCATCCGTCTGGAGCAGCAGGAGCGCATGGACCGCATTCGTGCCGAGGTGGCCGCCGCGCAGCCCGAGGAGCTGCCGCCGCGTTTGACCTTTGCCGCGCGCTCCAAGGCATTGCAGGCGCTGCGCGAGAGCCCGGATGAGGCGGGTGTGCCTCACTTCGAGACGGTCGAGGGCTTTGCACAGGCGGCGTTGGCGATCCTCTTCTTCTCGCTGATTGCGTTGAAGTTGTTCGAGCCGGCGGCGGTGCGGGCCTATTTCAGCGAAGCCTTGCAGTATCAGTACCGCAAGTATCTCGACGGTGCACTGTCGGGGATCCCCGGCTTCGCCTGTCCGGAGGATCACGCGCAGCGCCTGAGTCCGGTCGAGTTCGCGCGCCTTTGGCGAGGCTACGAGCTCGATCCGGCCGGTCATTTTGCTGAGCAGGAGACGCGCCTGGCGGCTGCCGAGCCGATGCGGATGCGCCTGGCGGAAGAGTCGGTCGCCGAGACACTCGTCGAGCGTCGGCGTGAGAACCTTGATCAGGAGCTGGATCTGGCCCGCCGCCGCCGCGAGATCGAGGTGGCGGCCTACGAGAGCGAGCAGCGTCTGCG
>NZ_JAABRP010000063.1 GCF_011390875.1 Thiocapsa sp.
GAGATCGGCACCCTGGCCAACATCCTTCAGCTGCTCAAGCTCCCCGACGGGACCGTGAAGGTCTTGGTCGAAGGCAATCAGCGGGCACGGATCGACCGTTTCCTCACCACCGAGAGCTCCTTTTCGGCCAACATCGAGCCGATGGATGAAACCCTGGAGGTCGACGAGCGCGAGCAGGAGGTGCTTATGCGCTCTGCGGTGACGCTGTTCGATCAATACGTGAAGCTCAACAAGAAGGTACCGCCGGAGGTCTTGACCTCGCTGTCGAGCATCGACGAGGCGGGCCGGCTCGCCGACACCATGGCTGCGCACATGTCGTTGAAGCTCGACGAGAAGCAACGCGTCCTGGAGATGATCGACGTTCAAACACGGCTCGAGCACCTCATGGGTTTGATGGAGTCGGAGAACGACATCCTCCAGATGGAGAAGCGCATCCGCGGGCGCGTGAAGCGCCAGATGGAGAAGAATCAGCGCGAGTATTATCTCAACGAGCAGATGAAGGCGATCCAGAAGGAGCTCGGCGAGCTCGAGGATGCGCCGAACGAGATCGAAGACCTGGCCAAACGCATCGAGGCCGCCGGGATGCCGCGCGAGGCCAAGGCCAAGGCGCAGGGCGAGCTCAACAAGCTCAAGCTGATGTCGCCGATGTCGGCCGAGGCGACGGTGGTGCGCAACTACATCGACACGTTGGTCGCGGTGCCTTGGAAGAAGCGCACGCGCATCCGCAACGACATCAAGGTCGCAGAGGCGGTGCTGGACAAGGATCACTACGGGCTGGAGCGCGTGAAGGAGCGCATCCTCGAATATCTCGCCGTCCAGCAGCGGGTGCGCAAGCTCAAAGGCCCGATCCTTTGTTTGGTCGGCCCGCCCGGTGTGGGCAAGACCTCGCTCGGTCAATCCATCGCGCGGGCGACCAATCGTCAGTTCGTGCGCATGTCGCTCGGCGGTGTGCGTGACGAGGCCGAGATCCGCGGACATCGTCGGACCTACATCGGTGCGTTGCCCGGCAAGATCATCCAGAATCTCTCGAAAGCCGGCTCGCGCAACGCCTTCTTCCTGCTCGACGAGATCGACAAGATGGCGATGGATTTCCGCGGTGACCCCGCCTCGGCGCTGCTCGAAGTTCTGGATCCGGAGCAGAACCATACCTTCAACGACCACTATTTGGAGGTCGATTTCGATCTGTCCGAGGTGATGTTCGTCGGCACCGCGAACACCCTGAACATCCCGCCGGCGCTCCTGGACCGCATGGAGGTGATCCGTCTCTCCGGTTACACCGAGGACGAGAAGGTCGCGATCGCCGAGCGCTATCTGCTTCCCAAGCAGATGAAGAACAACGGCCTGAAGGATGGGGAGGTGGTGATTCGGGAGAGTGCGCTGCGCGACATCATTCGGCATTACACGCGCGAGGCCGGTGTCCGCAGTCTCGAGCGCGAGATTTCCAAGATCTGCCGCAAGGTCGTCAAGGAGGTGCTGCTCAAGAAACGCGATACGGCCACGACGGTCAGCGCGAAGAACCTGGAGAAGTACCTGGGCGTGCAGCGTTTCCGCTACGGTCGAGCCGACGAGCACGACCAAGTCGGTCAGGTGACCGGTCTGGCCTGGACGGAGGTCGGTGGCGAGCTGCTTCGCATCGAGTCGGCCTTGGTCCCCGGTAAAGGCAAGTTCACCTACACGGGTCAGTTGGGTGATGTGATGCAGGAGTCCATTCAGGCCGCGATGACGGTGGTGCGCTCGCGCGCCGACGCACTCGGGTTGCCCCCGGACTTCCACAACACGCTCGACGTGCACATCCACGTGCCCGAAGGGGCAACCCCGAAGGATGGGCCCAGCGCGGGTGTGGCCATGTGTACGGCCCTGGTGTCCGCCTTGACGAAGATCCCGGTGAAGGCCAGTGTCGCCATGACCGGGGAGATCACTCTGCGCGGGGAGGTGTTGCCGATCGGCGGGCTGAAGGAGAAACTCCTCGCGGCGCACCGGGGCGGCATCGAGACGGTGATCATCCCGCTTGAGAATGAGCGGGATCTCACCGAGATCCCGAAGAACATCAAACAGCATCTGCAGATCCATCCGGTGCGCTGGATCGACGAGGTTTTCGACATCGCACTGACGAAACGTCCGGAGCGCATCGCCGCCGAGGCTGACGGAAACGACCCGATCACGGTCGAGAAGGACACGCGCGAGGCTCCCGCCGAGCCGCCGCGCGACCAGACCGCTCGATTGCATCATTAGAGATTGACCGATCCGGGAGAGGCTCGGGGCGCGCCCCGATAAGCCTCTCCCGCCTGCGGCGAATCACTCGGATCTCCTTCCCGGTTTTTCCTCGACGCATCGGCTTGTCGGTGACGTCTGTTTCCCCGATGCGGCGCTGTTGAATCGATTCGTGAACGTGGTCCCTCGAGGCGCATAGCGACCCCAAAGAGCCTGCGACGGGGAAGCATGACCGTTCGGCTGCGAGTCGTTCTCGTTTTGTTGACTGATCGCCGTCTCGAGAGGATCAAAAATCAAAAAGCCAGTTGCCCTCGTCCGGACTCCGATTTAGCATGCAGCGCAGGTCGGTTGTGCCGTTGAGGCGGTGTACGGTCCCGCTCATCGGCCGGAAGCCGGGTTCGGCTTCCTCAGCGTCGGAGCGCGTTTTGGCGCACATTGAACGAATCAACAGGGGGAGCAATGAATAAGTCGGAACTCATTGAGAAAATGGCGGATGCCGCGGATATCTCGAAGGCTGCAGCAGGAAAGGCATTGGATGCCTTCACGGATGGTGTTGCCGGTGCCCTCAAGGAGGGCGATACGGTCTCCCTTATTGGGTTCGGAACCTTCGCGGTAAAGGAGCGTGCTGCGCGCACCGGTCGTAATCCCCAGACGGGTGCGGCGATCGAGATCAAGGCCAGCAAAACACCTTCGTTTAAGGCTGGTAAAGCCTTCAAGGACGCAGTACAATAGTCGTTCGTCTGAAGGGTGCTTAGCTCAGCTGGGAGAGCATCGCCCTTACAAGGCGAGGGTCGCAGGTTCGATCCCTGCAGCACCCACCAAGCTCTTCAGGGCGAAGGTTCCACGGCATCAGGTCTTCGGGCCAGCGCCTTTTGGAGCCAAGTTTTTCGGAGCCAAAGTTTTTCGGAGCGGTAGTTCAGTTGGTTAGAATACCGGCCTGTCACGCCGGGGGTCGCGGGTTCGAGCCCCGTCCGCTCCGCCATCGTCGTCAATCAGGGATACCGCTTTCGGTATCCCCGATTCCTCTCCCGGATCCGTCCTCCACCGTCCCAATCAGCAGTCGAACGCCTCATGCTTCAAGCCATTCGGGAACGTGCCCAGGGCTGGCTCGCCTGGGTCATCGTCGGACTCATCAGTGTTCCATTCGCCCTCTGGGGCATTCAGTCATATCTGGGTGTCGGCGGGGAGCCGGTCGTGGCGACCGTCAACGGCGTCGAGATCACCGACCGTGATCTGAGTCGGCGTGCACAGCAGGCCCGCCTCGAGCTGCGCGAGCGTCTCGGCGCGGCTTACGACCCGGCGCTCTTCGAGGAAGGGCGTCTGCGTACCGAGGTCCTCGACGACATGATTCGGCAAACGCTGCTGTTGGACGTGTCCAACCGTATCGGGATGCGCGTGTCGGACGAGGAGGTTCGCATGCAGATCCTCTCGGAACCTGCATTCCAGCGCGACGGCCGGTTCGATCGCGAGGCTTACGAACGACTGCTTCGCCTACAAGGGCTTTCACCCGCGCAATTCGAAGAACAGCTGCGTCAGCAATTGATCGGAAACCAGTTGTTGCGCGCCGTTGTCGGCAGCGAGCTCACTACGAGCGGGGAGCTTGCCGACTACCGGCGTCTCGCCAGCCAGACTCGCGAACTGTCGTACGCCGTCACGCAGGCGGCGGATTTTCGAAGCGACGCTCCGATTGGCGAGGAGGAGATCCAGTCCTTCTACGAGTCCAACGCGGCCCGGTTCCAAAACCCGGAAATGGTCAAGTTGGATTATCTGGTCCTCGACGTGGGCGAGCTTGCGAAGGGCGCCGAGATCGGCGACGACGAGCTCAGGCGCGTCTACGAGGAGGATCGGTCGCGCTTCGGTCGCCCCGAGCAGCGCAGCGTGCGCCATCTTCTCTTGACGGTTCCGCCCGACGCCGACGAGGCTGCGGCGCAGGCCGTCGCGGCACAGCTACAGGGCATTCGCGAGCGAATCCTCGCGGGCGAGGCGTTTGACGAGCTTGCGCGGTCAGAGTCGCAGGATCCCGGCAGCGCGAGCGAAGGCGGCTCGCTGGGGACCATCGAGCAGGGCATCATGGATCCCCTATTCGATACGGTCGCTTTCAATCTCCCGGAAGGCGAGCTCAGTGAGCCGGTGCGCACGCGGTTCGGCTATCACCTGATCGAGGTGACCGAGGTTGTTCCGGCGGCGGTGAAATCGTTCGACGAGGTCAAGGAAGAGTTGCGTGCCGAGGTCTCGCGCCAGCGCGCGGAATCCTTGTTCTACGATCTCGGCGAGCGGCTCGCGAACGTCGCTTACGAATCCCCCGATAGCCTTGAGCCGGCTGCGGACGAGCTCGGCCTGCCCCTCCAGCATAGCGATTGGCTCGGACGCGACGGCGGGGAAGGTGTGTTTGCGCATCCCCGCGTCATTGGCGCCGCCTTCAGCGACGAAGTTCTCGTCGGTCGCAACAACAGCGATCTGATCGAGCCCGAGCGCGATGTCCTTCGAGCCGTCGTCCTGCGCGTTGCGGATCATCGCGTGGCGGCGGTGCGGCCACTCGACGAGGTACGCGACGAGATTGTCGAGGCGCTGCGTTCGGAGCGCGCGCGCGAGGCTGCCCTGCAGGCGGCCGAGAGTGCCGCCGACCAGTTACGGCAAGGCGTGAGTTGGTCCGAGGCGATGCCGTCGGCGGCGGTCGAGACCCCCGGGCCGGTGGCTCGGGATCGTCAGAGCGTTCCGGCGCCGGTTCGCGGGTTGGCCTTTACGCTGCCCGCTCCCGCGGACGGCGCGCCGAGCGTCGGCACGACCGTGCTGGAGAATGGAGACGTGGCGGTGGTTGAGGTCACGCAGATCAAGGACGGCGAAGTGACGCCGTCGGAAGACCCATCCGCATCCGAAGGCGAGATGCTCGCACAATTGCTAGGGCGCCACGTCTACGACGCGATGCTCGCGGATATCGAGACGCGGGCTAAGGTGGAACGAAAGCCGATCACCACGACTTCCGACCTCTAGCCGGTAACCAGACGTTATAAGGCGATTTTCGCAAACTTCCATACCGTTGTGCTGACGATAGGAAGCACAACTTGCGCCGATGGTTGGTTGTGCCTCGCACGGCTCGGCACACCCTCTGCCAACGGTATAACAAGGGTTCCCGGAATTCGCCTAACCCGGGCTCCGTCGCCCACTTCGCGAC
The DNA here is from genome assembly GCF_011390875.1 of Thiocapsa sp. Taxonomy (GTDB): domain Bacteria; phylum Pseudomonadota; class Gammaproteobacteria; order Chromatiales; family Chromatiaceae; genus Thiocapsa. The sequence continues at coordinate 5,384 of NZ_JAABRP010000063.1, forward strand.
GGGCGAGGGGTCGGTGCGGCACGACGACCCCTCGCGCCGCGAAACGACCCGACCTTAGCCTAAGCCGAGGATGTGGTACCCGGTGTCGACGTACACGACGTCTCCCGTGATGCCGCTCGCCAGATCCGAGCAGAGGAAAGCGGCAGCATTTCCGACCTCCTCGATCGTGACGTTTCGCCGCAGCGGCGTGCGCTCTTCGACCTTCTTCAGCATGTCGCGAAAATCCGAGATCCCGGCTGCGGCAAGCGTGCGGATGGGGCCGGCGGAGACGGCGTTCACGCGCGTCCCGTACGGTCCGAGCGACGCCGCAAGGTAACGCATGTTCGCCTCGAGACTCGCTTTCGCTACACCCATGACGTTGTAATTGGGAACAGCCCGCACGGCGCCGAGATAGGTCATGGTCACGAGCGCGCCATTGCGTCCCTGCATCATTCCGCGGCCTGCTTTAGCCAGTGCCGCGAAGCTGTAGGAGCTGATGTCGTGGGCGGTCGCGAAGCCTTCGCGGGTGACGGCATCGATATAGTCGCCCTCAAGCTGCTCGCGCGGGGCGAAAGCCACCGAGTGGACGATGCCGTCCAGGCCCTCCCAGCGCTCGGCCAGCGCTGAGAACAGGGCCTCGATCTCGCTGTCGCTGCCGACGTCGAGCGGAAAGGTCAGATCCGAGCCGCACTTGGCCGCCATGTCTTCGACGCGGGACTTGAGCTTGTCGTTCTGGTAGGTCAAGGCGATCTCGGCACCCTCGCGGTGCATGGCCTCGGCACAACCCCAGGCGATGGATCGGTTGCTGGCGACCCCGGTGACGAGGATCTTCTTTCCGCTTAGGAATCCCATGGTTCGATGTCTCTTCCGTTCAGTGGGCGTTCAATGGGCGGCGCCGGGTGGCGCGCAGGTCGGTCGGGGCGGGAAGGGGCGTGCACGGATGAATCGACCCTTGAAGATGTCCGCAGGCTCATCCGAAGATCGAGGCCGGTGCCGCCGTGGCTCCGACCCGGACGTCTGTGCCTGGGCGGGACGACCTCGATGCCGGTGTAATCCCGCTTCTCACCCCCATTTGCGGGGCTAACATTACAGAAACTCGGTTATCGGTGAAAGGGTCTGGCGTGCGGTCAATCGAGCGGTTCGACATTCGGAGACTTTTTGCGCTTGGTCTGGCCGCCGCCCTGCTGGCGGGATGCGGCGAGGCGCCTTGGAACGATCCCTACCCGGCGGGCGATGCGACCGGCAATCGGGTCTACAGCTCGTTTGCCGAGCGGCCCAAGCACCTGGACCCCGCACGCTCCTACAGTGCCGACGAGTATGCCTTCCTCGCACAGATCTACGAGCCGCCGCTTCAGTACCATTTTCTGCTGCGTCCCTATCGTCTGGTGCCGCTCACCGCGCTCGCGGTGCCCGAGCCTGCCTACTTCGACATCGACGGCAACCCGCTCGCGCAGGACGCACCGGCCGAGTCGATCCATCGCAGCGATTATCTGATCCGCATCCGGCCCGGAATCCGCTACCAGCCCCACCCGGCCTTCGCCGCGGACGGGGCCGGCGACTATCGCTATCATGCCCTGACGGCCCTCGATCTACGCGGCATCAACCAGCTCGGAGACTTCGAGCAGACCGGGGCGCGGGAGTTGACGGCGGAGGACTATGTGCACCAGATCAAGCGACTGGCCGCGCCCTGGACACACTCGCCGATCGCCGGAGTGATGCAGAAGCACATCTTCGGATTCGAGGAGTATGCCGAAGGTCTCGCGGAGACGGTCGAGAAGGATCCGCTGGAGCGCGTGGCTCGACTGCGGGACTCCGAGATCGCCGGTGTCGAGGTCGTGGATCCCTACAGCTATCGCATCAGCGTCAAAGGCAAGTACCCGCAGTTTGCCTACTGGCTCGCCATGCCCTTCTTTGCGCCCATGCCTTGGGAAGCGGAGGTCTTCTACGCCCAGCCGGGTCTGCGCGAGCGCAACATCATGCTGGACTGGTACCCGGTCGGCACGGGTCCCTTCATGCTCGGCGAGAACAACCCGAATCTACGAATGGTGCTCGAGCGCAACCCGAATTTCCGCGGCGAGCCTTATCCGAGCGAAGGGATGCCCGCAGACGAGGCGTCCGGCCTACTCGCCGATGCCGGCCGGCCGATGCCCTTCATCGAGGAGGCCATCTACAGCCTCGAGAAGGAAAGCATCCCTCGCTGGAACAAGTTCCTCCAGGGCTTTTACGACAGCTCCGGGATCGCCTCCGACGCATTCGATCAAGCCGTTCAGATCGATGCCGGGGGCGAGCCTGTCTTGACCGACGCGATGCGCGAACGCGGGATCACCCTGCTGACATCGGTCGAGCCGTCCGTCATGTACATGGGATTCAATATGCTCGATCCCGTGATCGGCGGGGACTCGGAGCGGGCGCGCCTCCTGCGCCGAGCCATTGCGATCGCTGTGGACTTCGAGGAGTTCATCTCCATCTTCACCAACGGTCGCGGTTTGGTCGCGCAGGGACCCATCCCGCCGGGGATCTTCGGGTACCGCGAGGGCGAGGCTGGGATCAATCCGTTCGTCTACGAATGGATCGGGGGGCGGGCGGTGCGGCGGAGTCTCGACGAGGCGCGGGTCCTCATGGAACAGGCAGGGTATCCGGGCGGTCGCGACCGGGAGACCGGGCGAGCGCTTACGATCAACTACGAGGCGATCGCGACCGGCCCCGACGATCGGGCCCGTCTGAACTGGATCCGCAAGCAGTTTGCCAAGCTCGGCATCGAGCTCGTGATCCGCTCCACCGACTACAACCGCTTTCAGGAGAAGATCCGCAACGGCACCGGTCAGGTTTTCATGTGGGGCTGGAATGCGGATTACCCGGACCCGGAGAACTTTCTCTTCCTGCTCTACGGTCCGAACGGCAAGGTCGAGCATCAAGGCGAGAACGCGTCGAATTATGCCAATCCGGAATTCGATCGTCTCTTCAACGCGATGCGCTTCATGGAGGACGGCCCGGAGCGTCAGGCCGCGATCGACCGCATGGTCGAGATCGCGCGCACCGACGCGCCCTGGCTCTGGGGCTTCAACCCCAAGGCGTTCAGCCTGCATCATCAATGGATGTACAACGCCAGTCCGAACCAGATGGCGAACAACACACTCAAGTATCGCCGGGTCGACCCCGAGCTGCGCGAGCGGCTGCGCCATGATTGGAACCCGCCGGTCCTCTGGCCGCTGTGGGCGATCGGGGTGCTCCTCGTGGTGATCATCCTGCCGGCCCTCTGGCTGGTGTGGCGGCGCGAGCGGAGCACCGCGCTGTGACCGCCTACATCATCCGGCGATTGATCTATGCGATCCCGATCCTGATCGGGGTGAATCTCATCACCTTCGTGCTCTTCTTCGTGGTCAACGCGCCCGACGACATGGCGCGGATGCATCTCGGCGAGAAACGGGTCACCGAGGAGGCGATCCAGACCTGGAAGCAGGAGCACGGCTACGACCGACCCCTGCTCTACAATCCGGATGCCTCCGGCCTCGCGCGCGTCACCGACACCATCTTTTTCGAGAAATCGATCCGCTTGTTCGTCTTCGACTTCGGCTCCTCCGACAACGGTCGCGATATCGGCTACGACATCTCTCAGCGGATGTGGCCGAGTCTGGCCATTGCCATCCCCGTGCTGCTCGTCGGACTCGCCTTCAACATCTCCTACGCGCTCTTCATCGTCTTCTTTCGCGCGACCTATGTGGACATCGGCAGTGTCGTCCTGCTGGTGGCCATGATGTCGATTTCGGGCCTCTTCTACATCATCGGAGGGCAGTTTCTGCTCGGCAAGCTCTTCCACCTGGTGCCCATCTCGGGTTACGACACGGGTGTGGAGGCGTGGAAATTTCTGATCCTGCCGGTGATTGTGGGCGTGATCGGCGGGATCGGGGCCGGCACTCGCTGGTATCGCACCCTCTTTCTGGAGGAGATCTCCAAGGACTATGTGCGCACCGCAAGGGCCAAAGGCTTAAGCGAGCGGCGCGTTCTGTTCCGCCATGTCCTGCAAAATGCCCTGATCCCCATCCTGACCGGTGTCGTGGTGGTGCTCCCGCTGCTCTTTATGGGTAGCCTCATCAGCGAATCCTTCTTCGGCATCCCGGGCCTCGGCAGCTACACGATCGACGCCATCAACAGCCAGGATTTCGCGATCGTGCGCTCGATGGTCTTCCTCGGCGCCGTGCTCTATATCATCGGGCTGATTCTGACGGATATCTCGTACACGTTGGTGGACCCCCGCGTGAGGTTGTCGCCATGATCGAGGTCGTCGCTTGCCTCTTGCTGCTTGCCTCCAGCCTCCATCCGCCAGCCTCCTGCCACCGGCCTCCTGCCCGATCGACGTCCGCAGGTGGCTGGCGGCAGGCGGCTGGAGGCCGGCGGCGACTTGCGGAGCTATCCGGCGGATCGGAATGCCCGCCATGAGCCTAATGCCGGTTGTGCTCTGGACCGATGGTCTGGTCTTTTTGCTGTTGGCGTTGATCGGGGCCTTTGTCCTCTTCGCCTCGCGGCACGAGCATATGCGTGCGCCGTGGCGGCGGGTGGTGCGTTCTCGCGTGGGCGTGGCGACGATTGTCGTACTCGGGTTCTATGTCGTCGTCGGGCTGCTCGACACGGTGCATTTTCGGCTCGCGCTGGACCGGCAAGGCGACGACAACGCCGAGACCCGCTATTCGCCCGAGGTCTTGAGTCTGCTCGACCTGGCGCTGAGCGGGCTGCGCGAGCGTCAGGAGAAGACCTATTCGGCGCCGTTCGCCACCCATCTCTTCGTGAAGGAGGCGATCGAGCAGCCGGACGGCACCCTGTTGCGTGATTTTCCACGCCTCGAATACGGTGGCGTGCACCTGGAGGACCCAGCGCGTCAGCGCGGCTTCGACATCGCTTGGCGCGCCGCTTGGGGCGCGCTGAAGGGTTTGGTTATCTGGGCGCTGCTGTCGGCCGGCGTCCTTTGGCTGATCGCCCGCTCGCGCGGGGAGACGCCTGCGGCGACTCGCGCGACCATCTTGGCGGGACGCACGCCGATCCCCTGGCGGACCGCCCTCGTGATGCTCGGCATCATGCTGGTGCTCAGTGGCGTTGTCGGCGAGCTGGCGCTCAAGTATCACATCCTGGGGACGGACAAGGTCGGCGAGGATGTCTTCTATCAGACGCTGAAGAGCATCCGCACCGGGCTCCTGATCGGGACACTCACCACCCTGGTGATGCTTCCCGCCGCGGTCTTGCTCGGCATCATGGCCGGCTATTTCCGGGGCTGGGTCGACGATGTCATCCAGTATCTCTACACCACGCTGAACTCCATCCCGGGCGTACTCCTGATCGCTGCGGCCATCCTCTTGCTCCAGGTCTACATGAGCAACCATGCCGATGACTTCGCGAGCCTGGTCGAGCGTGCCGATTTGCGGCTGCTGTTCCTGGTGCTGATCCTGGGCGTGACTAGTTGGACCGGGCTTTGCCGCCTGCTGCGCGGGGAGGCGTTGAAGCTGCGCGAGGTCGACTATGTCCAGGCGTCCACGGCTCTTGGTGTTGGCCATTTCACCCTGATCGGCCGTCATATCCTGCCGAATGTCATGCACATCGTGCTGATCACCCTGGTCTTGGACTTCAGCGGACTGGTGCTTGCCGAGGCCGTGCTCTCCTACATCAATATCGGTGTGGACCCGACGATGAATTCATGGGGAAACATGATCAACAGCGCACGACTCGAGCTGGCCCGCGATCCGGTCGTCTGGTGGTCCCTGACCGCCGCGTTCGTCTTCATGTTCGCCCTGGTGCTCGCGGCGAACCTCTTTGCGGACGTGGTGCGCGACGCCTTCGATCCGAGGCTCAAGAGTGCACGCTGACCGCGTCTGCGAGCCCCCGGCGCGCGCCGTGCTTTGGTTCGGTTCAATCGGTTGTTTCCCAAACGAGAGGGTGAGCTTCTGATGTCGTCCGATGTGCTGCTCGAGGTCTCGGGGCTGACGACGCTGCTCGGGGATGCCGCCCGACCCGTTCGGGTCGTCGACGGGATCGATCTCGAGATTCGCCGGGGCGAGACCTTCGTGCTGCTCGGCGAATCCGGATGCGGCAAGTCCATGACGGCGCTCTCGCTGATGCGGCTCCTGCCCCCGTCCGGTCGGGTTGCGGCGGGCGCGGTGCGTTTGGGCGGAACAGACCTGCTGCGCCTGACCGAGGCGCAGATGCGGCAAGTGCGCGGCGGGCGCATGGCAATGATCTTCCAGGAGCCGCAAACCTCGCTCAACCCGGTCATGAGCGTCGGCGACCAGATCGCCGAGGCGGTGAGGGTCCACGAGGGCGGATCGCGCGATCGAGCACCGGCGCGTGCCGTAGAGCTCATGCGCGCGGTCGGCATCCCGGATCCGATCCGCCGGGTCGATGAATACCCGCATCAGCTCTCGGGCGGCATGAAGCAACGCGTCATGATCGCCATGGCCTTGGCCGGCGACCCGCAGCTCCTGATCGCCGACGAGCCGACCACCGCGCTGGACGTCACCATCCAGGCGCAAGTCCTTCGGCTGTTGAAGGATCTGCAGGCGAAAACAGGCATGGCCGTGCTCCTGATCACCCACGATCTCGGCGTGGTCGCCGAGACGGCGGACCGCTTGGCCGTCATGTACGCGGGCCAGATCCTGGAGACCGCGACGACCGATGCCTTCTTCGCGGCGCCGGCGCATCCCTACAGCCGCCGCTTGATGGAGAGCCTGCCCGGTGCGGACAAACGCGATGGGCGTCTGGCGGTGATCCCGGGACGCGTCCCGCACCTGGATCAGGCGTTCGTCGGCTGTCGGTTCGCCGAGCGTTGTGATGCGGTCATGCCGCAGTGTCGTGACCAAGCGCCCCTCTGGCGCGAACTGGAGACCGGGCAGGGCGTGCGCTGTCACCTCTGGGATGAGGGCGGTGCCCTGCCCGAGGGCTTGCAGCGCAAGACCGCCGATCAGGGAAGCCTGATGTCATCCGTCTCCGAACCCGCGCCCCATTCAGGCGCGGCCGTTGCTCACATGCTGCAGGTCCGGGATCTCAAGGTCCACTTCCCGATCCATGACGGCGTCTTCCGGCGTGTCGTCGGACAGGTCCGCGCCGTCGACGGTCTGACCTTCGACCTCACCCCTGGACGCACCTTGGCTTTGGTCGGCGAGTCCGGCTGCGGCAAGACGACCGCCGGCAAGGGTATCCTGCAGCTGACGACACCGACCGGCGGCTCGATCCGCTATCGCGGCGAAGAGCTGGTGGGCTTGGGGCATCGCCGGATGCGTCCCTTCCGCAAGGATCTCCAGATTATCTTCCAGGATCCCTACGCGGCGATGAATCCGCGCATGCTGGTCGGCGATCTGATCGGCGAGGGTCTCCAGGCGCTCGGGATCGAGCGCAGTCGGGCCGGACGAATGCGGCGCGTCGCCGAGCTCCTCGATCTGGTCGGCATGGACGCGGATGCCGTCGACCGCTACCCGCACGAGTTTTCCGGCGGCCAGCGGCAGCGCATCTGTATCGCCCGCGCGCTCGCGGTCGAGCCCAAGCTGATCGTCTGCGACGAGCCGACCAGTGCGCTGGATGTCTCGGTTCAAGCGCAGATCCTCAACCTTCTGAAGGATCTCCAGGATCGCCTCGGCCTTGCCTATCTCTTCATCACACACGACATCTCGGTGGTGGCCTATCTTGCGCACGAGGTGGCGGTCATGTACCTCGGGCGTGTCGTCGAGCGCGGGCGGGTCGACGAGATCCTGGATGACCCGCGCCATCCCTATACGCGCGCGCTGCTCTCGGCCGTGCCCGTGATCGACCGCGAAAAGCGCCGCGCGGTGATTCGTCTCGAAGGCGACATGCCTTCGCCGAGCAACCCGCCCTCCGGATGCTATTTCCACCCGCGCTGCCCGGATGCCGTCGATGCCTGTGCGTTGTCGTATCCCGAAGAGACGCGCTTGAGCGAGACGCGTCTCGTCCATTGCCTGCGGGCCTGATGCGAGCGCTCGCGACTGTTTCGGCGGCACCTCTTGCCTTGCGGGCCCACGCGCCTTATGGTCTTCTCACTTCACCACGATCGGTGAACGGCTCGGTCCAACCGCAATGAGCAAAGCGAAGCAAGTCCTCTGCATCGACCCTGAACCGTCGGATCTTCGCATCGCAGCGCTCCTGAACCGGAGGGGCATCGCGGTCGATCTCACCGAGGTCTCCTCGCGCGAAAGCCTGCGCAGCGCCCTGGAGCGGGCGAATTGGTGGGATCTGATCCTGTGCGATGGCGAGAGCGTCGAGGGTCTCGGCGTCCAGACCGCCATCCTGCCCTTTCGGGACGAGCTGGATGCCTCTTTGGTCCTTGTGAAGGCGGCCGAGAGTGCTCTGAGTGTCCAACAGGGCCATCGTCTCGGTGCCGCAGATTTGGTCGTGCGCGACGAGATCGAGCACCTTCTGATGGTGTGCGAGCGCGAGCTGCAGAGCTGCGCCCTTCGAAAAGAGTTGCGCGCTCTTCGCCGTACGGCGGGTCTCCTCGATCAGGATCCCCCGCGGTCGGTCGTGCTGGCGACGATCCATGACCTGAGTCGCACGGCGCGTCCGGACGACGAGGATGCCGCGCGCGGCGAGAGTCCGGTTGCCGATCAGGCTCGTGTCCGTGCGCTCATCGATGCCGGCGGGCTCACCCTCGAGTTTCAGCCGATCATCTCTCTGAGCACCCACGAAGAGCATCGCAGCATGTTCGAAACCCTGGTTCGTCTCAAGGACGACACCGGGAAGCTGCTGATGCCCTCAGATTTTCTGCCCGTACTCGAGGCGGCCGGCTGGATGACCAAGATCGACCTGTGGATTCTGCGCCGAGCGTTGGCGACGCTTCAGGAGATGCAGGAGGGCGGAGCACAGGACGCGGTGCTGTTCATCAACGTCGCGACCGAGACCCTCAACTCCGCGGAAACGGCGAAGGCGCTCGGGGCCTTTATCTCGGCCGCCCGTCTTGCGCGCGGGTCGGTCGTCATCGAGGTGCGCAAGTCCGCCTTTACCGATGCGCGGGCCGCGTTGGAGCGGTTTGCCCGGTCGCTGCAGGCGAAGAATCATGGCCTTTTGATCGAGGACGCCGGCATCGATGACTGCGCCTTTCTCGCGGAGCACCGCGACCTCATCACCCATGTGAAGCTCGAGCGTGCGATGACGCAGGGGTTGGTCGAGCGGCGTATCCCGCAAGAGGCGGTGAACGCGCTGGTGCAGTGTGCGCAGAAGGAGGGCATGCGGGTGATCGCTTTAGCGGTCGACAACGCCGAGCTTCTGCCGATGCTGTTCGCCGCGGGTGTGGACGCGATTCAGGGGCATTTCGTCAGCATGCCATACCAGAATCTCATGTACCCCAGCATTCAGCGGGTCGAGTCCAAGTCCGGTCCAGTTTGGCAGGGCCCGGAGCGGTCGGGCTGAGAGGTTCCGTGCGCGTGGAAATTTTTTTGCTCCGACGGCTGCAATGGGCGCGCATTTTCTGAATTTCGCGGTACACTAGGAGCAAGTGAAAGCCCCGCGCAAGGAATTCGGGCCTGGTGCTTCGAATCGCTCGGCACCGTTTTGAGGCCTGTCTTGTGCGAGATCAAATCTCGAGATCATACGATCGACCCCATTCCGATATCCGCATTTTATCCCTGCCTCCCCTCCAATTCCGTGTCGATGAATATCCGCCTTTCATTAGACGTTGTCGCGTCCGGTTCACCGCATCGGGCGAGGGGTGCGTTGTCGATGTGCTCCGATCAAGGGGCTATCGGAACAGGGATGCTGTCGGGTATGGTGCGTGGCGGGAGCTGTACGGCGCTCTGGGGTAAGGAACGACAAGAAAAATCCGGTTAAGGCATGCTGCACGCGAACCATGGACCGCCTTTCGGTGACCGGGATCCGACGCATGATAAAGACTGAGTCAGATGGTCTTGATTCAGATTCCACTCCAGATCGAGTGGAGGACACACTAGCCTTTTTGCAAGGCTGGGTTTAAGTAAAGCCAACTCGGGTTGGTCCGTTAAGTGATGAGGTTGATATGCCAGGTGAATTGGTTTCCGGGACGGTCAAGTGGTTCAATGACGAGAAGGGATACGGCTTCATTGAGCGCGAGGGCGGCAAAGACGTCTTTGTCCATCATAGTGCCATCAATGGATCGGGTCGTAAGACGTTGCTCGAGGGTCAGCGGGTGACCATGGAGGTCACGCAAGGCCCTAAGGGGCCGCAGGCGGAGAACGTGACCCCCGACTGAGGTTGCGACACCACCCGGAGCCGAGCTGGATGGCTCGATCCAACGGAGGGCAAGGCTCTTCGTTGGATTCAGTCTGCGGCAGCCGGCCCCCGTCGCACTGCTCTCAACGGGCTACGGCCCTTGAGAGCATTTTATTGCATTATGCTCTGTCCGGTCCGATCCTATCCCGGGCACCGCTCCGGCTGTCCCTCCCTGTTACGGCGATTGCATCAGCTGTGCTGCGAGTCGAGCAGCGTCCTCCGCCGAATTGATATTGGAAAACGCCTGTGGTCGATCGCTGAAGTCGGCCAGCGCCGGGCGATGTCGAGCGATCCAATCGGCGACCTTCCGAGTGCCTGCCGCGAGGTCGGCCGACAGTTCCGGTTCGAGGGAGACCGGCATCAGGGCATAGACCGGGTGAATGCGTCCCCTTTCGGTGACTGTAGCCAATAAGGCATTATCCGATGCCAGCGCGGCGATGAGCCTGCTGGTCAGGTCGGGCGGCAACAGCGGCCCGTCGCACGGGACTGTCAAGATCCAATCGGTTCGAGCGACGCGCATGGCGCTCAGCATCCCGGCTAAAGGTCCGTTGAACTCTGCGTCGGCGTCGGCGATCACGGGTACGCCGTATCCTGCATAGATCTCGCGGTGACGGTTTGCGTTGATGAGCAGCGTGCCGACCTGCGGTGCGAGTGCATTAAGGACCCATTCGATCAGCGGGCGACCGGAGAGCGTCACCAGCCCCTTGTCGATGCCCCCCATTCGACGTCCGCGGCCACCGGCCAGGATGGCCCCGGTGATATCGCTTGGCGCCGGCGGCGTGCGCTTCATTGCGCGTCTGAATGCGGGTCACGTTCGGGGAGTTTGCCCGGACGTGCGTCCCGATCAACGTGCATCCTCATCCCGGCTCGCGACGCTGTAGGGGAAGCGGACATGCCCGAAACGGATGAGGAGCACGGCGACGGCCAGAATCAGGATGGCAATCGAGGTGGCGATGATGGCGGTCTCGGTCATCTCCTTCATGTCGATGATCAGGTGGCGGGCGAGGGCAACCATTGCGATATAGAGCGGCATGCGGATCGGCAAGGCGCCGGATTGCAGGTAGATCCCGACCATCGTCAGCACCTCGAGATAGATAAAAAGCAGGAGAAGATCGCCGAGGCTGACCGCGCGGCGCTCGACCATCTCCATGATCTCCTGAACACCGGCGATGACCGTCGCGAGGGCGATCACCACGAGACCCAGGATCTCGACCCAGGAGAGCAGTCGCCCGCCGACCGACATGATGCGCGATTTCGATGGCTCGGGGTTCATGGCAAGATCTCGATCGGCGTCCCGTCGACGGTGAGCGACCAAATCTCGTCGATCTCCCGGTTGGAGACGGCGATGCAGCCGAGTGTCCAGTCATCCTCGATCGGTTTCGAGCGGTTTTTTCCGTTCGGTTGGCCGTGTATCAGGATCATGCCTCCGGGCGGCTCGCCGCGTCGCTCGGCGCGCCACCGGTCAACGGTGCTCGGATAGGAGATGTGCAGCGCCTTGTGGAAGCGGCTTCGGTCGTTTCGTCGGTCGATCAGGTAACGTCCCTCGGGAGTACGCCCGTCACCTTCGCGTGTCTTGCGCCCGATCGGTTGAAATCCGAGGGCAATGTGATAGCTCCGCAATGGCTGGTTATCACGCATGAGGTAGAGGCGACGCTCGGCCTTTTTGACGACCAAGCGGTCTGCATTGTCGTTGGAGGCATGATGAAAACGGGTAACGGTTTCGGGTACGTTCGGCTCGAAGAAGGGTAGATACGACATTGCCGGAACGGGTGCCGAAAGCATCGACAGGAATGCGGGGATGATCAGGGTGAAACCCGGTGAACCGAGCGCATGCCGCGATCTCGGCGTTTTACGAAAGATCCAAGGCATGCGACTTGAGGTCGGCGAGACTCACGACCTCGAGCGCCCGCTCGTGGGTCGACCTGAGGGCGACACGCGGCGCCGCACCGGCTTCGAGGGCCTCCTGCCAACGCGCCGCGCATAGACACCAGCGATCGCCCGGTTTGAGGCCGGGGAAACCGTATTCGGGTTGAGGTGTCATCAGGTCGTTGCCTCGGGCCCGACTCAGCTCGAGGAACTCGCGGGTCATGCGTGCGCAAACGGTATGGGATCCCCGGTCCTGCGGGCCGGTTTCACAGTTGCCGCTGCGCGTAAAACCGGTCAAGGGTTCGAGCGAGCACGCCTCGAGCGGCTCACCCAAGACGTTCTTGTGATTGGTCATCGGACTGTCCCTTCGGAAGTGCCCCTGGAAGCGGTCGCCCGCTTCCGTAGAGTGTACCAGCCGAATCAGTCCGTTGTCAGGAGGTCGGAGCGCGTCCCGGCGGATAGATGAGGATCAGATCGCCCGGGGTCAGCCGCGTCTCGGCAAGTCGATTCCAACGCTGGAGATCCTTGACGCTGACGCCGTAGCGTTTGGCCAGTGTCTTGACCGAATCACCCTTGGTGACCAGGTGCGTGATCAAGGCGGAGTCATTGGTGGCTTGGACCTCGAGCGTCTGGCCCGAGAGCAGAGGCTCGCGCACGGAGATGCCGTTGAGCTCCGCAAGGGCGCGCGGCTCGATGCCGTTCGCGCGTGCGATCGACGCGATGGTCTCGCCCCCCTTGACCACATGTATCTTGCGACGCTCGGCGCGAGCCGCTCGCGATTGCAGGGCGGTACCGGATCGGGCGGTCGCGGTTTGGGATGAACTCGCTTGGGAGCGGACCACGGAGGCCATAGCCGGCATGACCTGGACTCGGCCGATCTTCTTGCCGATCTTCTGACCGCTCCCGGCCGGCACCAAGACATGACCGGGGCCGTCCGGGGCCGTCCGTCCGAGCTTGAGCGCGGGGTTGAGTCGCTGCAGCTCGTAGAGCTGCACGCCGGTCGCCGAGGCAACCCGGTTCAGATCGACCGGCTGTTGCGTACGGACCACCTCGAGCTGGGGGCGATCGGGCACCGGCGGAAGTTTGAGGCCGTAGCGGGTCGGTGCAGCGACCAGGCGTGCGGTGGCGAGGATCTGCGGGACGTAGTTTTTGGTTTCGTTCGGAAGGTTGAGCGACCAGTAGTCGGTCGGCTTGCCGCTGCGACGATTCGCGGCCTGTGCCGCAGCCACGCGACCCGGCCCGCAGTTGTATGCAGCCATGGCGAGTGTCCAGTCGCCGTCGAAGCGTCGGTTGAGCTGCTCGAGATAGTCCAGTGCCGCGCCGGTGGATGCCAGCGGGTCACGTCGACCGTCGTACCAGGCATCTTGTCGTAAGCCCATCTCAAGGCCGGTGTAAGGCATGAACTGCCAGATCCCGGCGGCCGCCTTGGGCGATGTGGCAACCGGATTGAATCGGCTTTCCACGTGAGGAAGGAAGGCGAGCTCCATCGGCAGTCCGCGCCGCTCGATCTCGGTCACGATCATATGCAGATAGGGCATCCCTTGCTGGGACATCCTGGAAAGATACTGGGGGTCTCGGCGGAAGCGCTCTACTGTGCTGTCGATGCGCGCATCCGCGTAGAGGTCGAGGGTCATCCCGGTGCGGACTCGGTTCCAGAGGTCACCGCGTGGATCCGCACGCCCGGCCGTGCGTCTTTCCATGACCACGACGTCCGTGGCCGGTCGGACATAACCGTATTCGCGGGCGGAAACCATGCCTGAGTAACCGAAGTCTCCGGGGTCGTTCTCGACAACCCGGTTCTCCGTCGCACAACCGTTCAAAAGCAGCGTCAGTACGCCGAGCGCGCCGAGCGTACGCGCTAAACGAGCGGCATCAGGCATGTTTTCCCCCTAATAATCCCTAGTAAGTGATTGTTTAATTGCGTTTTCTAGGAATTAGGAAAGCATCATACCCAAAGACGATCGTCAATTCCAGGTCCGGCTACCGGAAATTCGCCGCCACGGCCGCACGACAGTGCGCGCAATCACGGTTAACATGCGTCTCTCGAAGAGGCATCGGCATGACTGTGCGCAAGGGTCCGGGTTCGCCCCTGGCAAAACTACAAGATTGGTATCGGTCGCCACTCGGAGCAGAGGTGGCGGCGCTGGAGAGCGCGTGCGTCGAGCGGCTGCTGAGCGACACCTTCGGCTATTACCTGGTCCAGATCGGCGTGACCGAGAGCTTTCGTGACGCGATGGCCTCGAGTCGAATCCGCCATCGGATCCTGATGCCCTGCGAGCAGCCCTCCGGCCATGGCGGACGCGAGATCGTCGGATGGCCGAGCCGGTTGCCGCTTGCGAGCGATTCGATCGACGCGCTCCTGCTCCCGCATACCTTGGATTTCTCACCCGATCCCCAAGCGGTGCTTCGCGAAGTCGAGCGCGTGCTGATCCCGGAGGGTCGAGTGATCGTGCTGGGCTTCAATGCACTCAGCGCGTGGGGCCTCTGGTCCCTGCTGCGCGGTTCCGGTACGCAGGTCCCGTGGTGCGGGCGTTTCCGCACCGCTCATCAAATCGAGGATTGGTTGTCCGTGTTGGGTTTCGATATCGAGATTCGAGAGCACATCATGTTTCGGCCGCCGTTCCGGCGTGCCTTGGGGCCGAGCTGTTCCGCCTTCGACACCTTGGGGCGACGCCTCTGGCCGATCCTGGGCGGGGTCTATTTGATTCGGGCCGTCAAACGCGTGGCGACCTTGACACCGTTGCGCCCGGCTTGGGGGCGGCGATCGCTCTTGCGCGGCGGTGCCGCGGAGCCCACCACACGCAGAGCCGGTCATGCCTGATTGCGTGCGCGCCTATACCGACGGTGCCTGCAAGGGCAATCCGGGCCCCGGGGGCTGGGGTGTCCTGCTGCGATGGGGAGAGGTCGAGAAGGAGCTGTGCGGCGGCGAGCGCGCGACCACCAACAATCGCATGGAGCTGATGGCGGTCATCGTGGCGCTGGAGACCATGAAGCGTCCGACCTGTCTCGAGATCGTCACCGACTCTCAGTACGTCAAGCGCGGTGTCGAGGAATGGATGCCGCGTTGGAAACGCAACGGCTGGCAGACGGCCGAGCGTAAGCCCGTGAAGAACCGTGACCTCTGGGAGCGTCTGGATTCCGCGATCGGCGCTCATCAGGTGCGCTGGAAGTGGGTGAAAGGCCATGCCGGGCACGCCGAGAACGAGCGTGCGGACCGACTGGCGAATCGAGGGATCGGGGGCTGAATCGCGTCCGGCATGACCTGCGCAGCGTTAGAGTCGACTCGGCGTTGCGTGACTCGGTTTGCATCGGCGCAGACGCGATTCAGATGTTCGAATTCTCTTTTTTAAACCGCGTCAGGTACGAGGCATTTGGAGTCCGCGGGGATTCGGCTGCCTGCAACCCGGCAGGTTTCACTTTGGACGCGGTTTAAATGCGACAGATTGTGCTCGATACCGAAACCACGGGTCTCGATCCGCAGGCCGGCCACCGCATCATCGAGATCGGATGTGTCGAGCTGATCGACCGTCGTCTGACCGGGAACAACTTCCACCGCTATCTCCAACCGGATCGGCAGATCGATGCGGGCGCCTCCGACGTGCACGGGATCACCAACGCCTTTCTCGCCGACAAGCCGCGTTTCGCCGAGATCGCCGAAAGCTTCCTGGACTATCTGGAAGGCGCCGAGCTGATCATCCACAACGCGGCCTTCGATCTCGGGTTTCTCGATCGCGAGATTGCCGGCTGGAATGCCGGGGCGCCGCGGATCGGAGACCTGTGCGAGGTGACGGACACGCTGCTCATGGCCCGGCGCAAACATCCGGGGCAGCGCAACAGCCTCGATGCCTTGTGCAAGCGCTATGGCGTGGATCATCGCCATCGCGACCTGCACGGCGCTCTGCTCGATGCCGAGATCCTGGCCGATGTCTATCTCGCCATGACCGGCGGGCAGGTGGCCTTGAGTCTCGGGGAGGAGCTCGCGATGCCGTCTCACGCCGGGCCGGACGCTCGGCAGCGCGGCCGCCTCGATCCGAGTCGGCCGCGACTGCGCGTGGTCCCCGCCGACCCGGCTGCACTCGCCGCCCACGCCGAGCGTCTTGCAGCGATCCAGGCGACAAGTGCCGAAGGTTGTCTTTGGCTTCGCGCCGAGTGATGACGCCGCCCGCGGTCTAAACCGCGTCCCCGCTAAGGATTGTGGATGCACCAAACGTCGAGCTCACTCGAAAATGAGCATCTCGCTCTGGACGCGGTTTAATCTTGTGTTGTCTTGGGGATCCCTGCAGTCTCGGTGGAGATGCGGTCCTTAATTTTATATTTTTCAACCTTCTAAACTGCGCCGACTCCAAGGGTGCTCGATCGCGCCGGGGGCGCTCCAATCTTACGTACATCACACACCGCACCGGGCGCAGTTTAGCTCTGCTGCTGTTGGCGGCGATTCTGCCCGGCGCCGCCCACCAGCGACTCCAACGTGCTCACATCGAGCAGCTGAATGTGCTTGCGGTCGACGTTCATCAGGCCGTCGTCCTGGAAGCGCGTGAAGAGTCGGCTGACCGTCTCGACGGCGAGGCCCAGGTAATTGCCGATCTCGTGCCGGGACATGCTCAGATAGAAGTCGGTCGCGGACAGCCCGCGTTTGTGCAGTCGCTTGGACAAGCTGAGCAGGAAGGCGGCGAGCCGCTCTTCGGCGTTCTTTTTGCCGAGGAGCAAGAGCATGTCCGTATCGTGCCCGATCTCTTTGCTGAGCAGGCGGTACATCTGATGTTGCAGGCTGGGGATGGTTGCCGTGAGCTCTTCGAGTCGGGTGAAGGGGACTTCGCAGATGGCGGATGTCTCGAGCACCTTTGCAGAACAGGCGTGGATGTCCTTGTCGATCGCATCCAGTCCGATCACCTCGCCCGGAAGATGGAAACCCAGCACCTGCTCGCCGCCCTCGGGGCTGGGTGCGAAGGTCTTCACGGAGCCGGTCTTCACGACGTAGAGCGAGCGGAATCGGTCTCCTTCGCGAAACAGGAAATCCCCTCGGTGGAGCGGTCGCGTGCGTTTCACGATCTCGTCGAGCCGCTCGACATCGTCCGGCGCCAGGCCCATCGGCAAACAGAGCGACGACAGGGAACAGTTCCTGCAGGCGATGCGAATAGTCTCCAGCGAGATTACTTTTTGGTGGCTCACGGCATCGCCCCTCGGTCTTCGGTCGACAGATTTTGAACCGTCGCTTGATCTGGATCAAGCGAAGATTATCTTCTTGTCATCAGGTCGACCTGAACCCGCAAAAAAGGCCGCGCCCTCGCGGACGCGGCCTTGACGCGGGCATGCCGAATCTGCGTTCGGTCTACTTCGCTTCGCCGGTCGCGGGAGCTACAGGCGTGACAGGCGCGACAGGCGCGGCATAGGGCGCAGCGTACGGCACTCCGTAGTAGGGAACGCCGTAACCCGGATAGCCATAGCCGTAGCCGGGATAACCGTAACCGTAGCCCGGATAGCCGTACCCGTAACCGCGTCCGTACCCTTGGCCGCGGCCACGACCGTAGCCGCGTCCGCCACCGCTCATGTTCATGTTGAAGTCGCCCCAGCCGTCGCCGAGCATGTCGCCGAACAGGTCTCCGAGGCCCGAGCCGTAGCCGGGGCCGTAACCACCATAGCCCGGGCCGCCCCAACCCGGTCCACCCCACCAGGCTTGCGCCGGGCTCACGGCGAAGGCGGCGGCACCTGCAATAGCGGCTGCACTCATCAATTTTGCTGTCTGACGCATCGTTGACGCTCCTCTGTTTCCGTTCATCATTTCGCGACATCAATCTTCGTGACATCGATCCAGGCCGCTGCGACAACGCCCGATTGTGAAGGTCGAGCGCCGCGGCGTCCGACGTGCTCACGCCCGGTCGAAATGTTCGCGACGCGCGCCCTCGCAGCAACGTCGAGCGCCGGCATTCGCATTGAGCAGTTGCGGGGTTTTTGGTAGCTTGTTGGCGGATCCGGGCCACTGCCCTCGACTGCCTCCCCTACCCCCATGACCAAGTTCATCTTCATCACCGGCGGTGTCGTCTCGTCGCTCGGTAAAGGCATCGCGTCGGCGTCTCTCGGGGCGCTTTTGGAGGCTCGCGGCCTGCGGGTGACCATGATCAAGCTCGATCCCTACATCAACGTCGATCCGGGCACCATGAGTCCGTTCCAGCACGGCGAGGTCTATGTGACCGAC
>NZ_JAABRP010000064.1 GCF_011390875.1 Thiocapsa sp.
TAGGTTGGCGCGTGGCGTCGGAAGCCATGCGCCGGGCTCGACGCGAAGGGTCGCGCGATGGCCGACCGGACGACCGATGATCTCGGCCTCCAACTCGGGCGGGAAGAGATCGCGACACAGATCGAGCCGGCTGGCGACCCGGCTGTCGGCGTGCGTCGCGTCCTCGCTTTGCCAATGCAGGTCGAAGCGGATGCGAGCCCGCTTTTGGAGGCTCGTGTCTTCGGGCGGATCCTGCGTCGGCGTTTCAGGCATTGCATCGCCCTTGTTGCGGATGACGTCGGGTGACGCCGAGCGGCGCGCACCACGACGACTGCAAGGGGATGTGGTGCTTCCTCTCGCCAGCACAACCGGCGTTGATACGGCTTGCACCGCGTGGCGAGCCGAGGGGATCAGGGCGTTCGCGCGACCGCCCAGATCTGGATCCGCCGAACCCCGGCCTGGCGCAACACCCGGCTCAGCTCGGCGACGGTGCTTCCGGTCGTCACGACATCGTCGAGGATGGCGACATGGCTCCACGGCAGCAAGCCCGGGACTAGGAAGGCACCTCGAATATTGCGATGGCGTGCGCGCTCGTCGAGGCCGGCCTGCGGCGGGGTCGCAGCGCTGCGGATACAGGAGGCATGATCGATCGGCAGGGCCAGATCCCGGCCGACGACGCGGGCGATCTCGAGGGCCTGGTTGTAGCCGCGGGTGCGCAGCCGAGACGCGTGCAGCGGGACCGGCATCAAGACCTCCGGTCGGGGCGGATCGACCTCCCGGACCCGATCGGCGAGACATTGCCCGAGCAAGCGCACCAGATTGAGCCGTCCGCGAAACTTCGCGCCTCCAACCAGCGTCGGGATCGCCGCCTCGTAGCGAAAGGCCGCGAGGCTCGTCTCGAACGGCGGGGGGCGCCGTTGACAGGCGGCACATCGCGTCCCCGCGGGCATCGGGCTGTCGAAGGGCACGGCGCATTGGAAACAGCAGTCGCGGTTGTGCGGCAACTCGGCCGCACAACCGGGGCAGAGGTCACGCCCTCCTCCGCTCGCGAGGCCGGGCGCACCGCAGAGGACGCAGGTCGGCGGGAACAACACCGACACGAGTCGGGACATCACGCCGCTCTTCTCGACCGGATCACCGAACATTGGTTGACAACCGACCGAAGCCCACTAGCATATGTGGTTTTTCCGCATCCGGAAATCGGCCCATCACGCCCATGTCACCCAAGCCTTCCCCGCTGCACGTTTCCATCCTGCGCCACGATTGGTCGGTCGAGGAGATCCAAGACATCCTCGACCTCCCCTTCACCGATCTGATGTTTCGCGCCCAGACGGCGCATCGACTCTACTTCGATCCCAACCGCGTCCAGGTCAGCACACTCTTGAGCATCAAGACCGGCGCCTGCCCCGAGGACTGCGGCTATTGCGCCCAGAGCGCGCGTCACGAGACCGGTCTGGAGCGCGAATCCCTGATGCCGATCGACGAGGTCCTGGACGCCGCGCGGATCGCCCGCGAACAGGGCGCGACCCGCTTCTGCATGGGCGCGGCCTGGCGCAATCCGACAGACAAGAACCTCGAGCAGGTCATCGCCATGGTCGAGGGCGTCCATGCGCTCGGGCTGGAGACCTGCGTGACCTTGGGGATGCTCACCGGAGCGCAAGCGCGCCGCCTCAAGGAGGCCGGGCTCGATTATTACAACCACAACCTCGACACCTCGCCCGAATTCTACGGTCAGGTCATCACGACACGCACCTTCCAGGACCGACTCGACACCCTCGAGCACATCCGCGACGTGGGTCTGAAGACCTGCAGCGGCGGGATCCTCGGCATGGGCGAGTCGCGGCGCGACCGTGCCTCCATGTTGCGTCAGCTCGCCAACCTGCCGGCGCATCCGGAGTCCGTCCCGATCAACCTGCTGGTGCGGGTCGAGGGTACACCGCTTCAGGCGAGCGAGGCACTGGATCCGTTCGAGTTCGTCCGCGTGGTTGCGGTCGCGCGCATCCTGATGCCGGCGTCCTATGTGCGTCTGTCCGCCGGGCGCAGCGAGATGAGCGACGAGCTGCAGGCGCTCTGCTATCTCGCTGGGGCCAACTCCATCTTCTACGGCGAGCGCTTGCTGACCACGCCGAATGCCGAGTCCGATCGGGATCGCGCCTTGTTTGCGCGCTTGGGTCTGGCCTTCGAAGAGATGGACCTCGAGCGCACCGAGCCCGGCGCCTGCCACAAGGCCAAACAGGCATTGGATGCAATTGTCGAACACTGACGGACGTGCTCGCCCGTTCTGTCGTCTCGCTCACGCGCAAAGGGAGAAACAAGATGCACGCAAGAATCACGGGCACGCTGGCCTTAGCGGCCGGCCTCGTCCTGACGCTCAACACGGCTTGCGCGGACGAGGTGACGGATCAACTCGACGCTGCCAAGCAGGCGTACGAGGCCGGCGAACTGAGAACGGCCGCGGAGACCCTGAACGGCGCCGTCGAGGCGATTCGCGCACGGATCACGGCCGGGCTTCTGACGCTGTTTCCGCCGCCTCTGGAGGGATGGGTCGCGGACGAGGCGCAGTCCCAATCGGGCGGCCTCGCGTCCATGTTGACCGGCACCCACCTCAGTCGGCGCTACGTCCGTGAAGACAACGCCGAGGTAACCCTCACCCTGATGGCCGACTCGCCGATGATGCCGATGTTGACCATGGCCATCTCCATGCCGTTCATGATGCAGGCCAACGAGGATCTGAAGAGCTTCTCGCTCAAGGGCGAACGCGGCATGATGGAGCACACCCCCGGCAGCGAGACCTACAAGATCACCCTCATGGTCGGGAACCGTCTTCTGGTACAGGGCGAAGGCTCCGGTCTGACGGATGCGGTCCCGCTGGAGCAGTATCTGAATGCGCTGGACTTGGAGGCGATCCAAAACGCCTTGACGGACTGAACCGCGTCCCGAGCGACATGCAACGTTGCGATGTGACGCTGGGCTCGCCTCGACAACTGGTCTCGGCAGGACGCGGTTCAGGAAATTTTAAGTCGTCGAGAACTGAATCTCTGAAACCGCGTCCGCGCAAAAGCCCGCAGACAGTATCCAAGATCAACCCCGAACGCCGATCGCGCAAAGTGCAGAGTGACGCGGTTTCATTTCATGCCCGCTCGATGGGGAAGGCCAAGACCTGATCGATGTGGGTGGCGCCGACGGCGATCATCAACAAACGGTCGAGTCCAAGCGCAACCCCGCTCGACGCCGGCATCCCGGCTTCGAGCGCCGCAAGCAGACGCGTGTCCGGCGGGATTTCGGCCAAGCCGAGACGCCGACGCTCGGCACAGTCGTGCGCAAAACGCGCACCCTGCTCCGCGGCATCGGTCAGCTCGTGAAAGCCGTTCGCCAACTCGACGCCTTCGATGTAAAGCTCGAAACGTTCGGCAACCGCCTGATCGTACGGCGCCTCGCCGGCGGGCCGAATCCGCGCCAAGGCGGCCTGGCTCGGCGGATAGTCGCATAGAAAACTCATGCCTGAACGCCCGAGACGCGGCTCGAGGCACTGGGTGAGCAGAAGATCGAGCCAGGCGTCGCGCTCGAGATCCAACTGATCGGCGTCGGGGATGCCGGCCGTAATCGCGGCCTCGCGCACTGTCTGCACAGGTGCCGTGAAGGGATCCAGATCCAACACTTCGCGAAACAGGTCACGATAGCGGATCCGCTCCATCGGCAACCGCGGGCGTTGCAGCGCCGCGCGCACCAGATCGGCCACCTCGTCCATCAGCTGCCCGTCGTCCAGGCCCGGTCGATACCACTCCAGCAGGCTGAACTCGGGGTGGTGCCGGCGCCCGCGCTCCTCGCCGCGAAAGACCCTGCAGATCTGATAGATGGGGCCACTCCCCGAAGCGAGCAGGCGCTTCATCGGAAACTCGGGCGAGGTCTGCAGGAAGAGCCTGCGATCGGCCCCGAACCCAACACTTGAGAGACCACCCGAGAGCGAGAGACTCGCGAGCGCCGGATCCGTCGCACCGGCGTGCGAGAGGATCGGCGTCTCGACCTCCATCACGCCGGCAACGGCAAAAAAGGTGCGAATCCGCGCCAGCATCTCGGCGCGGGCGTGCAGAACGGCGGCCGTTGCGCACGCCGACCAGTCATGGGAAGCAGGCATCAGGATAGGCAGATCGACGGCAAGGGCGAGCGGACAGCGCCGGTCACGCCGGCATCGCTCGACCGCGCGTCGTCTTCAGGCCTCTTTGGCGCGCGAGACATACTCGCCGGTGCGGGTGTCGACCTTCACAAGCTCGCCGGACTGAACGAACAAGGGCACACGGACTATCGCGCCCGTCTCCAGGGTCGCCGGCTTGCCGCCGCCGCCCGAGGTGTCGCCTTTCAGGCCGGGGTCGGTCTCGGTGATCGCCAGCACCACGAAATTGGGCGCCTCGACGATCAGCGGTACACCGTTCCAGAGCGTCACCCTGCAGATGTCTTCCTCCTTGATCCACTTGGCAGCATCGCCCACGGCGTTCGCGTCGGCGGTCATCTGCTCGAAGCTGGCCGGATCCATGAAATGCCACTCTTCGCCGTCGTTGTAGAGATACTGCATGTCGGTATCATGCACATCGGCCGCTTCCACCGTATCGCCCGACTTGAAGGTCTTCTCCACGGTTCGCCCGGTCTTGAGATTGCGCACCCGCACCCGGTTGAAGGCCTGGCCCTTGCCCGGCTTGACGAACTCGTTCTCGACGATGTTGTAAGGATCGCCGTCCAACATGATCTTGAGTCCACCCTTGAACTCGCTGGTACTGTAAAAGGCCATATCGTCCTCGTTGACTGTGGAGCTAAACCGCGCAATGGTACCGCGAAGCATCGCTGCTTGTCAGACCGCGACGCCGGATCTGTTCCGGACGCCCGAGCATGAGCCCGTCTGGAAAAACGACCTCGCCGAGGCCTACCGACAGGCCGACGACCTCCTCGCCGCACTCGGCCTGAGTCCGGAGACGATCCCGGATCTCGATTCTGCCGCACCGGGATTCCGGTTGCTTGTCCCGCGAGCCTTTGCCGCCTTGATGACGCCGGGCGACCCGCGCGACCCCTTGCTGAGACAGGTCCTGCCGCTCGGGGCGGAGCGCTTGTCGGTCGCCGGATTCAGCCGCGATCCTGTCGGAGATACGTCCGCGGATCTCGGCCAAGGGCTGCTGCGAAAATATGCAGGCCGTGCGCTCCTGATCGTCACGGGCGGATGTGCCGTGCACTGCCGCTATTGCTTTCGAAGACATTTTCCATATGCGGCGCTCGGCCAAACGCCTGATCGCACGGCCGTTGCAATGACCTCCATCGCCGCGGATCCGGACATCTCCGAGGTGATCCTCAGCGGCGGGGATCCCTTGATGCTGGACGACGATCGCCTCGGCGCACTGCTCGAGCGCCTCAACGAGATCCCGCACCTGAAACGCCTGCGGATCCATTCACGCCTCCCCGTCGTGCTGCCTTCTCGGGTCACCGACACACTCTGCCGACACCTGGCGAGCTCCCGTCTCGCCACGATCCTCGTCATCCATGCCAATCATCCGAGCGAGCTCGGCACGCAGGCCGAGGATGCACTCCAGCGATTGCGTCGCGCAGATCTGACCCTGCTCAACCAAAGCGTTTTGCTGCGAGGGGTCAACGACGCGGCGCCGACACTGGGTGCGCTCAGCGAGCGGCTGTTCGAGTGCGGCGTCCTTCCCTACTATCTCCACCAGCTCGATCCGGTGGAGGGTGCTGCACACTTCGCGGTCTCCGACACACAGGCACTGCGACTCGGCGAGGCGGTACGGGAACGCCTGCCCGGCTACCTGGTCCCGCGCCTGGTCCGCGAGGTTCCGGGTGTCGGATCCAAGATTCCCCTGACCGACGCCGCTCGCATCGGATCGCCGTTTTTGTGAACGCGATCGTTTCCCTACCGGGCCGCGAAGCCCGATAATCGCAGACACGACAATGGACAGAAACCTAGAGGATCCCGCACCAGGTCGCATCATGTCCGCGCAACCCCCACTGATGGCAATGCTTTTGCTCACCACCGACACCGCCGCCGCGGAGCACTTGGTGGAGCGCCTGCGTGCAGCCGGTCTCGCGGCCCGCGCGCTCGTGACCGCGCGGGCGGATCGATTGAACGATTTGCTCGCTCGCCGCGCCTTCGACATGATCTTGTGGTGGCGCCACGACGACGACCGGGACTTGGCCGAGGCGATTCGACAGCGTGGCGAGCATGTTGCCGAGATGCCGCTCATTATCATCGCGGCAGACACGCCCGACCCCGAGCAGGTGCTCGAGGCACAGCAATTCGGCGCGCGCGGCCTGCTCGCCCCCGGCGACGAGGAGCAGCTTCTCTGGACCATTCGACGCGAAGCAGGCGATATTCGACAACGTCGCCGACACCGTGAGCTGATGGCCCGGCTCAAACAGTGCGAACGACGCGCCCGCGAGCTGGTCGACCATACCGGCGCTGCGATCGCCTTTGTGCAGCAGGGTCTCCATCTCTACGCCAACAGCACCTATCTCACGCTTCTCGGCTATCCGAACCTGGACGAGATTCAGGCGATCGCCCTCCTTGACCTTGTCGATCCGAACCAGCGTGACGGTGTGCGCGATCTGCTGCAGAGCGCCGAGCGCACGGCTCAGACCGAGCCGGTCGAGATCACGACACGCCTGCGCTCGAGCCGGGGCAAAGGGCTCGAGGTACGCCTGTCCGCGGCGCCGGCTGTCCTCGACGACGAGCCGTGTCTGCGGTTGATCCTGGATCCGGTGCGACAATCCGAGGCTCGTGCGAAGGGCGGCGACATGGCCTCCGATATCGCCGCCGCTCGTACGGCCTTCTTCGACGAGATCGAGTCGCGACTTGGCCCCGATCGCGCTGTTCCGCTGCCCTTTGCGGTCTTCTTTGTCCGCCTCAGACGCCATTCCGAGCTTTTGCGCGATCTTGGATTGACCCATGGGCTGGACATCGTCGACGGCTTCGGCCCGGTCTTGGCGTCAGTTGCCGTCCAAGCACATGCGCTCACACGGATCAGCGACGACGGCTTCGCGATGATCGTCGACGGTTTGGACGAAAAGGAGGCCGAGGCACTCGCCGAGCACATCCGCGAGCACGCACGCCTTCCGCAGCGCCTCGCAACCAACGGCCGCATCGCGCCCGACTGTGATATCGGATACTACCTGGTGAAGGGACGTGCAGCCGCCGCGCAAGACATTCTCAACGCCGCGCACCGGCTGTGCGTCTACAGTGCGGCAGCGCCGGGGGACTGTGCCGGCGGGATGCAGACCCCGACATCATTGGCTGCGCGAACAAAACAAACCGCAGTGGAGGGCGACACCGAGGTCGCGGACAAGATCGCAACAGCGCTCGGGAGCCAGCAGTTCAAGCTCGTCTACCAACCCATCATCAGCCTCATGGGCGACAACCAGGAGAACTACAGCGTCTTGGTGCGCCTGCTCGACAATGACGGCGAGTTGCTGGAGGCCAAAGATTTCATCGGGGCGGCAATTCGACAGGGTCTCATCGAGGAGATCGACAAATGGGCAATCCGCGACGCGATCCGCGTGCTCGCCGAGCAACGACGTGCCGGTCACAACCTTCGATTCTTCATCAATCTCGCCGAAGACACCTTCCGCAACCCAAGCATTATTCTGCATATCTGTGACTGTTTGCGTGAGCTCGACGTGCGCGGCAACTGGCTCGCCTTCCAATTTCAGGAAGAGCTGGTTGCGGAGAATCTGGCAAGTCTCGGCAAGCTGATCGACGCCTTGAAGCAGATCAAATGCCGGGTCGCGATCAATCGTTTCGGCGCCACCAATCGCTCGGAGATGATCCTGCAGGCGCTTCCGGTCGATTTCGTCGTTCTGATGCCGGATTTTGCCCGCGCACTCGCCGAAGACCCCGTCAAACAGCAACGTCTCATGACCATCGCCAATCTCGCGCGCGAGTTCAACGTGAAGAGCGTGGTGACAGGGGTTGAGGACGCGCGAGCCCTCACCGTTCTCTGGACGGCGGGGGTCGATTATGTACAAGGCAATTTCCTGCAGCGTCCGTCGCCGACGCTCGACATTCAGCCCTAAACTGCGCCCGGCAGGATATGGGATGTTCGCACGATTGGGTCAGCCTCGGAGCGATCGACAACCGTTGGAGTCGGCGCAGTTTAGAAGATTGAAGAATCCAAAAACTCCAGACCGCATCTCCGCCGGGGAACGGGGGTGCACCAACCGCTGGGCGCAGCCGAAACTGAACATCTCGCCTCGGACACGGTCTAGCCGTGGTTCTCGTCGGACTTGTCCGCTCGGATCGGCGGGTCACACTCCGGATTAGCGACGCCGTGCGGGACATGGCCGGTTGCCACATGACGGCTCGCCGCGTCGCAATGGACGCGCTGATCGTCGAAAAAGATGTCCGCGTCGAAGGCCGCGAGAAACCGCCCCTTCTCGAGCCCGCCCAGAAAAAGTGCCTCGTCGATACGGATATCCCAAGCACGCAAGGTCCGGATCACACGTTCGTGCGAGGGCGTGCCACGCGAGGTCACGAGCGCGGTGCGCAGCGGCGACGCCTCGGGCGGAAAGAGCGCTTGAAGTTGATGGATCGCGACCAACAACCCCTTGAAGGGACCACCGGGCAGAGGCTCGTGCGCAGCGGCCAACTCGGTCGCGTTGAAGACCTCGAGCCCCTCTCGCCGGAAAAGTCTCTCGGCATCGTCCGAGAACAGCACCGCATCGCCGTCGAACGCGATTCTAACCTGCTCGTCTTCTTCCGGACCCGCCGGAAAGGCCGCCGGCAGCACGGTCGCCGCGGCACACCCCGCATTCAAGGCCGAGCGCACGTCTCTCGGGTCCGCGGACAAGAACAGATGGGCACCGAAGGCGGACACGTAGCGGTAGGGACTCGCCCCGCCCGTAAAGGCGGCGCGGGCAATATCCAGACCGTGGTGATGTGCGGAGGTCAGGACGCGCAACCCGGTATCCGAGCTGTTGCGCGAGATCAGGATAACCTCGACGCGACCCCGATCGCCCAGGGCGACATTGAGGCTCATCAGCTTTTTGGCGAGCGCGAAGGCCACTCCGGGCTCGAGGATGTCGTTCTCGTGTGCGACCTGATAGTCGCGATAGGCATCGACGCCCTGCGTCTCGAACACTTGGTGAGACTCGCTGAGGTCGAAGAGTGCACGCGAGGATATCGCGACGATCAGTCGTACGGATTCGGGCAGGCCCGGGTTCACGGTCAACTCCAAGCCGTAGCCGCTTTAAGCGTTCTTGCAGGGATTGCGATCGATCACCAGGGCATGAACCAATTCATGAACTGCAACGGACGGCCGATGCTTTGATTCATGCCCGCCATGTCGTTGCGCATGGAAGAGGTCGACATGGTCATCGCCTGCATCGAACGATCCATGGTCTGAATGCTCGTCAACATCGGCTCGAGGGTGTTCACGTCCCTTGCCATGGAGTCCACACTCACCGCCATGGTACGAACATTCGCACTCATTTGCCCCATGTTGTCCGAGATCGACTGCATGTTGCTGGCCAGTACCGTCATGTTGGTGTCGACACTGATGGCCAGATAGTGCACGTCTTTGGCGAGGCTGAAGACCAGGTAGAACCCGTAGGCCGCCAGGATGATGAAGGCGAACAGACTGGGATAGACGATGAGTTCCCAGCGCTTTGCACTGGTCTCGAAGGCCTGGGACAGGCGATCGATCGCAAAGGCGTGGAGTTGCGTCTCGGTGACGCCTGCGGCGCGCGCATCGGCCTCGGCTTGGTCTTGCGGTACCCCGCTGTCCGAGGAACCATCATCCCTCGGGATCTCGTTGTGCGCCATGATTCGGGCCGATTTTTGATCAGTGATGAAAATTAAGTCTATAGGGTCGGCACCTTACCGCCCGGTATCAAATCACGCTTTGCGAAAAAGCAGCCTTCGGCTCAGCGAGTGGCATTCAGCAAAGGGCGCCTTGTTGGAATAAATGCGCTCCGACGAAAGCAATTCAAACCTTGCTTAGTGTAGGTCTATTGGCTTGTCATCAGCCGGGGGAACCGTTTAAGTGTTGTTTGTCATTGCTTCCGTTGTCTTGGGAGCTTAACAGAATTGCGGCACGCGACAAGGCGAAGCGACCACCGGGGTCGCATCGGACTCGAAACCTGGCCGACGGACCGACAAGCGTGGAGCGAAGGGACCTCAACGGCGGATCAACTGACCAAGTGGGGGTAGAGCGTCGCCGCCAACCCGAGAAACTCACGCGCCGCCTTGCCGCGGGATTCGAGCTCGAACACCGCCAATCCCTCGCTGAACGAGCGCCGAAAGACGGTGCGTTGCGACAGCCTCGGCTTGATGAAGCGGATACCGGGAAGCGAGACCAACGCCGCGGCAGCCTCGTTGGTCTCGCGCACAGCATGGTGTGTATCGCCCCGATTGATGAACCCGATAATATCGGGAGGCGCCTCACGCTCGACCGAAGCGATCAACTGGATGAAACGCTGGGTCGACCAAATGTCCGCTTGCGACGGCGGGACCGGCACCACGACCCGGTCGCATAGCGAAAGCGCCCTGCGCAGGCTCTCCATGTCCGATGTCCCGACATCGATCAGGGTTTCGTCGGCCCCTTTCAACTGCTCGGGCGTCAGGGCGCGCTTGTCGGACGCCTTCAGGACCGGATCGAAACCCTCCTCCTTGCGCACGTCGATGACGTCGGTGAGGGTCGCCTGAGGGTCGGCATCAATCAGCTGGATCTTCGCGCCCGCCATCGAGAGCCAGACCCCCAGATTGAAGGTCAGGGTACTCTTGCCCGAACCGCCTTTAAGACTTCCGACGATCGTGATCATGACGTCCTTCCGCGTCCGCGTTCATCCCCGAGCCGCGCCGAGCGACTATTGGCCGGGCTGGGAGCCGGGCTGAGGCGTCTCCATACGCGTGTACCCGGCAGGCACCGCGAAGAGGTGATCCGGCTGTGCGCCGATCCGAATCGACTTCAGCTCGCGCACGCCGCCACCCGGAAACTCCTCGCGCACCGACAGCTTCAACTCCGGATCGTACCACTGGAGAACCCGAGTCGGCTGCCGATCGGGTGCAGTCGTCGTCATTTCCCATTTCTCGACCTCGCGCCCGTCGATGGTCTCGGTACCCACCATCAGAAGCTCCATTTTCTCTCCGTTGGACATCTCGTGCTTCAACGGAATCGCGCGCTCCGCGTCGATCCACAGGGTCCCGTTCATGGACTGATCCTCATGGGTCATGACCATCTCCCACTTGACCGCTTTGCGTCCCCCGACATCCTCCTCGCCGACACGGCGACAGGTCAGGCCCGGCATTCCTGCACAAGGATCGGTCTCCGCGGTCGCGGCCGGGACGGGCTCACCACCTTCGCTCGCGGGTCCGCCCTGCTCCAAATAGCTCTGGCGATCGGGGAATAGGACCCACATCATGCCGCGATTCTGATCGATGATCTGAACGACCTCTTGGCCCTGCTGCGTCATCTCCTTGCGCATGCGACCGTCGCCGACGAACATCTTCACGGTTTCGACCTGCCCGTCCGGGGCTTGACTGACCATGTCCGCGGAGAACTGGACACCCGCGATCTCCGCATGCGCCGTGCCCGCCAGGGCGGATGCGAGCGCGATACCCAACAAAGCCTGCGTTTGCGTTCTCATCTCGTTTTATCCTCCCGTCGATCGGTGATCAGTCTACAGACACCCCGCCCCTCGATCAGGGCGATTACGGCTCCACGCTGCAGTGCTATCTTCGAGGCCATGAACCACCGGCGCTTCCGTGATTCGGTCGGACCCCGGACCCTCGCAGGCACCGAATCGGGCGATCCGGTCCCTCTCAAGGCCCGGGTCTCGGTTCGAAGCCGAAGGTGCGAGCGGGCGGCGTCAGCGCATCCATCAATCCCGCCGGAGCCGACGCACGCTCTCCCCGGTCGCTGCGACCTGGCTCAATCGGGCGCCAGCCCGGCGTCTGCGAGCGCTGCTGCGCCTCACGGTCGGTCAGCGGCCGAAATCGGTATCCCTGCGTCCCGTCCGATCCGCCCCACCGACCCGAGGAGGGCTGCGGGTCGCCTCGAAATCGATACTCCGGGTATGGGTTTACCGGTCCGGAAACCGCGTTCCGATACGCCGGGGGCGGGGTCGCTTCGCGCCAACCTCCGCGCGCGTCCCGATCATCCATCTCTGCACGAGAGTCGGAGTCACCCGTCCAGGGTGAGGCCGAATAGCGACCGGGCCCGTCGTTATAGGGGACGTCGCGAGAGTGCTCCGTCGGCTCTCGAGCGTATTCCACCCAACGCCCGTCGCGATCGATAAAGCCATCCAGGCCGCGACCCTGCACCGGGGCGCGGTCGTCGTCTCCGTACCCCGCCCCTGACCAGCCCCCTTGCAGGTCGCGGCGCACATCATCAGCGCGGTGCGCATCGAGATATTGCGGTTCGCGATCCTGCGTGGTCGGTGGCGTCTCGTATCCACGCCGATAGACAGGCTCGTCGCCCCATGTCGGTTCTCGAGCCAGCCCCCATGGCTCGGCCCCGGAGGCCACCTGATGCGTCGTCGCGTAGGCCAAAACGAGCAGCAGCCAGGCGACGAACGAGACAGGCGTCATGTATCGCTCTCGTCGTCGATCTTCAATCGAATGCCGCGCCGCGGCGCCTTCTTTTGAACGGCTTGACTCGACTTCGCCGCCGCTGCGGGCTTTTTCGCGGACGTCTTGCGCGCCGCCGGCTTGGCATCCGACGCCGTCGTGGCGCGTTTCTTCTTAGCAACGGTCTGAGCGGGTTCCGATGCCGCGCTGTCGCCTTTGGCCGGTGGTGCATCCTCCTCGGAGCTCGTCGCGGCCGGCGCTTTCGTCACGGCGGAACGTTGCACCGGCGAACGCGCAGTCCGAGTCGGCTTGGGCTTGAGTGCGGTCTTCGCAGCATCCAAGAGCAGGATGAAGATCCCGCGAACCGCATAGAGCGCGAGAATAAAGAACTCCACGACCTTCCCGAAAAACCGGCTGACACCGCCTCCGGAGCTCTTGCGCGGGGCGCTGCGAGGCGCGTCATCCGTCATGCAGGGGAGGCTGGTTCCGGGCGGCGCCGTCGCGAGCGCCACCCGGCACATGTCGTCGCCCGCGGCGACGCAGCCGAGCGGAATGACGATCAGCGTCAGGACGGTCGAGACCAACACGCCGGACAGCAACGAGATCGCCATACCCTGGAAGATCGGGTCGGTGATGATGACGCTCGAGCCCGCAACCAGGGCCAAGGCGGTGATCACGATCGGGCGCGTGCGGATCTTGCAGGAGCGGATCATCGCCTCGGCGACCGGCACGCCCTTCTGGATCTCGTGGATCGCGAAATCCACGAGCAGAATCGAGTTTCGGACGATGATGCCGGCCAAAGCGATCCAGCCGATCATCGAGGTCGCGGTGAACTCCCCGCCGAGACCGAGACTGAACATGAGCGCGTGCGCCGGGATGATGCCGAGCAAGGTGAGCGGGATCGGCGCCATGATCACGAGCGGGATGCGGAAGTTGCCGAACTCCCAGACCACCAGGATATAGATCAGGATGAGCGCAACGCCGAAGGCGGCGCCCATGTCGCGGAAGGTTTCGTAAGTGACGGTCCACTCGCCCGCCCAGGTCCAGGCCAAGCGGCTGCTGTCGGGAGGCGCGTCGAGCCAGAAGATCGCGTCTTCCATTCCCTCGCCGCCTTGCGGCTTGGTGCCGTCCGGTGCCGTGTAGTCCTGCTGATTGAGGATGCGCTCGACCTGGAACATCGCGTATACGGGTGCCGCGAGCCGCCCACCGACATCGGCCACCACGTACTCCACCGGACGCAGGTCCTTGTGGTAGATGATGTCCTCTTCCGGCGTCAACTGGAACTCGCCGAGCTCGCGCAGCGGGACCGTGTATCCCTGACTCGACTGAATGGGAAGATCGCCGAGTCGATCGACCTGCGAGCGCTCGGCCAGGGGCACCTGCAGTACGATCTGCACGGGCTCATGGCCCATTTGCCGCCCCGCTTGGGGCTTGATGTCGCCGATCGGCGAGCCGCCGAGGGCCATCGCGAGATTGCGGTTGATGGTATCGACCGAGATCCCGCGACGCACCGCCTTTTCGGTATCGACGCTGAAGCGCCAATAGTCGAACGCGCCGCGAAGATAATTGTCCACGTCCCGCGTACTCTCGGCCTGCGCGAAGACGTCGGTGAGCTCTCTCGCAAACTGACGCCGCAGCTCCGGGGACGGTCCGTAGACCTCCGCCACGACCGACTGCAGCACCGGCGGACCCGGCGGCATCTCGACCACGGCGAGTGCCGCACCGGTGCCCTCGACCATTTTTCCGAGCAGCTCGCGCGCCTCGACGGCAATCTCGTGACTGCTTCGATCCCGATCATGCTTGTCGGTCAACTGAACCTGGAGCTCGCCCTGCCAAGGATCCGAACGCAGATAGTAGTGCCGTACCATCCCGTTGAAGTCGAACGGTCGAGCGGTCCCGGCATAGAGCTGGATGGCGGTGACCTCGGGCATGGTACGCAGCTTGTCGGCCATGCGATGCGCGAGGTTCGCCGTCACCGGCAAGGCGGTACCCTCGGGCATATCGAGTACGACGGAGAACTCGGGCTTGTTGTCCAGCGGCAGCATCTTGACCGCCACCAGATTGAAGTAGAAGAACGACAGGGTGACGAGGAAGGTACCCCAAAGGGCCAGCTTGAAGGCCAGGCGCTTGCCGCGGTTCTCGATCAGGGGTGTGAGGATCCGTCGATAGAGCTTTTCGAGACCCTCGGCCTCCTTGTGCTCACGCTTCTCGGCAGCCGCGAGATACTTCATCGAGGGACGCAGCCATTTGGAGATCGCCAGATAGGGCGTAAAGACAAAGGCCGCAAACAGCGAGATGAACATCGCCACCGAGCCCAATACCGGGATCGGTGCCATATAGGGTCCCATCATGCCGCTGACGAACCCCATCGGCAGCAAGGCCGCGATGACGGTGAAGGTGGCGAGGATGGTCGGGTTGCCGACCTCGCGCACGGCGTCGATGGCCGTGTCCTCGTCGGTGCGTCCCTCTTCGAGCCAGCGCCGATAGATGTTCTCGATGACCACGATGGCGTCGTCGACCAGGATACCGATCGAGAAGATGAGGGCGAACAGACTCACACGGTCGATCGTATAGTTGGTTACCCAGGCGACGAAGACCGTCATAAAGAGGACGACCGGGATGACCAGCATGACGACGATAGCGGGACGTATCGCGCGGAATGCGAGCAGCACCAGGATAACGACGAACATGGTCGCCTTGATGAGCTTGCCGATCAGCTCCGAGACCTTTTGGTCGGCGGATTGTCCGTAGTTGCGCGTGATGCTGACCTCGACGTTTGCCGGGATTCGAGAGCCCTTGAGCTCCTCGACGCGCTCGATGATGGCGTTTGCCACCGTCACGCCGTTGGTCAGCTCCTTCTTGGCGACCGCGATGGTCACCGCCGGGCGACCCTCCGCGGCATCCTCGATCTCGGACGCCGGACCGGTGTAGTAGGCAACCAGCTCGGAGGCGTCCTCGGGACCCTGGGTCACGCGCGCCACGTCGTGAATATAGATCGGCAGGTTGTTGAAGGTGCCGACCACCAAACGGTTGATGTCTTCCACACCCGTCAAGAAGGCACCCGTGGTGACCGAGAAGCGTGCACCGCTCGCCTCCAAACCGCCCGCGACCTGCTCGGCGTTGGCGCCGACGAGGGTCTGGGCGACCTGATCAAGACTGATCTGATACCCGGAAAGGCGCTCCGGCAGGACATCGACGGTCACCACCTCGCGACGTCCGCCGACGATGAAGGCGTTGCCGGTATCCTTGACCTGCTTGACGGCCTGCAGCACGTCCTGCGCAAGCAGGCGCAGCTGACCGTCGTCCACATCGGGAATCCCGTTGCTGTCGAGATCTCTGGACCAAAGCGTCAGCGTGACGATCGGAACGTCGTCGATCCCCTTGGTCTTGACCAGCGGCGGCATGACCCCCGGCGGGATCTTGTCCATGTTCGAGGCGACCTTGTCGTTCACCTTGAGCAACGAGGGCCCCATCTCCTCCCCGACCACGAACTCGACGGTCACGATGCCCTGGCCGCGTTGCGACGCGGAATAGACATGCTTGACCCCGGGAATCTCGCTCATCATCCGCTCGAGCGGCTGCATCGCCATATTGGCGACCTGCTGGGCCGATGCGCCCGGGTACTGCACCATGATGTCGATCATGGGCACCGAGATCTGGGGGTCTTCCTGGCGCGGCGTCATGACGAGGCCGAGCAGGCCCATCATCAGCATGGCGACGTAGAAGAGTGGCGAAAGCGGAGAGCGGATGAAGAATCGGGCGGTGCGCCCGGCGATTCCGAGATTGTCCTCGTCGTAAGCAGGTTCCTTGCGATCCTGCGGAGGAGATGTGACGTCTTGGCTCATGTCGAATCCAGATTAACCGGGCCTGCGCCGCATCGCTGCGACATGGATTGCGCGGGCGATCGCGGGAGCGATCGCCGGGGCCGAAGGGAAGGCGCGTCAGCGATCGGCGGGTGCCCCGCTCGCCCAACCGGCCGTGACCCGAGGGCCGGGATTCGTCAGGACACTCTCGCCGGCACGCAGCCCGCTCAGCACGGTCACCATCCCGGCGGAGAGCTCCTCGCCGACGCGGATCAGGCGCAACTGAGGCTCGCCGCGCTCGTTCAGGACATAGACGCCCGGTAGACTCCCGTTGTAGCGCACCGCGCTGCTCGGGATCACCGGGTTGGCCCGCGCCGGGGCACTGAGGTCGGGGACCAGCACCTTGGCGTACATTCCGGGCTCGGAGACGCCTTGCGGGAGATCGAACTTGATCTTGACGGTATGGCGCTGTGGATCCGCCATCGGAAAGATCTGCGCCACGCGAACCGGAACGCGCCGATTGTCCGGATCGAGCTCCGCCTGCACCATCATTCCTTCGCGCAGGCCGGGACGCAGCCGCGCCGGCACATCGACCTCGACCTGAAGGTATTCCACGTCGGCATAGTTGAGCATGGGCTGCCCGGGTTGAACCGTGTCCCCGACCTCGATGAGCTTGCGCACGATCACCCCGTCGAAGGGCGCGATGCTGCGGGCGTCGCGAATCTTGGAGTCAAGTGCCTGAAGCTCCGCCTGGAGGCGCAGCATGGCGTTTTGCGCCTCCTGGATCTGGATCCCGGAGGCGAAGAGATCGGCCGAGCGCTCGGCGGTGCGGTCGCGTTCCCCGATGAAGCTCTCGGCCGGTTGCGTGAACATCTGATCGAAAAGATTCGGCAGCCCCATCCCGCCCATCGCGGAGCGCGACTGCGGAGAGTAGATCTCTCTGGAGTACTGAACGCCGGCATTGCGCAGTTGGGCATCCGCGCTCGCCATCTGCGCGAGCAGTGCGCGTCGATTCGCGAGCAGCTCCTCGTCGCCGATCGCCACCAGGAGATCTTTTTCCTTGAAGGTGTCGCCCTCGCGCCCGGCAATGAAGGTGACGCGCCCGGGGAGTTGCGCGGCAAGCGTCACCTCTTTGTAGGGGACCACGCTCCCGCCCAACGACACCGTGGGGGCGCCTTGCGCCTGTTGAACGACGAAGGTCTCGCCCGAACTGGCCTGGATCTGGGCCTGGGCAAGGCCGGACGACACAGCCGCTGCAATGGCGAGCGTGCACGCAAAACGGGCGGTTCGAAACTGTATTGACATCGGATCGCACACCAAACGCTGGGTTTTTTGTCGCACGTCCGATTGGCGCGTTGGCGGTCGGACCTGCCGTGGACACCGGACAGCCTCGTGGGTCCGGCGCTCATCCGTTGCGGATCCGCAGCATCCGAGCCCGGGCGCTTTGGGCCTGCTCAGTGCCGCGTTGTCTTGTCGTTCTCCGGACGGCGCAGTGCAGCAGTATGCCTTCGACAACGCTCGACATTCAAGCCGACGAAAGCAGGTTCGACGCGACTCCGGCGGCAACCCCGCATGAACGACCGAAAATAGCCTGCGCGCTCGGCGCTCGAGAGCCGACTGCGATTCGATTAACCCTATCCGGCCGCCGGCTATCCATCGCGCCGAACTTCAGTGTAACATCGGGCGCCATTGCGGCCGGGGGCCGTGTCGACCTGGCCGCAGCAACCGATGCAGCCTGCCGAAAATCGGATCGAGCGTCGTCAGCCGCCGTTGGCCCGATTGCTTCGCCCCCTCGCCTTGTCCCGAAGCGAAGCATCACGTCCCAGATTCAGGAGCCGAACCTATGCCGTCCACCGCCGAGGCCGTTCAACAGCGCATGCAGGAGCTGGAATCGCATCTCGAGCAGGAGAACCCGGTCCTGCTCAGTGCCGTTCAGAGCTTCCGGGCAATCGACCGCGTTGCCTACGGGACGGGTCTGCTCGAGACCAATCAGTCCTTCGCGACCCAGATCCCCTGGTGGCCGCTCATCTCGATCTTGGGCACCTTCTCGGCGGGCAAATCGACCTTCATCAACTATTTTCTCGGGCAGAAGCTCCAACGCACCGGCAATCAGGCCGTCGACGATCGCTTCACCGTCATCGTCTACAGCCCCGAGACGGTCAGTCATTCGCTCCCGGGTGTCTCGCTGGACTCGGATCCGCGCTTTCCCTTCTACCAGATGTCGCACGACATCGAGCAGGTCGCCGGCGGTGAAGGCAAACGCATCGATGCCTATCTTCAGCTCAAGACCTGCTGCAGCGAACGCCTGCGCGGCAAGATCCTGATCGACTCCCCCGGCTTCGACGCCGACGCCCAGCGCACGGCGATCCTGCGCATCAGCGACCACATGATCGGTCTGTCCGATCTGGTCCTGGTGTTCTTCGACGCACGCCACCCGGAGCCGGGGGCGATGCGCGACACGCTCAAACACCTGGTGAAGGACACCATCCACCGCGCCGATTCGGGCAAGTTCCTCTACATCCTCAATCAACTCGATACCGCCGCGAACGAGGACAACCCCGAAGACGTGGTCGCGGCCTGGCTGCGCGCGATCGGCGAGGCCGGCCTGACCGCGGGTCGCTTCTACACCATCTACAATCCGCACGCCGCCAACACCATCCCGGACGAGCACAAGCGTAAGCGCTTCGAGAAAAAGCGCGACGAAGATCTCGGCGAGATCTTTCTGCGCATGGAGCGCGTCGAGATCGAGCGAGCCTACCGCATCATCGCGGCCTTGCGCGAAACCGCCAACGCCTTCGGGCACGAGGCGGTGCCCCTGCTGCAAAGCGCCGTGCGGCGCTGGCGCACCCGCACCCTGCTCGCCGACGCGGCACTCATCGCCATCGTCGGGGCCCTCTTCCTTTATTGGAGCATCGGCGCAGGCCACTGGGTTGGACTCTCCTATGCGCCCGCCTGGTTGGATGTGCTCACGACTCAGATCGCTTGGGGCCACGATGCACTCATCGGGGTGCTGGTCGCGCTGGCCATCGGCACCCATTTCTCGGTTCGTAAGCTTGCCGCAATGAGTGTCGAGCCCTGGCTGAGAAAGCAGGTTGCGCGCAAGAACCCACCGGGAAATCTGATGTCCGCATTCAGAAAGAACACCCGCTTCTATCGCCCGGTCATCATCGGCCGACCGATCGGCTGGAGCGGCAAGGCCCGTGCACAGATCAACGAGGTCCTTCAGAACTGCGAGAATTTCGTGCAGACGCTCAACGAGCGCTATACCAACCCCAAAGGACTCAAGGAGTCGCCACACAAGCCGCACACGGTGCACCTCTCCGAAGAGCGGGCGGATATCCCCGGCAAAAAGGAGCGCTCTGCGGCCTGATCAAACCGCGAATACAGGTCATACGATGAGCATCCGAACACCCGAGCACGCGTCGCGACCCGCCATCGAGGTCCCGCCGCACCCGCAATGGCCGGCCTTGAGCACATTTGAGAAGAACGCGCTCAGGGACCGGATCAAGGTGCTGCTCAAGGCGCAGGATGCGGTCTTGGTCGCCCACTACTACACCGATGCCGATCTCCAGGCCCTTGCCGAAGAGACCGGCGGGTGCGTCTCCGATTCGTTGGAGATGGCGAGGTTCGGGGCCGCCAGCAGTGCGCAGACGCTGGTCGTCTGCGGCGTTCGTTTCATGGGCGAGACGGCAAAAATCCTCAATCCCGAGAAGCGGATCCTGATGCCGGATCTTCGGGCCACCTGCTCGCTCGATGAAGGCTGTCCGGCCGACGCCTTCGGCGCCTTCTGCGATGCCCACCCCGAGCGCACCGTCGTGGTCTATGCCAACACCAGTGCCGAGGTGAAGGCGCGCTCCGACTGGGTCGTCACATCCAGCATCGCCCTGCCCGTCGTCGCCCATCTCGCCGAGCAGGGCCGCAAGATTCTCTGGGCACCCGACAAACACCTGGGCCATTACGTGCAGCGCATGACCGGGGCGGATATGCTGCTCTGGGACGGCGCCTGCGTGGTTCACGAAGAGTTCAAATCATTTGCCTTGGAGCGCGTGCGCAAGCTTCACCCCGAGGCGGCCGTGCTCGTCCACCCCGAATCTCCGGAAGAGGTCGTCGATCAGGCCGACGTGGTCGGCTCGACCACCCAGCTCATCAAGGCCGTGGTCGAGATGCCGAACCGGGAGTTCATCGTCGCGACCGACGCCGGCATCTTCTGGAAGATGCACCAGCTCGCGCCCGAGAAGACCCTGATCCCGGCCCCGACAGCCGGCGAAGGTGCGACCTGCGAAAGCTGCGCACATTGCCCCTGGATGGCGATGAATGCATTGCAGAATTTAGGACAAGTCCTGCTCAAAGGCGATCAGGAGATCCTGATCGATCCGGCCCTCGGCAAGCGCGCGCTGGTACCGATTCACCGTATGCTCGAGTTCGCGCGCGAGCGCGGGATCGGCCGGCAACGCGACGCAGACTAAACCGCGTATCGATTACCGAACGCTTACCCACCTTGGCAAGCATGGCACGGATGCCTTACCATCGATTGCGAATCGTCAAAGAATAAACGTCCGTCCGGCACCCACAAGAAGAAGAGCCGCGACGGCCTACGACGTCCCCCCAGTCGTCGCCGTAAAGAGGATGTCTATGTCTGATGCCCGCAAATCCAAGCGCAGGACACCGCTTGTCGTCTTGGCATTGGTGTTTCTGGCCGGGATCGGATTTGCCGGTGCAATGACCGGCGGTCTGGCCTACTCGAACCGCATGGAACTCTGCGTCTCCTGCCACAGCCTGCAGGTCCCCTACGCCGAGTATCAAGAGACGGTTCATTACAAGAACGCCTCCGGCGTCCGGGCGACCTGTTCGGACTGTCATGTGCCTCGGGAATTCTTCCCGAAGCTCCACGCAAAGTTAATGGCCGCGAAAGACGTGTACCATGAGATTCTCGGGACGATCGACACCCCGGAGAAGTTCGAGGCGCACCGATGGACGATGGCGAATCGTGTCTGGGACCGGATGAAGGCTGACGACTCGCGCACCTGCAGGAGCTGCCACCAATTCTCGGATATGGATCTGTCGGCTCAAGGCCGCTCCGCACGTAGCCGACATGGCGCGGCCGAAGATCGCGGTCAGACCTGCATCGACTGCCACAAGGGAATTGCGCATGAGCTGCCCGATGAGCCGCCCGAGGAACCGGCAGCGACCGAGAAGAGCGCATCCGGTGATCCGGACGCCGCCTGAGCGTCACACAGCGAACGTGTCGAGGTCCTTCATGAGCCAGACTCCCCGTGCAAGGCGACATCCCCGATGGATCGCGTTGCTGTTGCTCACGGGCGCGATTCTGCTCACCGGGCTTCATGCCGCCGTTGCGACGAGCGAGGATTCGAACGCCGATCTCGGCAAGGAGCTGCGGCTCGCCGCGATGGTCGGCGATACCGAGTCCGTCTCGGACCTGCTCGACCGGGGCGTTCCGGTGGACGCCGCAAACGAGTTCGGTAAAACGGCCCTGATGATCGCCGTGGAATCGGACGATCTCGAAACGGTTGCGCTGCTCCTGAGCCGCGGAGCCAACGTGAACGCCCGCACCGTCGCGAGCTGCACGCCGCTTACCTTTGCCGCCGAGCACGGCAATATCGGCATCACCGCGATCCTGATCGAGCGCGGAGCCAACGTACATGACCGCACCCGCAGCGGATGGGATCCCTTGATGATCGCCTCGCGTTACGGGATTTCCGACATGGCCGAGCAGCTGCTCTTTCGGGGCGCCGACCCCAAGGCTTCCGACCGGGACGGACGCACCGCGCTGATGTTGGCCGCGGCGCACGGACAGGTCGAGGTTGTCGACCTCCTGATCGAAGCCGGCGCAGAGCTCGAATCCAGAGACAAGGAAGGTGAGACTGCGTTGTTGATCGCCGCGGACGCGGGGCTCTGGCATGTCGTGAAGGCTCTGCTGGACGCGGGTGCCGATGTCAATGCGCGCGACGGCCTGGGGGCAACGCCGCTGATCCTGGCCATCAGTCAGGGGCATCCGGATGCCGCCACACTCCTGTTGGAACGCGGCGCCAATCCGAATCTTCAGGATGACGACGGCACGTCCGCGTTGATGGAGGCGGTCGTCACGGACCACGCAGAGCTGATTCGACTTCTGTTGAACTATCGCGCCAACCCCGCCTTGACCGACCGCGACGGGCACACTGCAGCAGACCTGGCGGAGCAACGAGGAAATCAAGAAGCCGCCGCGCTCCTGGCGAAGCGGCCGAGCTCGTGAGCACAGCGCCCAAGCCACGACGCCGAGCGCACCACCAATGCACTTAGGGGTGCAACGAGAACGCCCCTTCTGCATCGCGGCATGGATAGCCGCATGTCATCGAAACGACCTTTAAAGACCACTCGGAGGAAGCATGGCCACGATTTCATCAAGATTGGCCCTCATCGCCGGCGCGCTCGCGCTCGGCTTATCGTCGGGCGCCAATGCCGACGCCACTGCATCGATGCTGGCCAATACCTGCGCCGGCTGTCACGGCACCCTCGGTCATAGTGCCGGTCCGGCGTCGCCCATCATCGCCGGGATCAACCGGATCGTATTCGTCGATATGATGGAGGGCTACAGGAGCGGCGACATCTACTCCACGATCATGGGCCGGATCGCCAAAGGCTACACGGAAGAGGAGATCGAGAAGATGGCGGAGTTCTTCAACACGCAGGAGTTCAAGCCCGCCCAGCAGGATTACGACAAGGCGCTGGTCGATCAGGGCGCGAAGTTGCACGACAAGTACTGCGAGAACTGCCATGCCGAGGGCGGCATCCCGCTACGCGACGAAGAAACCGGCGAAGACGCCGAGGACTTCTACCTCCTCGCCGGCCAGTGGACCCCCTATCTCGAATTCACCATGTCGGACTTCCGGGAGGACCGTCGCGAGATCCCCAAGAAGATGAGAAGCAAGCTGGATGACCTTCTCGAGAAGGACGGAGACGCGGGGCTCGCCGCCGTGTTTGCTTTCTACGCGAGCCAGCAGTAAAGCCACCGGAGGAAAGAACAAGATGAAGATCAACAGACGTGATTTCGTAAAGGTTGCCGGTGCAGCGACTGCTGTCGGACTGGTCGGTGCACCACACTTGGCATTCGGCGCGACTCAGAAGGTCGTGATCGTCGGCGGCGGCACCGGTGGTGCAACCGCCGCCAAGTACATCAAGATGGCCGATTCGAGCATCGACG
>NZ_JAABRP010000065.1 GCF_011390875.1 Thiocapsa sp.
CTGATCGAGGGTATGGCGATCGCCGGCTACTGTATCGGCGCGACCGTCGGCTACAACTATATCCGCGGCGAGTTCTACGAGCCGATCGAACGGTGCGAGGAGGCCATTCGCGAGGCTTACGCAGCGGGCTTGTTGGGCAAGGATATTCAGGGATCGGGTGTCGATTTCGACCTCTTCAACCATCTCGGCGCCGGTGCCTACATCTGCGGCGAAGAGACGGCACTCTTGGAGTCGATCGAGGGCAAGAAGGGACAGCCGCGCTTTAAGCCGCCCTTCCCGGCCCAGTTCGGTCTGTACGGGCGTCCGACCACCATCAACAACACCGAGTCGCTGGCCTCGATCCCGGTCATCCTGGA
>NZ_JAABRP010000066.1 GCF_011390875.1 Thiocapsa sp.
CTTCTCGGTGACCGGGCATGTCGCTCGGCCCGACAACTTCGAGGTTCCGTTGGGCACGCCCTTCCGGGATCTGCTGGAGCTGGCCGGCGGGATGAAGGACGGCCGCGCGCTCAAGGCCGTGATCCCCGGCGGGTCATCCGTTCCGGTGGTGCCCGGCGACGTCATGATGGATGTGGACATGGATTACGATTCGATCGCCAAGGCCGGCTCCATGCTGGGCTCGGGCGCCGTGATCGTGATCGCCGAGGGAACCTGCATGGTGAAGGTTCTGCACAACCTGTCGCACTTCTATATGCACGAATCCTGCGGCCAGTGTACGCCCTGTCGAGAAGGCACCGGATGGCTGGAGCGGGTGCTGCGACGGATCCTGGACGGGAAGGGCCGGCCGGGCGATCTGGATCTGCTCGACAGTGTCGCGGGTCGAATCGGCGGGCGCACCATCTGTGCCTTGGGCGATGCCGCGGCGATGCCGGTGCAGAGCTTTCTCAAGCATTACCGACACGAGTTCGAGCACCTGATCGAGCACGGCCAAAGCATGGCAGCCTAGACCTGCGGCCTGATCCGAATCGGGGCGAGAGCGGCTCGCTGTCGTCGCCCCGGAATCGCAAACTTGTAGAATGGCCCGGTTCGCGTGAGCGAGCAGGTCCGAGAACGCGCGCCGCAGCGGTGTGCGCAACCCGGCCCACGGGCGCCGATCGAGAGAGCTGAATGACGGACAAGATCACGATCGAGATCGACGGCCGCACGTGCGACGCGGCGCCGGGAGAGATGATCATCGCGGTCGCGGACCGCGAAGGGATCATCATCCCGCGTTTCTGCTATCACAAGAAGCTGTCCATCGCGGCCAACTGCCGCATGTGCCTGGTCGAGGCGGAGCAGGGCGGTCGCCCCTTCCCGAAGCCGGTGCCAGCGTGCGCCACTCCCGTCGGCGCGGGCATGAAGGTTCTGACACGCTCGCCCAAGGCCATCGATGCTCAGCAGGGGACGATGGAGTTCCTGCTCATCAACCATCCGCTGGACTGTCCGATCTGCGACCAGGGCGGCGAATGCGAGCTGCAGGACGTAGCGATGGGCTATGGCGGC
This sequence comes from Thiocapsa sp., assembly GCF_011390875.1. Classification (GTDB taxonomy): domain Bacteria; phylum Pseudomonadota; class Gammaproteobacteria; order Chromatiales; family Chromatiaceae; genus Thiocapsa. The sequence continues at coordinate 1,084 of NZ_JAABRP010000066.1, forward strand.
GACGTCTCGCGTTTCGCCGAGCGCAAGCGTGTCGTCAAGGACGAAGATCTCGGCCCGCTCATCGCGACCGACATGACCCGCTGCATCCATTGCACCCGCTGCGTGCGCTTCGGCGCCGAGATCGCCGGCGTGCGTGAGCTCGGCGCCACCGGCCGCGGCGAAGACATGCGCATCGGGACCTTCGTCGCCCACACGGTGAGCCATGAGCTCTCGGGCAACATCATCGATCTCTGTCCGGTCGGAGCGCTCACCTCCAAGCCTTATCGCTTCACCGCGCGGGCCTGGGAGCTGACCGACGCCGACAGCATCGCCCCGCACGACGGGGTCGGCTCGAACATCCGTCTTCATGTACGCGGCGGTCGGGTCATGCGGGTGCATCCGCGCGACAACGAGGGTGTCAACGAGACCTGGATCTCGGACCGCGACCGTTTCAGCTATGAGGGTCTGAATTCCGAGGATCGCCTGATCGCGCCGATGATCAAGGCCGACGGGGTCTGGCGCGAGGTCGAGTGGCAGGAGGCGCTGACCGCGGTCGCCGAACGTCTCAAGGCCGCGGATGCGTCCCGCATGGGCTGGCTGATGGCCCCGAACGCGACGCTCGAAGAATTCTATCTGGCGCAGCGGGTCGCCCGCGGCCTGGGTTGCGCCAATATCGATCACCGACTGCGCCAACAGGACTTCAGCGGCGATGCTGCCGATCCGATGCTCCCATGGCTCGGCCTACCGATCGCCGAACTGGAGAGCCGGGAGGCGATCCTCCTGATCGGAAGCGAGATTCGCCAGGAACAGCCGCTGCTGGCGCATCGCATCCGCAAGGCCGTGCTGGAAGGCGCGACGGTCGCCTGCGTGAACCCCTTGACCTTGGCGTTGACCCATCCCGCCCGGCAGTTGGTCGGGACGCCTGCGCAGATGGTCGCGGACCTCGCGGCGATCGCCAAGGCGCTTGGTGCCAATGCCTCCGGGGCACTCGAGTCGGTCATCGGCTCGGCCACGCCGGGCGATGCCCATCAGGTGGTTGCCGACGCTCTGCGTGCTGCCGGGGAGAAGTCGACCGGCGTCGTGTTGCTTGGCGCGCTGGCCACCGCGCATCCGGACTATGCGCTGCTCAAGGCGCTGGCCTACCGGATCGGCGAGCTGAGCGGCGCCGTTGTGGGTTTCCTGCCGGCATCGGCGAACAGTGTCGGTGCGCATCTGGCCGGCGCCGTGCCGTTCGGAGTGCCCGGCGGTCGGCCGGCCGAGTCGACGGGTCTCGGGCTCGGCGAGATGCTCGGTACGCCGCCGAGCACGCTGGTCCTCTGGGGCTTGGAGCCGGATCGGGATCTCATCGACCCCGCGCGGGCGATGGCCATGTGCGAGGCGGCCGATCTGGTGATTGCCTGCTCTGCCTTCCGTTCCCCGTCGCTCGAAGCCGTTGCCGACGTGCTCCTTCCGATCGGGGCCTTCGCCGAGACGTCCGGGACCTTCGTCAATGCGGGCGGTCTTTGGCAGCGGTTTCAGGGTGCGGTCGCGCCCCCCGGCGAGGCCCGTCCCGGCTGGAAGGTGCTGCGCGTGCTGGGTAACCTCCTGGATCTTCCCGGCTTCGAGTATCGAGATGCGGCGCAGGTGCGCGACGAGCTTGCCGAGCTGTGCAGTGATGCCGCACTCGACAATGCCCCGCGCGGCCAGTATCCGGCGGTTTCAGCCGGCACAACCGCCGGCCTGATGCGTCTCGGCACTGTGCCCATTTATGCGCTGGATCCGCTCGTTCGGCGGGCGCCGGCCCTGCAGCGCACGCCGGTCCAGGGTACGGCCTTCGGTGTCTATCTGCATCCGGAGCAGGCGCGTGGCGATGGACTGATTGCCGATCAGACGGTCTTGATCATTCAGAACGGCCACGAGATCGAGGCCAATGTCTTCCTGGACGACGCGATCGCGATGGGCTGTGCGCGGATCCCCGCAGCCGTGACCGGAAGCGGGCGGCTGGGCGCGCAGATCGGCCCGGTCGAGATCAGGCCGTGGTTCGGCGAGACGGGTAGCGAGGCGGGATGAATCAACGATGATCGAACTATGGAATGCGCTTCCCGTGGTGATCCAGATCCTGATCAAGATCATCGCGATTGTCCTGCCGCTCCTCGGAATGGTGGCCTATTACACCTTGGCCGAGCGCAAGGTGATCGGCTACATCCAGGTCCGCATCGGGCCCAACCGGGTCGGCTGGCGCGGCTCGCTGCAGCCGATCGCGGATGCGGTCAAGCTGATGATGAAGGAGATCGTCATCCCGACCAAGGCCGACAAGGCGTTGTTCTTGTTGGCGCCTATGATCGCGATCGCCCCGGCATTGGCCGCTTGGGCGGTGTTCCCGTTCGATGAAGGCCTGGTGCTGGCCGACATCAATGCGGGCCTGCTCTATCTCCTTGCGCTGACCTCGCTCGGTGTCTACGGCATCATCATCGCGGGCTGGGCGTCCAACTCGAAGTACGCCCTGCTCGGCGCCATGCGCTCGGCGGCACAGATCGTCGCCTACGAGATCGCGATGGGCTTTGCTCTGGTCGGTGTTTTGGTGGCTGCCGGGAGCCTGAATCTGGGCGCGATCGTTGCGGCCCAAGAGGGCAACCTTCTCACCTGGTTCTGGCTGCCGTTGCTGCCCTTGTTCGGTGTCTATCTGATCTCGGGGATCGCCGAGACCAACCGCGCGCCGTTCGACGTGGCAGAAGGCGAGTCGGAGATCGTCGCCGGTTTCCATGTCGAGTATTCCGGGATGGCCTTCGCGGTCTTCTTCCTTGCCGAATACGCGAACATGATCCTCATCTCGGCGCTCTCGGCCCTGCTCTTCATGGGAGGCTGGCTGTCGCCCTTCCCGCAAGCCTGGACCGATGGCAATGCGATCTTGGGTGATGGTTTCCATTGGCTGTTGCTCAAGACCTTCTTCTTCATGTTTGTATTCTTGTGGTTACGGGCGACCTTCCCGCGCTATCGCTACGACCAGATCATGCGTCTGGGTTGGAAGGTGTTCATCCCGATCACGATCGTCTGGATCCTGGTGGTGGCGCTTGCGGTGCTCGCCGAGCTGCCCCCTTGGTGGTCCGCCTGACCCGGAGACGACCGATGCTGAAAGCCACACGTGACTATCTTCAAAGCCTCTTGATGGTCGAGCTCTTCAAGGGCTTGAGTCTGACCGGCGCTTACATGTTCAAGCGCAAGTTCACGGTCCAGTATCCGGAGGAAAAGGCCCCGATCTCGCCGCGTTTTCGCGGCCTGCATGCCCTGCGGCGCTATCCCAACGGCGAGGAGCGCTGCATCGCCTGCAAGCTCTGCGAGGCGGTCTGTCCGGCGCTGGCCATCACGATCGAGGCCGAGCCGCGCGAGGACGGATCGCGCCGGACCACTCGATACGACATCGACCTCTTCAAGTGCATCTACTGCGGCTTTTGCGAGGAGTCGTGCCCGGTCGACTCGATCGTCGAGACCGGGGTCTACGAGTATCACTTCGAGAATCGCGGCGAGAACATCATGACCAAGGAGAAGCTCCTCGCGATCGGGGACAAGTACGAGGCGGACATTGCCGCGGCCCGTGCCGCGGATGCGCCCTACCGCTGAACCGCGATGGACCCCGGATCGCAGGGACCGCGGCCGGCGGTGACGGCACGCTCGAAGATCGGGCCCTTCATGCGCAGCGTTCCGGAGCTTTCGTCGATTCGCTTGCGGCGCGTCGGGGGTCGATCGAACAAAGGGCGATCAGGCGCCGATCGGGCGATCCGCCGGCGCTCATATGACCATTGCGCCTAACCACGGCATTCGGATGAATCATGGGCTTTGAAAAATTCCTCTTCTATGTCTTCGCGGCCATAACCCTAGTCGCTGCAGGGATGGTGATCACGCGTCGCAATCCGGTCCACGCCGTCCTCTATTTGGTGCTGGCCTTCATCAGCAGTGCGGCACTCTGGATCCTGCTCGAAGCGGAGTTCCTCGGTATCGTGCTCATCCTGGTCTATGTCGGCGCAGTGATGGTGCTCTTCCTCTTCGTGGTGATGATGCTCGATGTGGATATCGCGACGTTGCGCGCGGGCTTTATTCGCTATTTACCCATCGGTGCGCTGATTGCGGTTGTGCTTGCCCTCGAGATCTTCCTGATCGTCGGGCCGGCCAACTTCGGATTGCAGCAGTTCCCGTCGCCGTTGCCGGCCGGACCCGACGTGAGCAATACCGAAGAGCTCGGTCTTCTGCTCTACACCATCTATGTCTACCCATTCGAGATTGCCGCCGTCATTCTGCTTGTCGCCATTGTTGCCGCGATCCGCCTGACCCTGCGACGTCGGCCCGAGACCAAGTACATGGATCCGGCGAAGCAGGTGAGGGTCAAGAAGGGTCCGGACCGGATTCGTATCGTCAAGATGCCTTCCGAGAGTGCTGCGGTTCCGGCCGTCGCTGCCTCGGCCGCACCACAGGAATCGACCGAATGATCGCGCTCTCAGACTATCTGATCCTGGCCGCCGGGCTCTTCATGCTGGCGGTCGCGGGGATCTTCCTGAATCGCAAGAACGTCATCCTGCTGCTGATGTGCATCGAGCTGATGCTGCTCGCGGTGAATATGAACTTCGTCGCCTTTTCCCATTTTCTCGGGGATATGACGGGGCAGGTCTTCGTCTTCTTCATCCTGACCGTGGCGGCGGCGGAGGCTGCGATCGGGCTTGCGATCCTGGTGGTGCTTTTCCGTAATCAGCAGACGATCAACGTGGAGGATCTAGACAGCCTCAAGGGATAGCGCGGACGGCGTCAACGCGTCCGCGTGACTGGCGGGTCGATCCGGATCACATCAAGCGAAAGAGCGAACTAAACAGTGGAAAACGTCTACCTGACCATCGTGCTCGCGCCGCTCCTGGGCGCCATCATCGCCGGATTTTTCGGCGGCCGAATCGGCCGGCAGGGTGCGCATGCGGTGACCATCGCGGGCGTCGGGCTTTCCACGGCGCTATCGCTCATGGTGCTGGCGCGCTTCATCTGGGGTGATCTGCCGGTCTACAACGAGGCGGTCTACACCTGGATGGTTTCGGACGGAATCCGCTTCGAGATCGGTTTCCTGGTCGATCGGCTCACGGCGCTCATGATGGCGACCGTGACCTTCGTCTCCTTGATGGTGCACATCTACACGATCGGCTACATGGCCGACGACGAGCACAACTGGCCGAAAGGTGCGCTGACCGGGAAGAACAGCTATCAGCGGTTTTTCAGCTACATCTCGCTCTTCACCTTCTCCATGTTGATGTTGGTGATGTCCAACAACTTCATGCAGCTCTTCTTCGGGTGGGAGGCCGTGGGTCTTGTTTCTTACCTACTCATCGGCTTCTGGTCGACGCGCGAGACGGCGATCTTCGCCAACATGAAGGCCTTCCTGGTCAACCGCGTCGGTGACTTCGGGTTCATCCTGGGCATCGCTGCGATCGGGATGTATTTCAACAGCATGGATTACGCGGAGGTCTTTGCCGCGGCACCCGCCCATGCCGGCACGCAGGTCGCCGTGTTCGGCGGCGTCTCGCTCATGACCCTGATCTGCATCCTGCTCTTCATCGGTGCGATGGGTAAGTCGGCGCAGATCCCCTTGCATGTCTGGCTGCCGGACTCGATGGAAGGCCCCACGCCCATCTCGGCCTTGATTCACGCGGCGACCATGGTCACCGCCGGTGTCTTCATGGTCGCGCGCATGTCGCCGCTGTTCGAGATGTCGGAGACGGCGCTCAGCTTCATCCTCATTATCGGTGCGACCACGGCACTCTTCATGGGACTGATCGGTCTGGTGCAGAACGACATCAAGCGTGTGGTCGCCTATTCGACCCTATCGCAGCTCGGTTACATGGTGACGGCGCTCGGTGCCTCGGCCTATGCCGCCGGAATGTTCCATCTGATGACCCATGCCTTCTTTAAGGCGCTGCTGTTCCTCGCCGCCGGCTCGGTGATCATCGCCCTGCATCACAAGCAGGACATCCGCGAGATGGGCGGCCTGCGCCGTTACATGCCGATCACCTGGATCACCGCGTTGATCGGCTCGCTGGCCCTGATCGGCTTCCCGGCCTTCTCGGGCTTTTTCTCGAAGGATGCGATCATCGAAGCGGTGGGCCACTCGACGCTCTACGGATCCGGTTATGCCTCGCTGCTGCTCACGCTCGGTGTCTTCGTGACCGCCCTCTACAGTTTCCGCATGTACTTTCTGGTCTTCCACGGCAAGCCGCGGATGGACGAGCACACCCGACACCATCTGCACGAGACCCCGTGGGTGGTGACCTTGCCGCTGGTTCTGCTGGCGATCCCCTCTGTGGTGCTCGGCTGGCTGGTCATCGAGCCGCTGTTGGTGACCAATTGGTTCGCGACCGGCGACTGGAGCCCGATCGTCGTGGCGCCCGAACACGACACCCTGGAGCCGCTTCGCGAGCATTGGCACGGCCAGTGGGCCTTCGTGCTTCACGGCATGACCATGCCGCCCTTCTTCCTGGCGATGGGTGGTCTGGCCTTGGCCGCCGTCGTCTGGTGGTTCACTTTCGCGAAGAATCCGAAGATCGACGAACAACTGCAGGCGATGGGCGGTCCCGTCACCAAGGTCCTGCAGGCCAAATACGGATTCGACGACTTTAATCAGAAGGTCTTTGCAGGCGGCGGTCGTTGGCTGGGCAAGGTGCTCTGGCTCGGCGGCGACCGCGCCATCATCGACGACGGTGTGGTCAACGGCTCGGCCCATCGGGTTGCGGCGCTGGCGCAGCGGGCGCGGCATCTGCAAACCGGTTATCTCTATCACTACGCGATTGCGATGATCGTCGGGCTCGTCGGGCTCTTGACGTTCTTCGTCGTGCTCTAAGCGGAAGGAGACGCCCCGCATGTACGAGTTACCTCTCCTGACGCTGGTCATCTGGTTGCCGATCATCGGCGGTGTCGCCGTGCTGGCGAGCGGTGATCGAGGCTCAGACATCTCCAAGTGGATCGCGCTTGCCTTTGCGATCCTGACCTTCGCAATCAGCCTCGGTCTCTGGTCGGGTTTCGATGCCGGCAGCGGTCAGATGCAGTTCGTGGAGCGCGCGGCCTGGATCCCGACCTTCAATGTCGAGTACTACCTGGGCGTGGACGGCATCTCCATGCCGCTGATCATCCTGACGACCTTCATCACCATCTTCGTGATCATCGCGGGTTGGGATGTCATCACCTATAAGCCATCGCATTACATGGCGGCCTTCCTGATCATGGAAGGCGTGATGGTCGGTGTCTTCTCGGCGCTCGACGCCATCCTCTTCTATGTCTTCTGGGAGGCGATGCTGATCCCGATGTTCATCATCATCGGGGTCTGGGGCGGACCGAATCGGGTCTATGCGACCATCAAGTTCTTTCTCTATACCTTCTTCGGCTCGGTCTTCATGTTGGTCGCCTTGATCTACATGTACTTCCAAGCCGACAGCTTCAGTCTCTTGGATTTCCACGATCTGGAGCTCGGCATGAACGCCCAGGTCCTGATCTTCATCGCCTTCCTGCTTGCCTTTGCGGTGAAGGTGCCTATGTTCCCGGTCCACACCTGGCTGCCGGATGCGCATGTCGAGGCGCCGACCGGCGGCTCGGTGATTCTGGCGGCCATCATGTTGAAGATCGGCGGCTACGGATTCCTGCGCCTGTCGATGCCGATTACGCCGGACGCCAGTGCCTCGCTCGATTGGCTGATGATCGCGTTGTCGCTGATCGCCGTGGTCTACATCGGGTTCGTGGCCCTCGTTCAACAGGACATGAAGAAGCTGATCGCCTATTCGTCGATCGCGCACATGGGCTTCGTGACGCTCGGTTTCTTTATCGTCTTCACCATCATTCGCAATCCGGATGTCGCCGGCGGAGCGGTGATGGGGATCGAGGGCGGCATGGTCCAGATGATCTCGCACGGCTTCATCTCGGGCGCGCTCTTCCTCTGTGTGGGTGTGCTCTATGATCGCGTTCATTCGCGCGAGATCGCCGACTACGGCGGCGTGATCAACACCATGCCCTGGTTCGGCGCCTTCGTGGTCTTTTTCGCGATGGCCAATGCGGGCCTGCCCGGAACCTCCGGTTTCGTCGGCGAGTTCATGGTCATCCTCGCGACCTTCCGAGCCGATTTCTGGTGGGCCTTCCTGGCCGCGACCACGTTGATCCTGGCGGCGGCCTTTACCCTCTGGATGGTCAAGCGGGTGATCTTCGGCGAGGTCAAGAATGAGAAGGTGGCCGGTCTGCAGGATCTCAATGGCCGCGAGACACTGAATCTCGGGGTGCTGGCCGCCGCGGTTCTGGCCCTCGGGATCTGGCCCGCGCCCTTGATGGAGGTGATGCACGCCTCGGTCGAGAACCTGGTCGTCCATGTCAGCGAGTGCAAGCTGCCGGCCTCCGAGGCGGCGGACTGCGTCCTTGCGGTGCCGGCATCCGTGGCCGGTCTCACAGGACAGCCGTAAAGATGCGCTCTGGCGCGGGTCTCACTTAAACCGCGTCCAGAGTGACATGCGTCATTTTCACGTTGTGTCGGGCCCAATGTTTCTTTCGGCCTCTGTGGGGACGCGGTTTAAATTTTGATATTTTTTAATTCTTTAAACCGCGCCAGTTTCGACAGCCGTCGGAGCCGGCGCGGCCAAGCCAATCCGCCAAACGACGCATGCCGCACCGGGCGCGGTTTAATCGGAATTCTCACATGCCATTCGACGCCGCCAATCTCTTCCCCATCCTGCCGGAGATCGCGATCCTCGTGACCGCCAGCGTCGTGCTGGTGCTGGATCTCTATCTCAAGGAGCAGGATAAGGACATCAACCACACACTGACCCTGATCGGTCTGCTGGTCGCGATCGGCCTGACGGGCGCCGTGGGCGGTGGCGAAACGCGCATCGTCTTCGACGGCAACGTCGTGCGCGACGGTCTGACCGATCTGCTCAGGGGTGCGATCCTGGTGGTCAGCCTGCTCGCCTTCGTCTATTCGCGCCCCTGGCTAAAGGATCGCGGCCTCTTCGTCGGCGAGTTCTACGTCTTGGGGCTTTTTGCGATCCTCGGGATGCTGATCATGGTCTCGGCCAACAGCTTCCTGACCATCTATCTCGGCCTTGAGCTTCAGGCGCTCTGTCTCTATGCCCTGGTTGCCTTCGATCGCGACTCGAAGAAGGGCGCCGAAGCGGCAATGAAGTATTTCGTGCTGGGTGCTCTTGGCTCGGGAATGCTCCTCTACGGCGTCTCCATGATCTACGGTGCCACCGGGTCGATCGAATTCGGTCCGGTCGCACAGGCGGTGGCCGAGCAGGGAATGGACAATAAGGTCCTGGTCTTCGGCGTGGTCTTCCTGGTCATCGGCGTGGGCTTCAAGTTCGGCGCCGTACCCTTCCATATGTGGGTCCCGGACATCTACGAGGGCGCGCCGACGCCGGCCGTCCTTCTTCTCGGCAGTGCACCAAAGATTGCGGCCTTCGCGTTGGCGATCCGCATGCTGGTGGATGGACTGGAGGCGATCCAGCCGGACTGGCAGGGTATGCTCCTGATTCTTGCCGTGCTCTCGATGGGTTTGGGCAACCTCGTTGCGATCGCACAGACCAATATCAAGCGTATGCTGGCCTACTCGACCATCTCGCACGTCGGCTTCATCTTCCTGGGGCTCTTGGCCGGCTCCGCGCAAGGTTACGCCTCGGCGATGTTCTACGCGATCGTCTATGCCGTCATGTCGACCGGCGCCTTCGGTATCCTGCTGATCCTGAGCCGCAAAGGCTTCGATGCCGAGAATCTTGACGACCTCAAAGGCCTGAACGACCGGGATTCCTGGTACGCCGCCATGATGGCGCTGGTGATGTTCTCGATGGCCGGTGTGCCGCCGACAGTCGGCTTCATGGCGAAGCTGCTGGTGCTGGAGTCCGTGGTTCGGATCGACCTCGTCTGGCTCGCACTGGTCGCCGTCGCCTTTTCGATCATCGGTGCCTTCTACTACCTGCGCGTGGTCAAGGTGATCTATTTCGACAAGCCGAATCCGGACATGCCGGTCCTGACGACGAGCGGCGGCGTGCGTTTCGCGATGAGTCTCAACGGTCTATCCCTTCTGGTGCTCGGCCTATTCCCGGCGGCGCTTCTGAGCTGGTGTCAAAGTGTCTTTGTTTGAACCCCTTAGGTTCGAGCGGCTCGGGACCGAACGTCCGGGGTCCGCGCACCCGGGTTCTGATCATCTCGGTTGTGTCGGCGCCGTCTCGCGTACTACCATCAGGGTTTTCGCCTAAACCGCGTCCAGAGCGACATGCGTTATTTGCACGTGGTGTCGGACTCAAGGATTTCTTCGACCTTTGTGGTGACGCGGTTTAAAGTTTAATATTTTTTAAGACTTTAAACCGCGCCAGCTCCAACGATCGTCGAGTCTGCCGGGGCTGATCCCATCCAAAAACATCACATACCGCGCCGGGCGCGGTTTAACGGAGTCGGACATGCTTCGCGGCAGCATCGTTGCCCTCATCACCCCCATGCACGAGGACGGGGGCATCGACGACGCGAGCCTCCGGCGTCTCGTCGACTATCATGTCGACGCGGGCACCACGGCCATTGTCGCCGTCGGGACCACGGGAGAGTCCGCGACGCTCGATGAGGAGGAGCACTGCGCCGTCATTCGCAGGACGCTTGAGCTTGCTGCCGGCAGGATCCCGATCATCGCCGGCACCGGGGCCAACTCGACCCGCGAGGCGATCCACCTGACCCGTTGCGCCAAAGAGGCCGGCGCTCAGGCAGCGCTTCTTGTCACGCCCTATTACAACAAGCCCACCCAAGAGGGGCTGTACCTGCACTATCGTGCGATCGCCGAGGCGGTCGACATCCCGCAGATCCTCTACAATGTGCCGGGGCGCACGGCCTGCGACCTGCTGCCCGAGACGGCGGCTCGGCTTGCGCCCGTCGAGAATATCGTCGGCATCAAGGACGCGACGGGTGACCTTTCACGTGTGGCCCGTTTACGCGCCGGCTGCGGCGACGGATTCGCCCTCTACAGCGGAGACGATGCGACCGGATGCGAGTTCATGCTCACAGGCGGCGACGGGGTCATCTCGGTGACCTCGAATCTTGCCCCGCGATTGATGCAGGACATGTGCGATGCTGCGCTCGCGGGCGATCGCGAGCATGCCGAAGCCATCAATCGGCGGCTCGATGCGCTGCATCACGACCTGTTCGTACAGTCCAATCCGATCCCGGTAAAATGGGCCGTTGCCGAGACGGGGCTGTGCACGAAAGGCATCCGGCTTCCGCTCACCTGGCTCTCCGACGAGCATCATGCACGCGTACGCGCCGCAATGGAGCAGGCGGGTGTGCTCTGACGCCGCTCGTCGTGCAGACGCGCCCCCGGGGCTGCGTATGCTCAATCGACTAAAGAGGTCGCTCACCTTGAGACCACGTTTTTCGTTGACCGGCGGCGTCTGCGCCGGCCTGGCGCTGACCCTGCTTTTGTCCGGTTGCGGCTCGAGCGTCATCAACGACGCCATCCCCGATCAGCGACTTGCCTATAAAAAGCAGCAGGAGGCCGGGGAGAATCTCGAGATTCCGCCGGACTTGACCGCGGGAAAGTTCGATGATGCCCTGGACATTCCACCTGCCGGCGGGGCGACCTACTCGGAGTACAGCGGGAGTCGCGCGCAACGCCAGCGGGTCGCGGCTTCGGGCGAAGTCCTCCCCGAGACACCCAATGTGGAGTTGCGGCGGCGCGACTCCGAGCGCTGGCTCGAGGTGCAGGCCTCGCCGCAGCAGGTGTGGCCAAAGGTTATCTCCTTCTGGCGAGAGCAGGGCATCCTTTTGGTCGAGCAGAATCCGTCGGTCGGCGTGATGCGCACCGATTGGCTGGACAACCGCGCCGAGATCCGACGTGATTTCCTCACGCGAATGATCAGCAAGGTTGTCGAAGGCGTTTACGCGACCTCGACGCGCGATCAGTACAGTGTGCGTATCGAGGCCGGTACGGCATCGGGAACGACCGATATCCATCTCACGCATCGCGGGATGGAGGAACGTCTGGTGACCAACGCCATCGGTGACGGGAGCCGAACCATTTGGGAGCCCAGCGGCACCGATCCGGCCAAGGAAGCCGAGATGCTGAGGCGCCTCATGGTCTTTCTCGGTGCGTCCGAGCAACGTGCCGCAGCCGCGAGCCCCGTCTCCGGAGGCAGCTCCGGTGGTACCGGTAGCGGTCTTGCCATGCAGCCGGTCGGCGCTCGCCTCGTCGACGAAGGTGGTTCGCAGACCCTGGTGATCCAAGAGGACTTCCGTCGCGCCTGGAGAACGGCCGGATCGGCACTGGATCGCGCCGGATTCGCCGTGGAAGATCGCGATCTCAGTCGGGGCATCTACTATGTCCGCTACGCAGGGCAGGACGGCGCGACCGTCGACAAGAGTCCCGGCCTCCTCTCGCGGATGGCCTTCTGGAAGAAGAACGAGGTCGACCCGGTCAAGCAGTATCAGGTGCGTGTGCAAGGGGGCGAGACCGAATCGCGCGTCACCGTCCTGGATGCAAGCGGGGAACCCGATACCTCCGAGTCGAGCCAACGAATCCTGGCATTGATGAAGGAACAGATTCGGTAGACCCGCCCCGACGTGCGTTTCTGCTCGCTCGGCAGCGGCAGCCGCGGCAATGCCACGCTGGTGGAAAGCGCGGGGTGGCGCGTGCTTGTGGACAACGGCTTCAGCCTACGGGAGCTTTATCAACGGCTTCGGTCGGTCGATGTCGAGCCGGACAGTATCGATGTCCTTCTCCTGACCCACGAGCACGGCGACCATGTGAAGGGGGTTTGGTCCTTCGCGAGGCGGCATCGCGTGGAGGTTTGGACAACGCCCGGTACTTGGCGGGCGGTGGGCGCTCCGGAGATCCCGAGATTGCGCCTGCTCTCCGGTCAGGGGCAGTCGGTGCGGATCGACGGCCTCCGTATCCGCTCTTATCCCGTTCCGCATGACGCCCGCGAGCCATGTCAGTTTCTGTTCGAGGCCGACGGGCGTCGCCTTGGGATCTTGACGGATGCCGGCTGCGTGACACCCCACATGACGGAGGTTCTTCAGGATTGCGACGCGCTGATCCTGGAGCTCAACCATGATCCGGAGCTGCTGCGACGCGGCCCTTATCCGCCGAGCCTGCAGCGTCGTGTCGCCGGTGACTTCGGCCATCTCAGCAACCTGCAAGCCGCCCGGCTGCTCGACACCTTGCCGCATCGCGCCATCGCGCGCCTTTGCGTCGCGCACGTCAGCGAGACCAATAACCACCCGGAACTCGTCCGCGCAAGTATCCGCGGGGTCTGCGAGTCGCTCGCCGATCGGACACTGATCTTGGAACAGGATCAGGCGAGCCCTTGGTGTGCGTAGCGAGGGCCGTATCGCCGCTGAGCCCACTTCCTACCTTCGTCGAGTAAAAGAACGCTGGACGCGACGAGTGCGGCCTTGAGCCAGTCCTCGGCGCTCAGGTCGGTGGTCGCGAAGACTGCCTGAGCTTCGGGCCAATGCACGACCAGGACCTGTAGCGCGAGGACGGCGCCGAGCGCCAGCCAGAGTTTGCCGTTTGAGAAGAAGTGCCTGTTGAAGGCGCTGCCGTGCTCGCTGCGGGCATTGAAGACGTTGAAGAACTGAAAGAGCACGAAGGTGGTGAAGGCGAGGGTGAGGGCATAGGCCTCGCCGTGGGTGGCCAAGGCATCCTGAAACAGCCAGAGGGTGCCGGCCATCATGGTGGTGCCGTAGATGCCGAGGAGCGCCAAGCGCTTCAGCGTGAGGATCTGCGAGTCCTGTCGGCGGGGCAGGGCCCGCATGATGCCGGGGCGCGCCGGCTCGACACCGAGTGTCATCGCGGGGGGGCCGTCCATGATGATATTGATCCAAAGGAGTTGGATCGCCGTGAAGGGTGTCGGCATCCCCATCAGGGTTGCCGCCAGCACGGTCAGGATGGCCCCGATGTTGGTCGAGAGCTGGAATCGCACGAACTTCACGATGTTGTCGAAGATAACGCGTCCTTCCTCGACTGCCCGGACGATGGTCGCGAAGTTATCGTCCATCAGCACCATGGTCGCGGCCTCGCGCGTGACGGCAGTGCCTGTCAGACCCATGGCGACACCAATGTCCGCGGCCTTGACCGCGGGCGCGTCGTTCACCCCGTCGCCGGTCATGGCGACGACATGGCCACGTGCCTTGAGCGCCTTGACGATCCGGACCTTGTGGGCCGGCGAGACTCGCGCGATGACGCCGATGTCCTCGATCCGCTGCCCGAGTGTCGACTCGTCCATCGCGTCGAGCTCGGCGCCGGTGACGACCTCGCCGGTCAACCCGAGCTCGCGCCCGATGGCTTCGGCGGTGAGCTTGTGGTCGCCCGTAATCATTTTGACCCGGATGCCGGCCTCCCGACAGCGGGCGATAGCCTCGCCGGCTTCCGGGCGCGGCGGGTCCATGAGACCGGCAAGCCCCAGGAAGGTCCAGCCCTCGGCCCATCGCCACAGATCGTCCGTGGGCTCGAAATCACGGGCCGGGATGGTCCTCCGTGCCACGGCGAGTACCCGCAGCGCTTGGCTCGCGAGATGCTCGTTCTCGGCTTCGATGCGCTCGCGGGTCGGGGCGTCGAGTGGTTGCTCGCCGTTTGCGCTCAGCCAGTGCGAGGCGCGTGCGAGAAGGACGTCCGGCGCACCTTTGACGAACAATTCGACCTGATCGCCGGCATGGTGGAAGGTCGCCATGAACTTGTGGGCGGAGTCGAAGGGGATCTCGGCGATCCGTGGGCGGCGAGCGTGCTCGGATTCAGGGTCGATGCCGGCCTTGCGGGCGAGAACCCAGAGCGCGCCCTCGGTGGGATCCCCGATCAGCTCGCCGTTGCGGACACGCGACTCGTTGCAGAGCGCCATGGGGCGGCCTAAGTCGATTGGATCGACCTCATCGGTCGGCGCGTTCGGATCGTCCCGAAGGATAGCGCCTTCGGCTCCGTAGCCGTCGCCGTCGACACTGAATCGCGCACCCGCGAACCAGCCGGCCCGCGCGCTCATCCGGTTGAGCGTAAGTGTCCCCGTCTTGTCGGAGCAGATGACGGTGGTTGAGCCCAGGGTTTCGACCGCCGAGAGCTTCTTGAGAATCGCTCGGTTCTGGGCCATCCGCCACATGCCGATCGCCAGGGTTACGGTGACGACGGCCGGCAGTCCCTCGGGGATCGCCGCCACCGCAAGGGCTACGGCGGTGATCGCGGCCTGGGTCCAGGGCAGTCCGCGTGTCAGGTCGAGGACAAAGATCAGGGTGACGATGACCCCGGCGATCGCCGCCAACCGCTTGCCGAGCGTATCCAACTGACGTTGCAGAGGCGTCTGCGCGTCGGGCGTTTCGGCGATCAGCCCGGCTAGCTGCCCCATCTCCGTAGACATACCGGTAGCGACGACCAGCATTTCGGCCCGACCGCGCGTCACCACGGTGTTCATGTAGAGCATGTTCAGGCGCTCGGCCAGCGGTGGATCGGCTGCGTCCAATGCCGGCGTGCTTTTACCGACAGGCTGGGACTCGCCGGTCAAGGCGGCTTCGTCGACCTCCAAGTTGGGTGCCTTCAGGAGGCGCCCGTCCGCGGGCACGCGATCGCCTGCCTCGAGCAAGACGAGATCGCCGGGCACCAACTCGGTCGCTTCAACCTCCGCGATCCGACCATCCCGGCGCACGCGAGCACGCACGGCAACCATTGCCTTGAGGGTGGCGAGTGTCCGCTCGGCACGGTGCTCTTGATAGAAGCCCAGCGCGGCATTGAGGATCACGACGGCCAGGATGACTACGGCGTCTTTGAGATCCCCGATCGTCCAGGCCAGTGCGGCCGCAAAGAGGAGCACGATCACCAGCAGGTTCCTGAATTGGTCCAGGAATCTGAGCCAGTGAGGGCGCGACTTGGTTTCGTCGAGAGCATTCTCGCCGTGACGGCGACGTTGCAGTTCAGCTTCGGCTGTCGACAGGCCCCGAGCGGTATCGACGCTCAATGCCTCGGTGGTTTCCGCGACACTCAAGCAGTGCCATCGGCGCGTCTGGGTGTCCGCAGTCATCGTTCCGCCCCGGGCTTCAGCCACCGGTTTGATTCATCAGTACTTTTCCTCTCCCGCGCGATCAGTCGTCGGTCAGCCAACCCTGCAACGCTTCGACGAGTGCCTGGGCCTGTGCACGGCTGGAGATGTTGAATTTCGACTGCTGCCGATACTCGCCGTTGCGCTTCTGATAGCGGCGAATCGTATATTTGTCCGGACCGTACGCCTCCTTTGCGCGGTCCCAGTCCTGATAGCGAAAGAGGATCGTGGTCCAGCTACCCTTGGAGAGAACGACCTTGTCGATCTCCTTGGTCGTGTCGATACCGTCTTCCGTGTAGCTCACCGTCAGATCTTCGATCCGTTCGGCCATGCAAATGCTCCTCTGCGTGTCTGTCAGGGGGTTGGCTCGGCCCTAGCACCGTTGCGCTCGAGGGTCGAGACGATAAATCGGGCATCGCGCCCGGGCGCCGATTCTCGCGCAATCCGCAGCGGCAAGCGACCGTCGTCGGCGGGTTGATTGACATCGGCGCCGGCGAGGATCAGTCGCCGGACCGTCTCGAGGTGCCCGTTTCGAATGGCAATGTGCAGGGGCGCCTCCCCGGTCGAGCCCAGGTTGCCAAGCTGTGCGCCGGCATCGAGGAGGAAATTCAGGGTCTCGCGTTTGATCTCTCCGATCTCGATGAGGTCAACCAGCGTACCCTGCGCATCGAGCGGTGCACCTTGGTCGATGAGCATCTCCGCGACCTGCGTGCGACCGTGCTCGAGTGCGACGTGAAGCGGGGTTTTTCCTGCGGCGTTCGGCGCTGCGGGATCCGCGCCGTTGCGGGCAAGCGCACGGGCGATGGCGACACGCCCGGCGCGCGCGGCGACGTGCAGGGGCGGGTCGCCGTGCGCATCGGGCTGAGCAAGGTCGCTCTTCCAGTAGATATGACGCGAGACCTGATCGATATCCCCGATCTCGACTGCTCGGTGTAGATTCACCGTCGGTTCGGCAGGCTCGGAACAGCCCGTGAGAAAAAGGGCTGCGACGAGCATCAGAGCGCAGCCCGTGCTGCGCTTGACGCCCTCGACCCGGCTTCTCTTCAGCGCTCTATCGGGTCGCGCTCGGCATTCGTAGCCGGGCCGCGCCTGCAGGCTGCCGCAACGGGCCTGTCGTGCTAACGTAAACGCCATGATCTCAAAACTCCTCCTGACCGCAGGCGTCATTTTCGTGGCCTACTTGGTGATCCGGGCACGTATCCGGCGTTCTCGGGAAGCCGCCGGCCTTGTTGCACCGCGTCGGCCTCTCATCCCTTCGGCGCTGCTTCGCCCGCTCGCCTATGGGCTGCTGGCCGCTATGTTGATCGGCAGTCTGGCGTATCTCGTGAGGGACTGGGATCGCGATCGGGAGATCATCCCTGTTCAGGTCGTGAATGCCAATACGGGCGAGGTGACCCGCTACGAGGCCCGCCGCGGCAGTGTGGACGGCCGGCGATTCGTGACCTCCGACGGCAGAGAGATTCGCATCGCCGACATCGAACGCCTGGTCATGGGAAGCGATCGTTAGGCAAGCGTCTCCAGGAGGCTTGTCGCGAGAAGCAACGACATCGGTTCACCGCGCGCCGCGAGCAGAGGGTGCGAGACCCGCAATACGCCGCGACGAGGCGCACGCAAGGTCTGCGGGTTACCTACTCGACCGTGACGGTGATTCGCTCCGAAACGATCGGCGGATCATGCGGGATATGGTTCTTGTCCCCCAAGATAATCTGCAAGGTGTGCTCGCCCGGCGGCAGCGTGATCTGCGTCTCCGTCTGACCGCCCCCGAAATGCAGGATGTCGGCGCCGATCGGCTGATCGAGAGGCGGCAGGCCATCCATGTCGACGAGCAAATGGTGATGTCCCGTTTTGGGGAGGTCGGCCCCCGCCGGTGCAACCCCCATCCCCGAAAGCCCGAACCGCACCACGAAGGTCTGGGGAACGGTCGCACCGTCCTCCGGCGTAATGATGTACGCTCGGGCGCCCTCGGGTGCAGGAGTGCGTTCGACCGCACCGAAAGCGCTCGGTGCGGCAATTGTGAGACCTGCGGCAATCAACAGGGCCAGGGATGACAGTCTGGAGATGTTCTTCTTCGTCTTCATGGGTCGACTCCTCTTGTGGTTTCGGACAGATTTCGGATCACCGTCCCACGAGAAAGAGTCAGGAACTCGGGCGGCGATTTCAACCTGAATCCGGCAGTAATGCCCATCGCCCATCGCCCATCGCCCAAGGGCCGAGGCTGCGGGTGATCAAAAGTGTAAAGCGGACTCTGTCGGGCATTTTGCACGCTCGCCCCCGAACATAAGTGTCAACTAAAATTGACAATCATCAATGACAACAGAGGTTGACAGTTACCGTACCTCCGTAGGACTATCCCCAATAGATAATATTGATCGCGAGTCGGGTTACGATGAGATTGGAGTCATCCTCGAGGTCCATTGCCGCGAGTACCTGCGATCATGCCCCGACAACCGTCCAGGGTTTGGGCTTTGCAAAGTCACTCGAGAAGGCCTGCGAGATCGACTCACGGCTCCTCGGAGAGGTCGACGCCTGTTCACGCAGTAGCTTCAGCGGTCGCACCATCGGCCGGATCGAGATCGTCAAGGCCGCCGGTCGGCCGCTTTCCTTGATCACCGACGGGGGTTCGCCTCCCGGTCAAATGACCGCATTCCTCCAGTTCCGAGGGACCTCGTCGATAGAGCAGGGCGATCGCGAGGCACGCCTATCAGCCGGCGACCTGTGCCTAGTGCGCGGTAGTCGACCGCTGACGCTCGAGCAGGACGCGTATTTCGAGTCGATCCTGGTCAGTGTCCCGGAACAGGAGATCGCCGGCCGCTTTCCGCTCTGGCGAGCTGCCCTGCTCACGCCCATCGACAGCGCGAGCGGGGTGCCGGCGGTGTTCCGCGACGCCGTGCTCTCGCTGAAACGCTGGAGCGGGTCATTGGGGGATTCCGGCAGCGAGGGTCTTGCCGACGCCGTTGTGGATCTGATGGGTGCCGTCATTTGCTGTGCCGTTCCGATCAACTCGGACTGTATTCAGAGATCCTTTCATCACCAAGATAGGATCAAGACATTCGCACGGCTCAATCTCGGCAATCCCGAGCTCAGCGTCGAGCTCATCGCCGAGGCCGTGGGTTTGTCGCCGCGGCAGATTCACCGCCTGTTCGCCAACGAGGAGATGTCCTTGATGCGTTGGGTTTGGGTTCAGCGCCTCGAACAGTGCTATCGCGAGTTGATACAGGACGGATCCGCTCGACGTACGATCAGCGAGATCGCCTATGCCTGGGGCTTTAATGATCAGGCCCATTTCAGCAGAACGTTCCGAAAGCATTTCGGTGTGTCACCCCGCAGTCTGAGACGTCGAACCGATCATACCTCCGCATCCTTGTCCTAAAGTAATCGGCGCCGCCATGGCGCCGCCCGCCTTTCTCGCGATCTCATCCCATCGGTACTTGCTTCGTCGGCACCTGTGTCGACCGGTCTCATTTTTACCCTCCGATTGTATATAAGAGATTTACGAACGACAGTTCTAGTCATAAATCCCGTCATCCAGCGACAATACGCGGGTCGCTTCGCTTGCTAAATTAGCATCAAGAATAATCTTTCGGATCAAATCGAGACGGAACGATCTGGACGGGACTTCTACCGCCGTCTTGAAGCGGCGTTGTCCATCAGACATTAGAAGAAGCGGGAACGAAGATGGACGGTTGGCCGATAGCGCAGTGCTGCGGAGCCAAGCGTCGGTAGCTCCGTTGCTTCCTGCTCTTTGTATTGGTCCGCGTGAACGAACATGCGTGGTCTTGCCCTTCGGCAAGACTCGAGAAAGAGCCCCCGGAGCGCCATGAGCATTGATTCAGAAGCTTTACCGCGAGATGCCCGCCTCATTGTTTCGACGCTGTGCGTATTGGTCCTTGCGACATTGGTCGGGTGTCTCCCGACGGGTCAGCAGCGTTCCGCCGGAATCGGGGATCAGGGAGCCGACAGCAAGGGTCTTGCGGATAACGCGGCACCGGTCGATGCGGTCTATGTGGGCGAGAAGGTGTGTCTGGAGTGTCATGAGCACGTCGATACGCAATACAGCCATACGTTGCACGCGAGGGCCTTTCGGGACAATCCACGCAACAGCCAGCAGGCACAGGTCTGCGAGGCCTGTCACGGGCCGGGCTCAAAGCATGCCGAAGAGACCTGGGATAAGCGCCTGATCATCGGCTTTACGCGAGAATGGGAGACGCCCGTCGCCATTCAGAACGCGCAGTGCCTGTCGTGTCATCAGGGTGGACAGAGGCTGCACTGGGTCGGCTCGACACATGACAAGAATAAGGTGGCATGCAGCGATTGCCACAATCCGATGGTCAATAATTCGATCGACGGTGCGTTGAGAAAGGAGACGATTTCCGAGACCTGTTATAGCTGTCATCCGAAGCAGCGCGCAGACTTCTTAAAGCGCTCCCATATGCCCTTGTCCGAGGGCAAGATGACCTGTGCCGACTGCCATAATCCGCATGGCTCGCGCACCCGACCGATGCTGAATAAAGACAGCCTCAACGACGTTTGCTACACCTGCCATGCCGAGAAGCGCGGTCCCTTCCTATGGGAGCACGCACCGGTCCGCGAGAATTGCGCCAACTGTCATCTCCCGCATGGCTCCAATCACGACAAGCTCTTGGTCACGGCGCGTCCCTTCCTGTGTCAGCAGTGCCATAACCAGATGTTTCATCCGGGCACCTTCTACAACGCGAGCCAGACCGCAGAGAGCGCCCTCCAGCCCGGTGGATTGGCAAGCCAGCGCGTCATCGGGCGCGCCTGCCAGAACTGCCATACACAGATCCACGGCAGCAATCACCCCTCCGGTGCGCGCTGGCAACGCTGATCGTAGTGCAGATGTCGTCGAATGCCTTGACGTCGCAGTGGATCGATCCGCCGTCCGAGTCCAATCGAGCAGAAACCGTACCCGAGGTGCGCCGATATGATGGAACCCTTTCGATTCAAAACCGTGGCGTGCTGCGTCGGAGCTGCGCTGGGGAGTTTGACGGCAGCCGGGACGTACGCCGATTCGGCGACGCCCAGCGGAACCCCGACCGTGCTCGGAAACGCCCTTAATCCAGGCTTCTTGAATACGGTTCCCGAACGCGATCCGGAGGGGCTCGATGCGCAGGAATTTCCCCGCTCGCCGACCGGCTTCTTGTATGGCTGGCCGAAGCTGCCCTTGGTGAGCAAGGAGACGGAGGCCGGTTGGCTCTATTCGGGGCAAGGGGAGCTCGGCGGGCTCGGTGTTTTCGGCGACACCGAGAATGCCTGGTTCCAGCAGTACAAGGATCTCGACTCAGGTCCATACCTCAATAACTTCAGCTTCCAGGCCAACCAGCCCGGTACGGCGCTCTTCTTCGAGACCTACGGGGGTGGGATCGGCTATCGCGACCAGTTCATCGGCGTCGAGGCGGGACGTTTCAACGATTGGAAACTCGATCTCTTCTACACCGAAATACCGCATGAGTTCACGAGCAGCTACCGTCTCCTCTGGAACGGCGAGGGCAGCGACGATCTGACGCTCGGCGGATTGACGCCGGGCGGCACCGGCAACGCCTTAACGACGCAGGCAAACATCCAGGACACCCTCGAGCAGATCGAGGAATCCGACCTCGGCCTTGTGCGTAAGCAAGGTGGCTTCAACGTCGAAAAGTATCTTACGAACGAGTGGCGCATCTTCGGCGCTTACAACCTTGAGAAACGCGAAGGAGAGCGTCCTTTCGGGGCGGTGTTCGGCGGGGGAGGCGGAGGCGGAAACGTTGAGATTCCGGAGTCCATCGACTACGAGACCCAGAATTTCGTCGCTGGACTGAGGTTCGACGACGGTCTCAATCATCTCAACCTCCAAGCCGAGGCGTCTCTGTTCCGCAACCGCGTCGGGACCATGACGTTCGAGAACCCGCTGTTTATCACGACCAATACCATCACGGGAATTGCGCCGACGACGTTCACGAGCGGGCGCTACGATCTCTATCCGGATAAC
>NZ_JAABRP010000067.1 GCF_011390875.1 Thiocapsa sp.
GATGTCCGGAGATTTCAGCCGTTGCTCTTGGCGGTCGAGTTGAGTGACAACCGTGACGGCATCCAGCTCGTTGGTGACCGCGTAGCCGTAACCGCAAGAGAAATCGAGGAAGTGCCAAGGCTGTCCGCTGCTACCCCGACGATATTTTAGAATCTCGCGCTCAACCACTGGAGCGCCATTACGCTCGCCTATCGTCAGGGAGTAGGTTACCAGCGGGCTGTCGTCTCGTTCGCGGAACTTCAGTTCGATCTCGATGTTGCCGTCTTTGCCCCGACTGCGGACCTCACTCAAACCTCGGCTTCCACCGAGCTTCACCAAGGCCGTGTGGACATTGCTTGACAGTGCTGTCTTTAGGAAACCGAACACGCTGAACAGCGTCGATTTGCCTGTGCCGTTAGCGCCCACGAGTACGCAGAAACGCGGAATATCCAGGAACTCGGCGTCTTGGAAGCTCTTGAAATTCTTGAGTCGGATCGATTCGATCTTCATGTCTCGCTCGTTTCCAAGATCCGTTTTTCGGCCGGCATGGGGTGTCTCCGTGTAGCGTGGGCGCCTTGCGGTTTCAAAGCTCCAATTCGGCCTGGGCGCCGAGATACGGGGACTTGAGGCAGACCCTGCAGTACGCCCAAGAACTGGGTCTTCACAAGGATGACGCCCAGCGCATGACGCAACAGTTGCGCGAGGGCATCGAGTGCAAGCGGCCCTTGCCGGTGCTCGACGGCGAGGTCGAGGCCGACGAGGTGTACGTGGTCGCCGGCCACAAAGGGCACCCCGAGGCGGTGAAAAAAAGACCGCAAAGGCCGTCGGCGCCGACTGAAGGGGGCTCGCGGTCGCGGCACTCTGGCCAAAGAGAAGCCGCCGATTCTCGGCCTGATCCAGCGCGGCGGCGAGGTGGTGGTGCGGATGCTGGAGAATGTCCAACAGAAGACCATCGAACCCATTATCCGCGCCTGCGTGGCCGAGGGGACGCGCTTCTACACCGATGAGTATGATATCTACGCCCGTTTGCCCGCATGGGGCTACGAGCACCACAGCGTCTGCCATAGCCGCGGAGAATACGCCCGCGACGAGGACGGTGATGGCTTCCACGAAGTCCACGTGAACACCATCGAGGGCGTCTGGTCGTTGTTGCGCTCCTGGCTGCGCCCTCACCGCGGGATCTCCCGGGAACACCTGCCGATGTACCTGAGCTTTTTTCAGTTCGTCCACAACAGTCGTGCGCGCGGGAAGGGGCTCCTCCCGGCGCTCTTGGCAGCCCTGGTCGTCTAGCTGTCTGGAATGCAGATTGAGCCAAAAAGAAAGATCCGGTCCCGCTACGTTTGCCGCGAGCTCCATCAACCCCAACGCCCGCCTGCTTCACAGAGGGTCGCCGGGCGAGGTGCTAGTCGACACGCTTGCGCCCCGATGTCCGGCGTCGGCGGCGTACCAGGCGTCTCAGCAGATATCCTCCGAGAATGATCACCACCAGGACTGCGAACAAGCCCAGCGGGCCGAAGGGGCTGAATCCTGCGACCTGGTCGTGTAGCTGCCGCATGGCCCACGCCCAGCCCAGGATGGCGAGGTAGGTCCCGGCCAAGACGACCCCCAAGGTCACCCGCATGCTGAGACCCAGCAGGACGCCGATGGCACAGCCGACGATGGGTCCGGTCATCCAGATCGGCGACCAAACGAAGATGAAGAGGCCGATGAGCCCGTAACGGCGAATCGTTTCGTGATGGCGTTCCGCGGTCTCCCGAACCGCGCTCAGGTAAGGCCGCAGGGTCTTCACTTCCAACAGCCCGCGCCAGCTGAAGACGAACAAGGGGTAGAAGATCAAGACCAGGATCGTCTCGATCAGGAGGTTGGCCAGGACCACCGTGAGGTCATCCAGTCCGGTGGCGTATCCGAGCGACATGGCTGTGACGCGCCCGAAGACCAGGTTGGTCGCGATGACGGCTGCGAGCAACTGACCATATCCCGGGGACCACACGGCGGCTACCGTCAGTGCGGCCAACGCCGCAAGAGACAGGCAGAGAGCGGCCAGCAGGACCAGACCTTCGGACGTCCGCAAGACGGATTTCCACGACGAGCTCATGGTGCGCACCCGGGTTTGATCTTTCCTTTTGCCTGCGCGGAGCGATGGTCCGGTTCCGAGGTTTGCCGATCGCGAACGGCAGGCGTTCGCGTGGACGGCATGGCCGACCGCAGGTCCCGCCGTCGATCGCGACCCGGCGCGGTGGTATCGTTGGTGCGCCGTGTTGGCCAGGCGATCCGATAACGATATCAGGGAGAACGTCCGTGTCCGAAGTCAAGTTCTACTCCGGTGAATCCGTTCCGCTGGAGATGCACAAGGTCCGCATCGTCCAGAAACTTCATCTCGTCCCGATCGAGCAGCGTCATGCGGCCATCACCGAGGCGGGCAACAACACCTTTCTGCTCAAGAACCGCGACATCTTTCTGGATATGCTGACCGACAGCGGCGTCAATGCCATGAGCGATCGGCAGCAGGCGGCCATGATGGTCGCCGACGACAGCTACGCCGGGTCCGAGACCTTCTACCGCCTGGAGGCGAAGATCCGAGAGATCTTCGGGACGCGCTACTTCCTGCCGGCCCATCAAGGGCGCGCCTGCGAGAATCTCCTCTCCCAGGTGCTTGTGCGGCCGGGCACCATCGTGCCGACGAACTACCACTTCACAACAACCAAGGCACACATCACGCTCAACGGCGGGACGGTCGAGGAGATCTTCACGTCCGACGCGCTGGAGGTGACCAGCGATAAGCCCTTCAAGGGCGATATGGACCTCGAGAAGCTCCGGGCCCTGATCGCGGAGCAGGGGGCCGAGCGGATCGCCTTCGTGCGCTGCGAGGCCGGCACCAACCTGATCGGCGGACAGCCCGTGTCGTTGCAGAACATGCGCGATGTCGGCCGGATCTGCCGCGAGCACGGCATCCTCGCCGTGCTCGATGCCAGCCTCCTGGCCGACAACCTTTACTTCAACAAGATCCGCGAGCCCGAGTGTCGCGAGATGAGCCTGCGCGAGATCACCCGCGCCGTGGCCGACCAGTACGACCTCATCTACTTCTCCGCCCGCAAGCTCGGTTGCGCGCGCGGTGGCGGGATCTGCATGAACAGCGAGGATCTCTATAAGACGATCCGCGAGAAGATCACACTCTACGAAGGCTTTCTCACCTACGGCGGCATGTCGGTCCGCGAGATCGAGGCCATCACGGTCGGTCTCGAGGAGACGATGGACATGGACATGGTCAGCCAGGGTCCACAGTTCATTCGCTTCATGGTCGAGGAGCTGGCCCGCAAGGGTGTCCCGGTGATCACGCCGCCCGGCGGGCTGGGCTGTCACATCGACGCGCGGGCCTTCCTCTCGCACGTCCCCCAAACCGAGTATCCCGCCGGTGCGCTCGGTTCCGCCCTCTATCTCGTCGGCGGCGTTCGCGGCATGGAGCGCGGCACGCTCTCCGAGCAGCGCAACCCCGACGGGAGCGAGAAGCTCGCCGACATGGAGCTGCTGCGGCTCGCCTTGCCGCGCCGGGTCTTCACCATGTCGCAGGTGAAGTACGCCGTCGACCGCATCGTCTGGCTTTACGAGAACCGCCATCTGGTGGGCGGTCTGCGTTTCGTCGAGGAGCCGAGCATCCTGCGCTTCTTCTTCGGACGCCTCGTCCCGACCTCCGACTGGCAGGAGGCGCTGGTGGCCAAATTCCGCGCCGACCTGGGCGACAGCTTGTAGGGGCCTGAGATGACCTTGAAGCGTGCGACCTTCAATCCCGAGAAGGCGGTGAGCCCCTGGCAGCCGGCCTCCCGCATGGCTGTCTCCGTGCGTCCAAGCGTCGGTAAAGCCGATCGGCAGGTGCGGAGCCATCGGTTCCCGATACCCGATCACCTGTCGGAATCGCAAGGCCGGTGGCTGGAAGCCGGTGGCCGGAGGCGCCGCCCGACATGAACGACTGGTCTCCAAGCTCCTGGCAGTCGCACAGGGCACTGCAACAGGCGACCTATCCGGATCCGGCGGCACTCGAGGCCGCCCTGTCGGAGCTGCGCGGCCTGCCTCCGCTGGTCACCTCATGGGAGATCCAATCGCTCAAGCGCCAGTTGGCCGAGGCGGCGAACGGCGATGGTTTTCTGCTTCAAGGCGGCGACTGTGCGGAGGGGTTCGCCGACTGCCGATCCGAGGTCATCGCCAACAAGCTCAAGATCCTGCTCCAGATGAGCCTGGTGCTGGTGGAGGGGCTCAAGCAGCGGGTGATCCGGGTCGGGCGCATCGCCGGGCAATACACCAAGCCCCGCTCGGCGGATACCGAGACCCGCAACGGCATCACTTTGCCCAGCTATCGCGGCGATTTGATCAACGGTCCCGACTTCACCCCGGAGTCGAGAACCCCCGATCCGCGGCGCCTCTTGCTCGGTCACGGCCGAGCGGCCCTGACCCTCAACTTCATCCGTGCCTTGTCCGAGGGCGGGTTTGCCGATCTGCAGCATCCCGAGAACTGGGACTTGGCCTTCATGGCCAATTCACCGCGCGCGCTGGACTACCGCAAGGTGGTCGAGTCGCTCGGGGAATCACTGCGGTTCATGAAGGCGGTGGGTGCCGGCTCGGGCGAGCTGGCGCGGGTGCAGTTCTTCACCAGTCACGAGGCCCTGCACCTGCATTACGAGCAGGCCCTGACGCGACAGGTCAGGCAATTCCCCGGCTGGTTCGATCTGAGCGCCCACATGCCCTGGATCGGTCTGCGCACCGCCGATCCGGACGGTGCGCACGTGGAGCTCATGCGCGGCATCGCCAATCCGGTCGGGGTCAAGCTCGGCGGCGACCTCTCGCCCGAGTGGCTCGAGGCATTGGTGGAGCGGCTGAATCCGCAGCGCGAGCCGGGCCGTCTGGTCGTCATCCATCGCTTTGGCGCAGATCGGATCGAGCGCGAGCTGCCCCCGATGATCGAGACTATCAGGCGGACCGGGAACCCTGTCCTCTGGGTCTGCGACCCCATGCACGGCAACACCGAAACCACGTCGAAGGGGTACAAGACACGACGCTTCGAGAACATTCTGACGGAGCTGAGCCTGGCCTTCGACATCCATCGCGAGTCGGGAGGCCGTCTCGGCGGCGTCCATTTCGAGTTGACCGGGGACGATGTCACGGAATGCTTGGGAGGCGCCCGCGGCTTGGACGAGGTCGGCTTGGAACGCGCCTATGTCACCCAGGTCGACCCCCGCCTGAACTACGAGCAGGCGCTGGAGATGGCGATGGCCGTCGTGCGCAAGCTGCGCAGTTGATCCCCGGGCACGCGGTTTCTCGCTAGGAACACTTCAAAAACAACCGAAACACGTAGTTCGTCAAGGTGTTCAGCTTGTTTCTGAATCCCCACTAACCCATAGCGGCATGCAGCTCTGCGGCCTGGAGCGTGTTATCGAGCAGACTGGCGATGGTCATGGGACCCACGCCGCCGGGTACGGGGGTGATCCAGGAGGCGCGCTCGGAGCAGGGGCCGAAATCCAGGTCGCCGACCAGTGTGCCTTCCGCGGTGCGGTTGATGCCGACGTCGATCAAGATGGCGCCTTCCTTGACCCAGTCACCCGGGATGAAGCGGGGGCGTCCGAGTGCGGCGACCAGGATGTCGGCCCCGCGGGCCTTCTCGGCGAGGTCCTTGGTTCGGCTGTGACAGACCGTGATGGTGCAGCGCGCGGCGAGCAGCTCGAGCGCCATGGGCCGGCCGACGATGTTGGATTGTCCGATGATGACGGCGTCCAGTCCCTCGATCGGTCGGCCGGTGCGCTCCAGCAGTGTCATCACGCCCTTCGGCGTGCAGGGGCGCAGCAGGGGCCGACGCAGCACCAAGCGGCCGACGTTCTCGGGGTGGAAGCCGTCGACGTCTTTGGTCGGCAGGATGCAGTCGGTCACGGCGGCTTCGTCGATCTGCTCGGGCAGCGGGAGCTGGACCAGGATGCCGTCGATCTTCGGGTCGGCGTTGAGTCGGTCGATGAGATCGATGAGGTCCGCTTGGTCGATTGTCGCCGGCAGTTCATGCATCTCGGAGTAGAAACCGACCTCTGCGCAGGCCTTGCGCTTGTTGCGTACGTAGACCTGAGAGGCGGGATTCTCGCCGACCAAGACGACGGCAAGGCCCGGCGGGCGCCCGCCCGCGGCCAAGATGGTATCCACCCGTCTGCGAATCTCGACGCGTATCTCCGCGGCGACGGACTTGCCGTCCAGAATTTGTGCGCTCATCGTGGCCTCGTCATGCGATCGTTGTGCGGCATCATAGCGAGCACCGCAGCGCATGAAAACGCGGCGCTTGCCGGCCGCGATCCAGCCGCTGTCGGTGGATTGACTCTGCCCTCCGCCCGGCGTATAGTTCCGGCTCTTCGATTTCGGGATGCGTTTTCCGAAACCGGGGTATAGCGCAGTCTGGTAGCGCGCCTGCTTTGGGAGCAGGATGTCGGGGGTTCGAATCCCTCTACCCCGACCAATTGCCCACCAGGTCGCTTACGGTGACGTCGCTTAGGGTGAGGCGACCGAACGCCGGCTTCGATGCGCACGCGATCGGCGCTCGTAGCTCAGCTGGATAGAGCAACGGCCTTCTAAGCCGTGGGTCGCAGGTTCGAGTCCTGCCGAGCGCGCCAAAATCAGGCTCGACAGGCACAGGATCAAGGAACGGAAGCGCGGGATGCGCGATGGCCAAGGATCGGTATTCTCGCAATGGTGGACGTAGCTCAGTTGGTAGAGCGCAGGATTGTGATTCCTGTGGTCGTGGGTTCGAGCCCCATCGTCCACCCCACCATTTCAGGCTCTGCGGTAGGTCTGCACCGATCGCATTGGCAGAGTTCTCGGGTCGTTAGCTCAGTTGGTAGAGCAGTGGACTCTTAATCCATCGGTCGTAGGTTCGAATCCTACACGACCCACCATCACATCAAGGGCTTGAGTGGAATCCACTTGAGCCCTTTTCTTTTTGCGCGACCTTCACGCGCGAAGCACAGTCCGAACGGGAGTGGGGGCTCGACCTGCGCGAGCACATGGCGGCGGAGGAGAACATGCCCGCCACGGAGCCCGTCGCCGTCACGCTGGACGAGGTTCTGGATGCCCCGCGCGCGCCCTCCGGGTCCGAAACCCGTTTCCACGACGTGACGACCAAGCAGAGGGGTCAGGCCGAAGGGGCGAAGATGCGAGTGATTGACCTCATAATCGAGGACATCGTCGGGACGGTCGGCTATTCGGGGTTGGTGCTTGCCAGCGGCGAGGGCCGCGCGCCGGAAACAACCCGGATTGCGGAGGTCGTTCGGGTGCGTCTCGTCTCCTGGAGGGGCTGGCCTACCCGGACGACCGGCCGCAGGGTCCGACGCCCGAGCAGGTGCGGCGGGCGTTTCCGCCGACACTTAAGTGTTGTTTCGGGTAGGGAACGGGGTGATGAGGCGTTTCAGGTTCAAAGAAGGGCGCAATTGCTGGCGGATCGCGCGGGCCGAGCGCGTCGCCGTTGTGGTGGACGGCGAAGCCTATTTTTCGGCAGTCCGTACGGCCCTCATTGCGGCGCAGCGGCGGGTCTTCATCCTTGCCTGGGACATCCACAGCCAGTTGGAGCTGGTGAGGGAGGATCCGGGGGATGGGCTGCCCACCCGCTTGGGGGAACTCATCCTCGCCCTCCTGGCGCGCCGACCGGAGCTTGAAGTTCATATCCTCCTGTGGAATTTCGCCGCGATCTACGCTTTGGAGCGCGAGCCTCTCTTCTTCGGCGACACCCCTTGGGACAAGCACCCGCGACTGCACTTCGTTCAGGACGACGAACACCCGCTGGCCGCGAGTCACCACCAGAAGCTGGTGGTGGTGGACGGGGCGATCGCCTTCTCCGGGGGATTCGACCTCAGCAAGTGGCGTTGGGACACGAGCGAGCACCGCGCCGAGGAGCCCCGGAGGGTGGATACCCGGGGTGAGGCTTATCCGCCATTCCATGACGTACAGATGCTTGTAGACGGCGCGGCCGCGGCCGACCTCGAGACGCTCTGCCTGCAGCGGTGGCGACAAGCCACGGGCGATACCCTCGAACCTGCGGCGCAGACCGGGTCGGACCCCTGGCCCGATGAGGTGGTCCCCTTGCTCTCGGCGCACGACTGCGCCATTGCCCGCACCCTACCGACCTACGAAGCGCAGGAGGAGGTGCGGGAGGTCGAGCGGCTCTACGGAGACATGATCGACACGGCCGAGCGTTTCATCTACCTGGAGAATCAATACCTGTCCTCGGCCTTCGTGTGCGATGCCCTGGCCGCACGACTGCGTCGGCGTACGGGTCCCGATGTGGTGATCGTGCTGCCGCGAGAGACCGGCGGCTGGCTGGAGCAGCACACCATGGACGTGCTGCGCGCTCGGCGTCTCGCACCCCTGCGGGAGGCCGACCGCCACGGGCGACTGCGAGTCTACTATCCCGTCGTGCCGGGGCTGGATTCGGGCTGTCTCATGGTCCACGCGAAGCTGACGATCGTGGACGATCGCCTGCTGCGAGTAGGCTCGGCCAATCTGAGCAATCGGTCCATGGGCCTGGATACGGAGTGCGATCTTTGCGTCGAGGCTCGGGACGAAGGCAGTCGTGCCGCCATTGCCGGGTTGCGCCGACGGCTGCTCGCGATGTTCCTGGGCGTGGACTCGGGTGCAGTGGCTGACGCGGAGGACCGCGAGGCCGGCCTGATCGCGGCCGTCGAGTCCCTGCGCAGCGACGCTCGGACCCTGGCCCCGCTGATCGGTGACGTGGACCCGGAATGGGAGCGGCAACTCCCCGCGGATCAACTCATCGACCCGGACCGCCCGCTGAATGCGGCGGACCTCGGCGACGCGGTGATGGGCGCGCGCTCTCTGGTCCCGGCGCGCCGCCGGCTCTGGCTGGGCGTCGGGCTGGTGCTCTTGGTGCTGACCCTGGCCGCTGCTTGGCGCTGGACGCCGCTGGGGGATTGGCTGGAGCCGCGCGTCTTGGCCGATACCCTGACGGGCGCACTCCACGGCCCCTGGGGTCCCGTGCTGACGGTGGCGGGGTTCGTGGGCGGGAGCCTGTTGGCGATCCCGGTGACTTTGCTGATCTTGGTGGCCGCGCTGGTCTACGGGCCGGCGCTCGGTGCCCTCTTGGCGATGGCGGGCTCGATGGCGGCGGCCTTGGCCACCTACGGCATCGGGCAGTATCTGGGGCGCGCTTCGGTGGAGCGCCTGTCCGGGGGCAGCGTCCACCGACTGAGCGAGCGGCTCGCCCGCCGCGGCATCCTCGCGGTCGTGGCGGTACGCATCATCCCCGTTGCCCCCTTCACCGTGATCAACCTCTTTGCCGGCGCCTCGCGCATCCGCCTGCGGGACTACGTGATCGGCACCCTGATCGGCATGACGCCCGGGGTGGCCGCCATGTCCGTGTTCGCGGAAGGCATCCTCGCCTTGGTGCGCGATGCAGAGTTGAAGTACTTCCTGGCGGTGGCCCTGGTCCTGGCATTCATCGTCGGGCTGACCCTGCTGGCCCGGCGTCTGTTCGTTCGGTTCAATGATCGCGACGGAAGGGACGCATGAAGCGATTTCGCGCCCGTCATACCTCGCACAGTCGGCGCAGGTCGACCCGGCCCCGGGGCCGAACAGCATACCCGTCGTCAGCGCGGCGAAGGCTTAAACCCGGCGACAGGTCGCGCGGCGCGGCAATCCACGGGGAGTGAACCGCGATCTGGGGTCGGCCCGAGCCGCTCTCGGACGCGATGGCTTCTTCGTCAACGAATGCACGGGCCTGTCATGCGCTTAAGCCTTGCGACGTACAACATCCATGCCTGCATCGGGGTCGACGGGCGCTTCGATCCTCACCGCACGCTGAAGGTGCTCAGGGAGCTCGGCGCGGATCTGATTGCGCTGCAGGAAGTGGAGCATCATGCGGTCGAGGGTCGGGATCTACTTGATTTCTTTGCCGATGGGCTCGACATGGCCGCCATTGCGGGGCCCACCTTGTTGCGCGGCGACCGCCACTACGGCAACGCCTTGCTCACGCGCCTGCCCGTGTCGCATATCAACAGGATTGATCTGAGCCTGCCCCGCCGCGAACCGCGCGGCGCCCTGGACGTGCAGCTCGAATGGGGTGGACGGCGGATTCAGGTTGTTGCCACTCATCTTGGCCTTCGCCTCGGGGAGCGGCGTCGGCAGGTTCGCCTTCTCCTCGAGCTCTTCGAAGGCTCCTCTGTCGATCTCTCCGCGCTGCTGGGCGATCTCAACGAGTGGCAGCTTTGGGGCGGGGCCCTGGGCTGGCTGCGCAGACACTTTACGGACGGTTGCGGGCGTGCCCCGCGCACCTATCCCGGACGCTTTCCCCTGTTCGCGCTCGACCGGGTTTGGGTCAGACCGGCCGACGGACTTCTCGGCGTCCAGGCGCATCGAACGCACTTGGCTCGCCGTGCCTCGGATCATCTGCCGCTCAAGGCGCTCTTGACGCTCCCGGAGGTGCCCGCGGTCCCGCCATAGCCCGGAGGTCGGGCAGCGCGACGTCCGAGCGGTGGCGGGTGGCGAACGCCGGGCAGTGCAACATTTCGCGCGTACGCCTATAAACTTGACGCCTCCTGTCCGCCTGACTACCCTCGCGCGATCGACATAAACCCCCAAAAATGCATTGGTTGGGCAACGGGTGCTCGGGCGGGCCTCCCGTCGGCCTTCTCGACGGCTGTCGATCCATCATCGCCTTGCCCTTCGGCCCGAGCCCACGGCCGATACCCCGGTGTATCGCTCGATCGGTCAGGCTGCGCGCGACGCCTTGCCCACCGCCATTACCTCATCGAGAGCCAGTGTGTATCCCAAGTATTTCGGGCTTAAAGAGCCCAGCTTCTCCATTGCGCCGGATCCCCATTATCTGTTCCTGAGCGAGCAGCATAAGGAGGCCCTCGCACATCTTCTCTATGGGGCGGGGGAGAGCGGCGGCTTCGTCCTCTTGACCGGCGAGGTGGGGACGGGCAAGACG
This sequence comes from Thiocapsa sp., assembly GCF_011390875.1. Lineage (GTDB taxonomy): Bacteria > Pseudomonadota > Gammaproteobacteria > Chromatiales > Chromatiaceae > Thiocapsa. Next base: position 10,943 of record NZ_JAABRP010000067.1, read on the forward strand.
ACCGTCTGTCGCGCCTTCCTGGAACAGCTCCCGGAGGGGGTCGAGGTCGCCTTGATCCTCAATCCCGCGGTCACCGCCAACGAACTGTTGCTCAATCTCTGCGACGAGTTTCGGATTCCGGTTCCCGAGGGCGAGCGCTCGGTGAAGGCATTGGTCGACCGTCTCAACGTCTATCTGCTGGAGGCGCACGGCAAGGGCCGTCGACCCGTGCTCATCATCGACGAAGCGCAGAGCCTGCGCCCGAAGGTTTTGGAGCAGGTGCGTCTGCTCACCAATCTGGAGACCAGCAAACACAAGCTCCTGCAGATCTTCTTGATCGGCCAACCCGAGCTGCGTCGTCTGCTCGAGCGCGATGCGCTGCGCCAGATCAACCAGCGCGTGACTGCCCGTTTCCACCTACGGCCCTTCACGCGCGAGGAGACCGGCGACTATATCCGCCATCGGGTTGCAGTCGCCGGTGTGGACCGTCCCTTGTTTACCGCGGCGGCGATTCGACGGATCTACACGTGCTCCGGCGGGGTCCCGCGCCTGGTGAATATCCTGTGCGATCGCGCGCTGCTCGGTGCCTGTGTGACGCGCAGCTCTCAGGTGACGCCGGCCATCGTCAAGCGCGCGGCACGCGAGGTCCAGGGCGAGTCGATCGAAAAGCCGCCTCGCCCGGTGGTGCGCACCGGATTCGCCGCGGCTGCCGCCTTTGTCCTCGCGATGATCGCCGGATGGCTCGGTTATGCCTGGGTGTCCGACGATGCCGCGGCCCTTCTGGCCGATCTGCTCCCGGGCGAGCGCTCCCTCTCGGCCGGCGGGCCGGGTCCCGAGTCGACGCCGAGTCCGGAGGGTGGCGAAGGATCGGGGCAGGAGGCTGTGTCGCAATCGCCTGAGTCACTGCTCGTGGCGTCAGACGGGGCTGCGGATGCAACGCCGCCCGACCCGGGCGGCGTTGCGGCTTCCGGCGAGGCGGCTCCGGGCGGAGACGCTCCGCTCGACGGCGCACCGGTGGACGTGCTCCCGCAGATCGATCCTGCGCGCTTCGATCCGGATGCAATCGCCGAGACGCTTGAACGCATCGCCATGCCCGAATCCGACGCCCTGCGCCTGCTGTTGCTGCGTTGGGGTGTCGAGGTCAACGACCTCCCGGCCGGCGACCCCTGCGCGCGTGTCGCCTCGTTTGGACTCAGGTGCGAGCGCGGGCAGGGGGACCTCGAGGAGCTGCGTCTTTTCGATCGTCCGGCCTTGCTGCGGGTTCGCGACGCGGGGGGTGCTCCACGTTTTCTGGTTCTAAGCTCGATCGATGGGCCGTCGGGTACGCTTGCCCTGCCGGGCGGGAACGAGTCGGCGCCGCTCGATCGCCTGGAATCCGTCTGGACCGGCGATCATATCCTGGTGTGGCAGCCGCCGCCGACCGGGTCGGCGCTGATCGGTCCGGGCACCTCCGGGGAGTCGGTGCGTTGGTTGCGCGAGCTCTTGGCGAAGGTACCGGGGTCGGGGCTTCCGGCCAGCGATTCCACTTATTACGATACGGAGCTGACGCGCTCGGTCCGAGCGTTCCAGGCGTCACGCGGTTTGGTGACGGATGGGATCGCCGGTCCGCGCACACTTATTCAGCTGCACAACGCCGTCGATCTTCCCGGAGTCCCCAGGCTGGTGCGGACATCCGACGTGTCCGAGTCGGCGAGTACGGAGCCCACAGAGCCATGAGCTATATCCTGGAGGCGTTGAAGAAGTCTCAGCAGGAGCGCGAGCTCGGGCGCGTCCCGACGCTGGACACCAGCGGCATGTTCAGCGAGGACAAGGAACCTGTGCCGACCAGTCATTGGGGCTTGCTTGCCGTCGGCTTGGCGGCGGTGGCGGTGGTCATCGCACTCTACGCGGTGCTGCGGACCCCCTCGCCGGTGCCGTTACCCGTGCAAGCCGAGGCCGAGCCCGCAGCGGCCGCCACGCCGATGTCGACATCGGCGCCTGCACTCTCGGCCGCGGACCCCACGCAAACGCTCGCGGATGCGGTACCGATGATCGCGTCGGATGGCGCCTATTCGCCCGCGTCCTCGCCCGCGTCCTCGCCCGCGTCCTCGCAGGCGCAGACATCGCCGCGTCCATCGGGGGTGCCCGGGCCTGACCCGGCAATGATCCCGGACGACGAACCGTTGTTTCTGGCAGAGCCGGATCCCTGGCTGGAACAGGAGCTGCAGCGTCAGTTGGACAGCGAGCAGGCGGCCTATGCGGAGCCGCCCGAGCCAAGGCGCAGGCCGCAGCGTGCGGCCGTGCCGTCCGACCTGGTCGAAGACATCGAAAGCTTCAAGCAGCAGGTTCGTCGCGAGCAAGGTATCCCGCCTCCTTTGGAGCAGCGCCAGCCGGCCGACATCCGCGGCGACCCCACCAAACTGCGTCTCACGCCCATGCAGCAGGCGCAGCTGCCCGCCTACTTCATGACCGTGCATGTCTACGACGAGGATGCCGCCAAGCGCTTCGTTCTCATCAATGCGCTGCGCTATGTCGAGGGCGAGGAGACCCGCGACGGGATTCGCATCGAGCGCATCATCCCGGAGGGTGCGGTCTTGAGCTATCTGGGCAATCCTTTCTTCGTGCGTCGCTGATCGCCGCTCCGCTCCCGGGTCGTGGCCTCTTTAACGGGTCGAAAACAAGTAGAGCAACGACAACAACGACAACTGGGGTAAACGCGTCGATGGACTCGTTTAATCCCTTGGAGAACCCTTTCTTAGAGAGTCTGTAATGGCGCCGTGTCCTTCCCCGCGGGCTCGCAACAGGCCCGCGAATTACGTAAAGTGCGCAGCTCTCCGTCTCAGTCGATCCCGACGTCATCAACCCCGACCCCGGCGCTGTTCCAATGACTCAACCCAAGGCACGCGACACCGACGCCATGCATCGCCACCTGCGCGATGTCGAGCGGCTGTTGGCGCGCCTGCGGCTGGTCGACACCCTGGTGCATCGCCAGAGGATGCCGCACCAGGAGTTGGTGGAGAACATCACCCACAGACAGAACCTGGGTCGGCTGCGTCGTAAGCTCGATCGTCTGCATCCGGCGGATATCGCCTGCATCCTCGAAGCCCTGCCGGTCGAAGATAGGTTGTTCGTGTGGGATCTCGTCAAGGTCGAGAAGGACGGCGACATCCTGCTCGAGGTCTCCGACGCGGTGCGGGCCACCTTGCTCGGGACCATGGACGCCGACGAGATCAAGGCCGCCGCCGAGACCCTGGACGCCGACGAGCTTGCGGATCTGGCCCCCGATCTGCCGCCCGAGATCATGCAGGACGTCCTGGCCTCGCTCGATCAGGAGGAGCAGGAGCAGGTCCGTGCGGCCATGTCCTATCCCGAGGGGACGGTCGGCGCCCTGATGGACTTCGACATGGTGACGGTGCGCGAGGACGTCACGCTGGAAGTGGTCCTGCGGTATCTGCGCCGGTTCGATACGCTGCCGGATCATACCGACAAGATCTTCGTGATCGACCGCGAGGAGCGTCTGCGCGGGGTCCTGACCCTCGAGTCGCTGCTCATCAACGACCCCGAGACCGAAGTCTCGACGGTCATGCAGTCCAAATCGATCGTGAGCTTTTCTCCGGACGACAGCGCGGACTCGGCCGCCAACGCCTTCGAGCGCTACGATCTGGTCTCGGCCCCCGTGCTGGACAGCGAGACATGCGTGATCGGTCGTCTGACCGTGGCCGACATGGTCGACCACATTCGCGAGGAATCCGAGGCCGAGATCCTCAGCAATGCCGGGCTGCGCGAGGAGGAGGACATCTTCGCGCCCGTGATCCGCTCGGTGAAGAACCGCTGGGCCTGGCTCGCCGTCAACCTGGTGACGGCCTTCATCGCCTCGCGGGTCATCGATTTGTTCGAGGGCTCGATCGAAAAGCTGGTGGCGCTCGCCGCACTCATGCCGATCGTCGCGGGCATCGGCGGCAATGCGGGCAACCAGACCATCACCATGATCGTGCGCGCGATCGCAATGGGACAGGTTCAGCCGTCCGCGGTGTGGCGGCTGCTGCGCAAGGAGCTTGCCGTGGCCTTGATCAACGGCATCGTCTGGGGCGGGGTCGTCGGTGTGGCGGCTTGGCTGCTCTACGGCAATTACGAGCTGGGACTGGTCATGACCGCGGCCATGATGCTCAATCTGCTCCTCGCGGCGACCGCCGGGGTGGTGATTCCTTTGATCCGCCAGCGGCTGGGTCGCGATCCGGCGCTCGGCAGCTCCGTGTTGATCACCGCCTTGACCGACTCGGGGGGGTTTTTCATCTTTCTCGGCCTGGCGACCTTGTTCTTGCTTTAAACCGCGCCCGTCGCGGTGCGTGATGTTTTTGGATGGAATCGGCCCCGGCAGACTTGACGACGTTGGATCTGGCGCGGTTTAAAGTCTTAAAAAATATTAGATTCTAAACCGCGTCTCACCGGGGTCGAGGACATCTCCGAAGCCGAACGCAAAATGAAAACGACGCATCTCGCTCCGGACGCGGTTTAGCACCGGATCCAAGCGGGGTCGGCGACGGGCCCGGCTGCTCGGAAGCGAGCGGGACCGAGCCGTATTCACGGCTGTTTTCCCTCTGCCCGACCGGAAAGGTCGGATCAATCGCCATAGGTATACTCATCCCTGCAGCGCCCCTGCTTCCAAAGGCCGGGAGGGCAGGGATAGGATGCTCCGCGGCTCTCGGAATAGACCGGCCTGTCGTAGCCGTCGGTGGCGATCGCCGTCGCGACGGCACCGGCTAGTCCGCTGCCGATGATGGCTGCGTTGCGACCGCCGAGCTCTCCGCCGACAAAGGCCCCGAGCGCAGCGCCGAGACCGCCGCCGACGGCAGCGCGGGAGCTCATTTGGTCCGCCGTCGCTGGGGTCGCCGCCATGATCAGCGCGAAGGCCGGAGCGATCGACAATGCAGACTTGCGATTGAACATACTCGATTCTCCTCGTCGGTCGATTGGGTCACGAGTATGGTTGCAGATCCAAGCTGAACCGACGCTGAACGCTCCGCGGCCTTTTTTCCCCTGTGGAGGATCACCGGGACGGGGGCGCTCGGTCCTGTCAGGCGCATCAATCGGAGATCGAAATGACCCTACGTCGAATCGCGGTGGCCGCGCCGATCGCGATCGGGCTCGTCCTGATCGCGCTTGGATTCCTGCTGCCGGGCGGCGAGCGCTTGATCCGCGAGAATCTGCCCTTGGAGACGCATGTGACGGTCCTCGCGCCGGGCGATGACGGGACCATCCTTGCCGCCACCCAAGCCGGCGAGATCTGGCGCTTCGACGGCGCCGGCTGGGAGCAGGAGGACGCAGGGCTCGAGGGTCGTCTGGTGCTGGCAATGCGCGGTGAGCCGAGTCGCCGTGCGGTCGGCACGGCGACCGGACTTCTGTCCACGACCGGCCTTGCGCCGCCGCCCGGCAACCCGCGGGTCAGCGATGTCCTGGAGACCGAGGCGGGACTCTTGGCGGCGACACCCCAGGGGCTGTGGGTGCATGCCGACGACACCTGGCACCGCCCGCTCTCGGGCGTGCCGCTGTATCGGCTGGCCGAGCAGGGGCGCGAGGGGCGTGTCCATCTGCACGCCGCAACGATCGGCGAGGGGGTCTACTCCGCCTCGATCGAAACGCTCTTGTCGCCCTGGGCAGCGAACAGCCGCGGGCTTCCCGATGGCGTGAAGGCACTTTGTTTCGCCGTGACCGAAGGAGGCATGCTCCTCCTCGGGACGGATCGGGGTCTCTATCGGCAGAGCGTACCGGGCGAGACCTGGGAGGCGTTGGCTCAGTTCCCGCGCGAGCGCCGCGTCCTCGCACTCTATCTTGCGCCGCCGGAGGGGCGCGGCCTGCAGCGGCTGTGGATCGGCACGGATGACGGCTTGTCCGCCCTTGATCTTGCCGAGACGCGCGAAGGTCTCTCGGTCGCCAGCCCGCTGCGATCGTTCGATGCACTCTGGGAGGCGCCGGAGACGGGCGTGAGCTGGATCCTCCCGGTAGCCGGGGATGGCCTGATGGTCAGTGCCGGGGCCGTTTATCGTTTGAGCGCGGTGCGTTATCCGGGTTGGTACCGGTTCGTGCTGGCCGGTATCCTGTTGCTTCTCGTCGGCGGCTGGCTGTGGCTCGGATTCAACCCTGAGCCCGCCCGCGACGGCTAACCGTTGTTCCGGATCGAGGTTCCACTATGGATCGCTTTACGCGAAACGCCGTCATCGGCTCGGGTGTGTTGGTTGTGCTGTTGATCCTGTCGCTGCTGCCTTGGGGCGGGATGGCGTTCGGCCCGCGCATCTGGCAGCTCAACGCTGTCTTGGAACGAGATCCAGTCCTTGCGGAGTATCCGTACGACTTCAAGGCGCTGCTTTTTTTGAACGGCATCGTGACCCTGACGCGCCCCTACGACGCGGACGTCCCGATGGACGACGCCCTGGTCGCGATGGATCCGACACTGGCCGGCAAGCCTGCCGACGATCCCGCCTTCGCCGCCGCTCGGGATCGGCTCCAGCGCACGGAGTTTCACGCCATCGGTCTGATGCTGGCCGAGCCCGATGTGAGCTCGATCGTCTGGTCGCTGGATCGGGCTTGGCTCAATCGTCGGGGGATCGCGTTCCCGGCTACGAATCCCGCGCTCGGCGGGTCGATGTAGGTCGAACGGATCATGCAGCATTTCTATTTTCTACTCGGACTGGGCGCACTCGCGGCGGTCGCTTTCGCGTTCAGCCTGTGGCGCCGACTCAGGCAGCGCAACCGCTTACCCTACCGTGTCGATGCCTTTCTCCTCTCGCCGCCGCAGCGTGCATTCGCCGCGGTGCTCGAGCGCGCCGTCGGGCAAGAGTATCGGATCTACGCCAAGGTCCGGGCGGCGGACATCATCGAGGTCGAGCGCCGGCTCGATCGGCGTGCTCGCGAGCGCGCTGCCGAGCGCCTCGTCGAGCAGGTCTTCGATTTCGTGATCTGTACCCGGGAGTCGAGCGCCATCGCCTGTGCGGTCAATCTCGCGGCGCGTTCGCGGTTGTCCAGACGCCCGCCCAAGAACAGGCTCGACCGCATCTGCGCCGCGGCAAAGCTCCCTTTCGTGCGCTTTCGCGAGAGCGATGTCTATTCGGTCGTGGAGATCGAGGAGCAGGTTTTTTCGGCCATGCAGACGATCCGAGTCCATCCCCGTGCCGAGGAGCTCTCGGTGCAGGATACTCGCGATGCACTGCGTGACCTCTCGGACGTCATCGGCAACAAGGTTCCCGAGCCGCGGCGCATGAAGCGCCCGGCCCGTCCGTCGCAGGCACCCTCTAAGGGCCAAACAACGGCGAGTACTCCAACCCCGATCAAGCCGCGTACCCGCACCGAGCCCCGGCTGCACATCGACGAGGAACTCGACATCGGCCACGAGGAGCGCATGCCCGAGCCCCGAATCGAGGTCGAATTCGACGAAGACCGCCCAAGTCGCGCCAGGATGTAGCTCGTCCTCGATATTCGTTTCGGCCACATCGGCAGTGTCCAGGTCGCCGACGGCGACCACCCGGGTACGCCGACTTCAGTCGGCACCCGGGGAGGCGGACTTCAGTCCGCCGCGCGGGCGCGCTCGGGCGACTGAAGTCGCCCGTACCCAGGTGCCGACTGAAGTCGGCGTACCCGGCGCGGTTTAGGAACGATTCAAGAATAAGTAAAACGACTCGGTTGTCGTTGGCGTCATCGAAAACGACAACGACAACGATTGGATTCCGTGCTCGACTGATGTCTCATCGTCCCCGATTCCCGCAATCTCCTGAACCGCGTCCACCGAGTTTTCAAATGAGCGGCGAGGGTGAAAGCACCTCGCCATCACCCGAATCACCCCTGACGCGGTTCAGCTCGGATCGATCCAGATCTGCCCGTCCGCCACCACGAGCCGATAGGTCCGAATCGGCTCGTCCGCCGGCTCGTCCATCGGCTCGCCGGTTGCGAGACTGAATCGGCTACCGTGCAGCGAGCACTTGATCCGATCCCCGTCGAGACAGCCGTAGGAGAGCGGATAGTCCTCGTGGCTGCAGTTGTCCTCGACGGCATAAAAACGTCCGTCGACATTAGCGACGATGTACGCCTGGCTGCCCACGACGACCTTCAGAAATTTGCCGGGCGCGATCTCATCCGTGCCGGCGACGGCGACATAGGGTTTGTCCATCGGTATCTCCTCAACGCACCCGTTTCGCGGCCTTCCCCGAATCCAGGACGTCGCGGATGCGATCCGCGGCGACCTCCAGCGAGCCTTCGCGCCCGAGATGCCAAAGGATCAGCGCGCCCGCGAACACCAGGCTGTCGTAGGTCGGACCTTGGGCGCCTTCCAGGGCGGCGATTCCCGCCTGCGCCGCGGCCCGCGCGGTGGCCAACACGTCGACCGCCACGGCGATCTCGTCGCCCGGTCGGGTGGTCTGGGGCAGATCCTCCGGCAAGGGGACGGCGCGCACCGACTGGGCGATCCCGAGCGCGGCCGGATCGACCTCGAAGGACTGCTCCTCCGACATCTGCTGGTAGTTGAAACAGGTGCCCTTCTGGCGCAGCGAAGGGATGACGCCGCCCTCGACGCCGCGAATCAGAAGTGCGGAATGAAAACCGGCATGGCGGGCCAGCATGGCGTAGATTCGAGGGTACGGTTTGTGAACGTACCCGGTGACCAGATGGGTGTGTTTGCGCCCGTGGATCGGCCGGGCCAAGACCTCGACCGTGGTGATCGCCTGGCGCTTGACGATGGTGGAGCGCAGATCGACCAGGTTGTGCAGCGGGGCGCAGAAGGCGCGTTGGTCGACATAGCTCCAGCCCAGCGCCGGATCGGCCAGACGCTCGGCCGCCTCGACCGGCGAGAGGTCGACCGACACCCCGACGGCGTCCAGGATATGTCGGTGGGTCACGCCGAACTTGGGTCCGACCGCATGCGCGCCGTGACTGATCGCCGGGACACCGCACTCGGCGAGCACGGGCATCAGGAAGGGGGACGCCGGCAGGCAGCGGTTGTAACCGTCGTAGGGATCCGCGATGTCGACCACGTCGTCCACATCCGCTACGACATGACCCGTGGCCTCGCGCACCGCATCCAGGATGCCTTTGAGTTCCTCGTCGGTCTCGCGCTTCATCCGCAGGGCGATCAGGAAGATGCCGGCCTGTACCGGGTCGACCGCGTTGTCCAGAATGGCGCCCATGCCGATGCGGGCCTCCTCCGTGGAGATGTCCTTGGAGAGCTCCGGACCGGTCGCGATGCGCTGGATGATCGAGCGCATTTGGATCTTGGCGTCGCTCGATGCGCTGGCCTGACTGTTCATGATTGTCCTCCGGGACCTGGCTGTTTTTCGGTGCCGAGTGGCGGATGCCGTACTCGAACCGAGTCTTTTCGACGTGCCGGCCATTTTGGTGGCTCGGGCGCCGGATCTCAACGCGCGTGAATGCGACGGGTTGGTGCAAGATACGGCCGTTTACCTTTCGGAGTCGACATACATGGCCCATTGCGTTCGTCTGCCCCGGCGTGCCCTGTTCGGCATCCCGGCCCTGCTTCTCCTGTACCTCGCCGCCGGTTGTGCCGGCCTGACGGCGCCTTGGACGGCGCCCGAGGTCGCGCTGCTCGGGGCCCAGCCGAAGCTCCTGGGGCTCGATCGTCAGTCCTTTCTCGTCAATCTGGGGGTGACGAACCCCAACGATCGCGCACTTCCGATCAAGGGCCTGAGCTACCGGGTCGTGGTTGAAGGTCAAGATCTCGCCGAGGGCTCGAGCGAGCTTGCACGGCTGATCCCGGCGGGCGGGACCGAGCAGGTCGACGTGGAGGTCAACAGCAACCTGCTGGGCTTGATGCCGAGCTTGCCTCGCCTGCTGCTCACTAAGGACAAACTCGCCTGGACGGTCAGCGGAATCGCCTACGTGGATGCCGGCGGTGTGCGTCTTCCCGTGCCCTATCGGCACAGCGGCACGATTGCGCCCGCAGCATTGATCTCGGGCAAAGGGTTTTAAACCGCGCCCGGTGCGGTGTGCGTCATTTGTTGGAATGGCTTGGCCGCGCCAGCCCCGACGACTGTCGGAGCTGGCGCGGTTTAGGCGATTCTCCGAGAAGGAACGACCAGGGTGTAGTCAGGGCGACTTCAGTTGGCGCCCTAACTTACTTTCGAGGATCTCGTCGTGCCGGAATCCTCCCGACAGCCGAGCGATCCGCAACCGTCATCAAACCTTCATTTTGCTCAATATTCGTTCTAGGGTATGTTTCCAGCCGTGACGATTCAACCGACCGATTTGTTTGCCGCGCTGGCTCACGAGACGCGCCTGCGTTGCCTGATCCTGCTGACGCGCCACCCGGAGCTCTGTGTCTGCGAGCTGACGCATGCCATCGGGGCGGTTCAGCCGCATGTGTCCAGACATCTCGCGCAACTGCGCGAGTTGGGTCTGGTGACGGATCGACGCGAGGGTTTGTGGATCTTCTATCGCGTGAGCCCGGTGCTGCCGGATTGGGTCGCCGCGGTGCTGCGCGAGACGTTCGACGCGGTGTGCGGCGAGCGGCCCTTCGTGGAGGACGATCGGGTGCTGGCGCAGATGCCGAACCGGCCGGGCGTTCCCCGCTGCGCCTGACCCGGGCGTGTCGTATGGAGCGTCCCCGGCGTTGGTTCGTGCATCCTCGCAGTCTCGCGCGTCTATCGCGGTCAATCGCCGGACGCTTGTTCGGCGACGTTTTATCCCACCGAGGACTGACCCATGGTCGAGAGACCCTACAACGTGTTGTTTCTGTGCACCGGTAATTCGGCACGCAGCATTTTCGGCGAGTGCATCGTCAACCGATTCGGCCGTGGCCAATTCAATGGCTACAGCGCCGGCAGTCATCCGAAGGGCGAGGTGCATCCCCTGGCCCTCGAGGTCCTTCGGCGGAACAACTACCTGACCGATGATCTGCGCAGCAAGGACTGGGCTGAGTTTGCCGAGCCGGGCGCCCCGGTGATGGATTTCGTCTTCACGGTCTGCGATCGCGCGGCGGCCGAGATGTGCCCGGTCTGGCCGGGACAGCCGATGACTGCCCATTGGGGCGTGCCGGATCCTGCCGAGGTCGAGGGCAACGAGGTCGCACGCATGATGGCGTTTCGCCACGCCTTCGCCGCGCTTCAGAATCGCATCCAGATCTTTCTCAGTCTGCCGCTCGCGTCCTTGGATCGGCTCAAGCTGCAACGCGAGCTCGACGCGATCGGGCGCACGCCGCTCCCCGCGTTGGAGCAGGTCGAACAGGTTCAATCGGAAGCGGAGGGACGATGAGCGTTCGTATCGGGATCAACGGCTTCGGCCGCATGGGGCGACTGGGCCTGCGCGCGGCGCGAGGTCGGGACGGGCTCGAATGTGTCCGGATCAACGAGATCGCGACGGATGCCGCCGGCTCGGCGCATCTTCTGAAGTTTGACTCGGTCCACGGGGTTTGGGGACCTGACTGCGCGGGTGAGGGCGATACAATCCGGATCGACGACCGGTCGATCGCCTACAGTCGCAACCCGGCGCTGGCCGACACCGACTGGTCGGATTGCGACATCGTCATCGAGTCGACCGGCAGACACCACAAAAAACCCGAAACGCTTCAGGGCTATTTCGATCAAGGGGTCAAGAAGGTCTTGGTCGCGGCACCGACCGAGGGTGCCCTGAACATCGTTTACGGCGTCAACCAGCATCGCTACGACCCGGTCGAGCACCATTTGGTCACGGCGGCTTCCTGCACAACCAACTGTTTGGCGCCGGTCGTGAAGGTCATGCACGAGCGGGTCGGGATTCGTCACGGCACCATGACGACCATCCACGACATCACCAATACCCAGCGGATCGTCGATCTCGGACACAAGGACCTTCGCCGCGCGCGCGCCTGCGGTCAGTCGCTCGTTCCGACCAGCACCGGCTCGGCCAAGGCGATCACCAAGATCTTTCCCGAGCTCACGGGCAAGCTGAACGGTCTGGCCGTGCGTGTGCCCTTGCTCAACGCCTCGCTGACCGACTTTGTCTTCGAGGCCGCGCGGGCTGTGACGGTCGAGGAGGTCAACGGGTATTTCAAGGCCGCTGCAGAAGGCGAGCTGGCGGGTATCCTCGGTTACGAGGAGCGTCCGCTGGTCTCGGTCGACTACAAGGATGATCCGCGGTCGTCGATCATTGATGCACTGTCGACGATGGTCATCGACGAGACGCAGGTGAAGGTGTTGGCCTGGTACGACAACGAATGGGGCTATGTGAATCGGATGATGGACATTGCGCAGATGTTGGGAGAGGGGTTTTAAACCGCGCCCAGTGCGGTATGCGTAGTTTGTTCGATTGGCTTGGCCGCGCCAGCTCCGACGATCGACGGAACC
>NZ_JAABRP010000068.1 GCF_011390875.1 Thiocapsa sp.
AAACTCCAAACGCTGCACGATGCCGAAGCGATCGCGCAACGGCGATGTCAGGAGCCCGGCCCGCGTGGTCGCGCCGACCAGGGTAAAGAACGGCAGATCCAGCTTGATGGAGCGCGCGGCCGGGCCGTCGCCGATCATGATATCGAGCTGATAGTCCTCCATCGCCGGATAGAGCACCTCCTCGACCACCGGGCTCAGACGATGGATCTCGTCGACGAAGAGCACGTCCCCCGCATCGAGATTGGTCAGGATGGCCGCGCGGTCACCCGGCTTCTCGAGCACGGGCCCGGAGGTTTGACGCAGACTGACCTGCATCTCGTGCGCGATGATGTGTGCGAGTGTGGTCTTGCCGAGCCCCGGCGGGCCGAAGATGAGCACATGATCCAGCGCCTCGCCGCGGCCGCGCGCGGCGCCGATGAAGATCTCCATCTGCTCGCGCACGACCGGCTGCCCGACATAATCCTCAAGCTTGCGCGGGCGGATGGCGCGGTCGAGTGCCAGCTCGTCGCTGGCCGGGTCGGCGTTGATCAGACGTTCGGGCTTCGCCATCAGTGCGGGTGCCGATGCGAGTGATCCGGAAGTTGCCGATACTCCGAGCAGCGTCTCGGCGTCGGCACCCCCTTGCCCGGATTCAACAACCCCTTCGGATCGAACGCCGCCTTGACCGCGTGGAACTGCTGCAGCTCCTCGGGGTTGAACTGGACGCACATCTGATTGATCTTCTCGATCCCCACCCCGTGCTCGCCCGTGATGGTCCCGCCGACCTCGACACACAGCTCCAGGATGCGCCCGCCCAACTCTTCGGTCCGCTCCAGCTCGCCCGGCTTGTTGGCATCGAAGAGGATCAGCGGGTGCATGTTGCCGTCTCCGGCATGAAAGACATTGGCGACCCGCAGCCCGTATTCGCGCGACATCTCCGCCGTGCGCCGCAGCACTTCCGGCAGGGCGCGGCGCGGGATGGTGCCGTCCATGCAGTAGTAGTCCGGCGAGATCCGGCCCACCGCCGGGAAGGCGGCCTTGCGCCCCTTCCAGAACATCAGCCGCTCGGCATCGTCGTGCGAGGTCCGGACCTCGGTCGCGCCGCTGGCCAAGAGCAGATCGCGCACCCGCATGACCTCCTCGGAGACCTCCTGACTGGTCCCGTCGATCTCGCAGATGAGGATGGCTGCCGCGTCCGTCGGATAACCGGCATGCACGAAGTCCTCCGCCGCCTGGATCGCCGGCCCGTCCATCATCTCGAGCCCCGCCGGGATGATCCCGGCCGCGATGATGTCGCCCACCGCTTGGCCGGCCTTCTCCACGTCGTCGTAAGCCGCAAGGATGGCCTGGGCGCGCTCCGGCATGGGCAGCAGCTTGACCGTCACCTCGACCGTCACGCCGAGCATCCCCTCGGAGCCGATGAAGAGCGCCAAGAGGTCATAGCCGGGTGCATCGAGCCCGCTCGATCCGAGCTCGATCAGCTCGCCCTCGATCGTCACCAGCTTGACCGCAAGGACGTTGTGCACCGTCAGCCCGTACTTCAGGCAATGCACCCCGCCCGAATTCTCCGCGACATTGCCCCCGATGGTGCAGGCGATCTGGCTCGACGGGTCCGGCGCGTAATAAAGCCCGTGAGGCGCCGCGGCCTCGCTGATCGCCAGATTGCGCACCCCGGGCTCAACCCGTGCGGTTCGCGCGACCGGGTCCAAGTCGAGAATCCGGGTGAAACGCGCGAGGCTGAGCAACACCCCGTCGCCACGCGGCAAGGCCCCGCCGGAGAGCCCGGTCCCGGCCCCGCGCGCCACCACCGGCACATCCCGCGCGTGACATAGCCGCATGATGCGCTGCACCTCCTCGACCGTGCGCGGCAGCACCACCAGCAAAGGCAACTGCCGATAGGCCGAGAGGCCGTCGCACTCGTAGGGTTGCACCTGCTCCTGCTGCTCGAGCACCGCATCCGACGGCAAAAAAGCCCGCAGCGCGCGGACAAGCTCCGCCCGCGTTGCGGACAGCTCGGGATCTTCAAAGTCGATCCGGGCCGGTTGAATCAGGCTCATGACGTTGACCCTAGTCGTTGTCTCATCCTCGGAAAACACGGAGCCTAGGACCAGACGGGCGCCGAGTAAACCCGAGACCGCGCCCGTTACCCCTGCCGAGGCGACTCAGACCACAACACCCCGAGCGTAGGATGGGTAGAGCGCAGCGAAACCCATCCTCCAAACCGCCGCGTCCCAAGCCGAGGAAGGCCGCGATGCAGGCCGCCGTGTAGAGCACAAAGAAATCCATCCTCCAAACCGCGGTCTCCCCGCCGCTGCACAGACGACAGCTGAACGGTCAACCGGATCGGCTTGGATCTCGGCCATCAGCTCCACGCGCATTGAGCGCCCGTAGCGCTTGACTGTAGAATGCCCGAACCGCCCGGTCTTCGGACACAGGCCTATCCCGCATCGCTGGCGTAGCTCAGTTGGTAGAGCAGCTGATTTGTAATCAGCAGGTCGTCGGTTCGAATCCGTCCGCCAGCTCCAAATTAAAGAAAGACTTAGGCGATGCCTGTCTAGGTCGATCCTCCTTGTGTCACCACTCTATTGCCGACGAGTGCCCGCGGGTTCTCCAGCCTTCGCAGCAGGGAGATGAGGGCGCGCGGTTCGCCGCACTCGCTCAATCCTTGCTGATCACCGTCCGGGTCTTTTCGCGAGGCCGGTTGATCTCCGGCGGAATCGCCCCGCGGATCGTCGCATTCCGTTCTTCGATCAGCCATTTCTGGTAAATGAGCGAGGTGTTTGTCCGCGGCTGCTGCTCCTTGGCGGGCTCTCTCGTTCGCTGCCGATCGAGCCGGGTTGCCGGAGGTTGCGCCGTCGGATTTGGGCTCAGGTCGGATCCTTGATCCGGTGCGGTGCTCGCCGGGTTGCCGGTAATGTTCAGCGTCTCCCCGACTGCATCGTGAGGGCAGGCGATGTCGCTGAAGGAGATTTCCCCGTCCTTGCCGGTGCACTTGTGTATTTCAGCTGCGATTGGAGGCGAGAATCCGCACACGGCAATGGCGAGAATCACGAGGCAATCTTGGCAGCGTCCCGGCATGTGTTTCCTCCTGGTGTGCAATCATGCGTTCCGGCCGCCTGATTCGCTCCCGGCCGGGTGATAGAGCTGAACGGTTTCCTGCTCGTTGGCGTTGTTGCGCGCGACGATGGCGAGCGCGGGTTCAGTGTCGCTCAGATTTCTGGGTTGGTGGGGTATACCGGCCGGAATGAAGATGAAATCGCCTTCGTTGTTGACCACCGATTCCCGGAGGTTCTCGCCGTAGCGTGTCTCGACGCGGCCCTTGAGGAGATAGATGGCGGTTTCGAAGCCGAGGTGCAGATGGGGCTCGGCCTCGCCTGCGGGCGGGATCACCACCAGGTTCATGGAGATTCCCGCAGCGCCGGCCGTGGCCTCGGAAATGCCCACGAAGTTGGGCAGCCGCTGGAGCGTGTCGGTGGGAATTTCGGGGCGTACCGTCACGATCTTTGCGTTCATGATTCGAGATGCCTCTGGTGTATTGACGTATCTTCGATCGTTGGGGCGGCGTCGTGCCGCGAGAAGGTGCGAAGGTCGCCGGGATCATCCACCGCACGGTCGCCCCTCACGTGTCATCGGTCAATCTCTGGGTTCCCGAGACATAAGGGTCGGCGGGAGCGCTCACGTGCCAGAGCCTCGCGGCCGAGCTTCTAAACCGCGCCCGGTGCGGTATGCGTAGTGTGTTGGATTCGCTTGGCCGCGCCGGCTCCAACGACCGTTGGAGCCGGCGCGGTTTAGGTCTCTCCGCCCGCGACCTCGGCCCACGGCGGAATGCGGGGCACGCGACGTGCGCGCGCGACGACATCCTCGAGACCGGGGCTTCCGGGGGAGATCGGCAGCGGAAAGCCGCGTGCCTCCAAAGCCACTGCCTGTGCCTTCTCCCAATCGACAATCTCCGGGCCGTCGGCGATCTCGGCCTCGATCGCTTTCTCCATCGGTTTCAGACTGCCTTTCCAGCGCTTCTTGTCCTCGGCGAGGGGCGCGTGTGCCTCCAGGTAGACCTCGCCGCCGCGCGATCCGACGAGATAGGGCTGGTTCACGACCGTGACCTTGGTCCCGATCGGAACCTCTGCGAACAGGCGGGCGATGTCCTCCGGGTACAGCTGTATGCAGCCGTGGCTCACGCGCATGCCGATGCCGAAGGGTTTATTCGTGCCGTGGAGCAGATACTGGGGCCGACTCAGACGCATCGCGTGAGCGCCGAGCGGATTGTCGGGTCCTGCCGCGACGACGCCCGGAAGCTGTTCGCCCCGCTGCGCGCGCTCCCGGCGGATGGATGCAGGTGGGGTCCAGGTCGGATTTTCGGTCTTCTGGATGATCCGCATCTGTCCCAAAGGTGTTCGCCAACCCTCCCGACCGATGCCGATGGGGTGGGTGACGACAACCTGTGGTTCACCTTCCTCGCGCTTCGGAAAATAGAACAGCCTTAGTGTCGCGAGGTTCACGACCACGCCTTCGCGCGGGGCGTCCGGAAGAACATATTGGGTCGGAAGGACCACGCGCGTTCCGTCTCCCGGGAGCCAGGGGTCGACGCCGGGGTTCGCCGCGACGATCTCGTCGTGTCCCAACCCGTAGCGACGCGCGAAATCCGGGAGCGTGTCCTCGTGCCGGGCGACCACGACCCGGACGTCCCCGACAACGTCGGTCTCCTCGTCCGGTAGGACGAAACGATCGGCACGCTCCGGTTCCTCGACGAATAGATGCGAGTCATACAGCGTCGCACAGCCGCTCAGCACGAGGGCGGCAAGCAGCGTCGAGCACCAGCGTAGGGAAGCGACGGTGCTCGCGGAAGGCGCCGTTCTCGCACGGCCGGGGCCTGCGCGTTTGGTCCTGCTTCCCTCGACAACATCCCGATCCTGCGTGTACTTGGCTTGTTTAAACACCGAATGTCCTCGCTCAGGAAAAGACAGGCTTTAGGTTGGCTGCTCATGGGCCCGCTGGCAAGCGACGTGCCTCCGCACGTACTACACTCAAACGAACGCAAATACCAGGCGGTACGGTAGGATGATCGGCCTCGTTCAGTCCGAGGTCGTTCGGGAAAACTCCGAACCGCAATTGGCCTGGATCCGGCCCGACACGATCGAACGGCCGCGTCAGCGGCCTCAAAGAGCAAACGATTACAGGGATGTGCAGACGTCACACCACCACTGGAGGCGAGCGTCGAGAGATGAACAGTGGCTATATCCTCTCCATCGATGAGGGCACCACGGGTACGACGGCATTGATCTTCGATCACGCCGGGTCGGTCCGTGCGCGTGCCTATTCCGAGTTCACCCAACATTATCCCAAGCCCGGATGGGTCGAGCACGACGCCGAAGAGATCGTGCTGATCACGATGAAGGTGATCGCAGAGGCGTTGCGGGCCGGCGGCGGCGTTGCGCCCGACGAGATCCGTGCCATCGGCATCACCAACCAACGCGAGACAACGGTCGTGTGGGAGCGCGACTCGGGTCGTCCGGTCGGGCGCGCCATCGTCTGGCAGGATCGGCGGACCGCACGCTATTGCGACGAGCTCAAGTCACGCGGTTTGGAGGAGATGGTCCGTGCCAAGACCGGCTTGGTCATCGATCCCTACTTCTCCGGCACCAAGCTGAAGTGGATTCTGGACAACCAACCGGGGCTGCGTGAGCGGGCCGAGCGCGGCGAGATCTGTTTCGGCACCATCGACTCCTGGCTGGTGTACCGGCTAACGGGTTGCCGGGTGCATATCACCGACTATTCCAACGCATCACGCACCATGCTCTACAACATCCGCGACCTGCAGTGGGACGCGGAGCTGCTGGACCTGCTCGAGATCCCGGCCGCCATGCTGCCCGAGGTGCGCCCCTCCTCGCAGATCTACGGCGAGACCGATCCGCAGATGTTCTTCGGCACCCGCGGCATCCCGGTCGCCGGTATCGCCGGGGATCAGCAGGCGGCCTTGTTCGGTCAAGCTTGCCATAGCTCGGGGATGGCGAAGAACACCTACGGAACCGGTTCCTTCGTGCTGATGCATACCGGTACCGAGGCGGTGACGAGCGACGAGCGACTGCTCACGACGATTGCCTGGGGTGTGGGGGACGAGCCGGTGGAATACGCGCTCGAGGGCGCGATCTTCGTCACCGGTTCCGCGGTACAGTGGCTGCGCGACGGGCTCGGCATGATTGGTCATGCTTCCGAGACGCGCGAACTGGCGCGATCGGTACCGGAGAACGAGGGGGTCTATTTCGTGCCGGCCCTGGTAGGTCTCGGTGCCCCGCACTGGGATCCCTATGCCCGCGGCCTGCTGATCGGGATCACGCGGGGCACGACACGCGGCCATGTCGCGCGTGCGGTGCTCGAGAGCATGGCCTATCAAACGCGCGACGTCATCGAGGCGATGGAGCGCGACTCCGGCATTCGGCTCAAGGAGCTGCGCTGCGACGGCGGTGCTGCGGTCAACAGCGTCCTGATGCAGTTTCAGGCCGATATCTTGGGCGTCAATGTCGAGGTCCCGCGAATCACCGAGACCACGGCGCTCGGCGCGGCCTATCTCGCCGGTCTCGCCGTCGGCTTCTGGGAGAGCCGCGAGGAAATCGCCGAGAAATGGGCGCTGGATGTGCGCTATCACCCGCGCTTCGACGCAGCCAAGCGCGAGCGCTTGTTCAAGCGCTGGCACAAGGCCGTCGAGCTTTCCAAGGGGTGGGCGCTCGACGACGATTGATCCGGCCGCGGGCGCTCGGACGAGACCTGACGCGATTCATCCCACGGAGCAGGTCGTCGGTTGGGCAAAGCGTGGCGTGCCCAACGCTCCCCGTGATGCCGGCGTAGGTTGGGCACGCCACGCTTTGCCCAATCGACCTGTTCGTGCTGATTTTGAATCGTTCCTGACTCCGGAGGAGCAGTCATATGACTCTGCGCGAGAGCAACATCGCCAAGCTGCGGGAAGGTGTCGTCTATGACGCGCTGATCATCGGCGGCGGGATCAACGGGGCGGTGTCCGCCGCCGCACTGTCGGGCAAGGGCGCCCAAGTGGCGCTGATCGACAAGCGGGATTTTGCGGGCTTCACCAGTCAGCAATCGTCCAACCTTGCCTGGGGCGGTATCAAATATCTTGAAAGCGGCGATTACCTGCTCGTGCGCAAGCTGTGCCTGAGCCGCAACGAGCTGATCCGCAGCTACCCGAGCCGGGTGAAAGAGATCCGCTTCTTCGCGACGATCGACCGCGGGTTTCGCTTCTCGCCCTTCTTTCTGTGGCTCGGCACCTGGGTCTACTGGCTGTTCGGCAACGGCTTCACCCGGATCCCGCGCTTCCTCACCAAGGACCGCATCCACCGCGAGGAGCCGGTGGTGAAGACCGACAAGGCTGCCGGCGGATTCGAATACTCCGACGCCTATCTGCACGACAACGACTCGCGCTTCGTCTTCCAGTTCGTGCGCTCGGCGATGGATCGCGGCTGCATCGCGGCAAACTATGTCGAATCGCTCGGTGCACGGCGCGACGGGGAGCTCTGGATCACCCGTGCGCGCGATACTCAGACGGGCGAGACCTTCGAGATCCGCTCCAAGGTCCTGATCAACGCCGCCGGCCCCTTCGTCGACGACCACAATCACGTCACCGGGGAACAGACCGAGCATCAGCACCTGTTCTCCAAAGGCATCCATCTGATCGTGCCGCGGATCACGCCCCATCAGCGGATCCTGACCTTTTTCGCCGATGACGGACGGCTGTTCTTCGTCATCCCGATGGGCGTGCGCACCTGCATCGGCACCACCGACAACCGGGTCGACACACCCGAGACCGAGGTCACCGACGCGGATCGCGACTTCGTGCTGGAGAACATCAACAAGCGGGTGGCGTTGGCCGCACCGCTGACGCGCGAGGACATCATCGCCGAGCGCTGCGGGGTGCGGCCGTTGGTGGTGAAGCGCCAAGGCAGCGACGCTGGCGGGCGCGACTGGATGCAACTCTCGCGCAAACACGAGATCGACGTCGACCGCGCGCATGCGCATCTCTCCATCTTCGGCGGCAAGCTCACCGACTGCGTCAATGTCGGCAACGAGGTCGCGCGGATCGTCGCGGGGCTCGGCATCGACCTGCCGCATGCCGGGTACCGCTGGTACGGCGAGCCGCACCGCTCGGTCTACGAGGAGTACATGCACCAGGCGCGCCTGATGAATCTGGACAGCTACACCTCGGCCGAGTCGATCGAGCCGCTCTCCAGTCGGCTGTGGCGGCGCTACGATCAGCAGGCGTTCGAGCTGCTCGCCCAGATCCGCGAGGATCCGCGCCGGGCCGAGGTCTTGATCAAGGGGACGGATTATCTGCGCTGCGAGATCCAGCTCGCCAAGCGTCAGGAGATGATCGTCACGCTCGAGGATTTCCTGCGCCGTCGCTCCAAGATCGCCCTGGTGGTGCAGCGCCGGCAGATCCAAGAGGCCGAGGGCCTGATGGAGGCTTGCGAGATCCTCTTCGGTGAGACCGCACAGGCGCGATACGCGGAGTATTTCGGCGAGTCTCGAGCCGTCACGCGCGCGCAGTCCCTCCACCTGGAGTCGGACGCCGCCTGACTCTGAGTCCGGCCTCCACGCCGGTGCGCCGAGCCTGACTCCGAGCCCGACTTCGAGCCCGACTCCAAGCAGATTCCGCGACGACAACACCACCCGAGGGCAACGGCCATGACCCCATTCTTCGGAGAGCTTATCGGCACCGCACTGCTGGTCCTGCTCGGCAACGGTGTCGTGGCGAATGTCCTGCTGAGCGAGACGAAGGGCCAAGGTGCGGGTTGGATCGTGATCACCTGGGGTTGGGGCATGGCCGTGTTCGTGGCCGTGTTCACGGTTGCCGCATTCAGCGGCGCCCACCTAAATCCGGCGGTGTCGGTCGGCCTTGCGGTCGCCGGCAAGTTCGAATGGGGCCAGGTTCCGGCTTACGTTGTGGCGCAATTCATCGGGGCTATGATCGGTGCCGTGCTGGTCTGGCTGACCTACTGGCCGCACTTCGCCCGCACGGAGAATCCGGACCTCAAGCTCGCCTGTTTCTGCACGGCTCCGGCCGTGCGCAACGCACCGTCGAACCTCTTCTCCGAGACCATCGGCTCCTTCGTCTTGGTGCTCGCGGTGCTTTTTCTCGCCGTATCGGTCTTCGGTCTGGGTGCTCTGGATGCCTTGCCGGTCGGCTTGCTTGTCCTGGCCATCGGTCTGAGCCTCGGCGGTACCACCGGCTATGCGATCAACCCGGCGCGTGATCTCGGGCCTCGGATCGTCCATGCGCTGCTGCCCATGCCGGGCGGTAAGCGCGACAGCGATTGGGGCTATGCCTGGGTCCCGGTGGTCGGCCCGCTGATCGGCGCCGGGCTGGCCGGTCTTCTGTACCTCGCGCTGCAAGACCCGACCAGCGTGCAGTTTCGGTGAGGCCCGCGCCCGAGGGAGTTAAGCCGATGGGGGATATTCGATGAGTCGACGCATTCGAGATCAACCCATCCGACCGGGCCGGCGCCGATTCCTCGGGGCTGCCGCCGCCCTGCTCGGCGGCTCGGCCCTGACCGGTCTTCGCGCGGCCGAGCTGTCGGTCGAACGGGCGCCCCAACAGTCAGTCCGACCGCCCGCCGACACCGATCCGGTGCGCACCGCTGCGGCGCGTCGTTGGCTGACGAGCGAGCTCACGCCCTCGACCCTGGACCCCGACGCGCAGATGGCCGAGATGCAGTTCTTCATCCGTGCGGCGGCACCCTTCCGGGGGCAGCGCATCCATGTCGTCTCCGAGACCATCCCGACCCATGTCTACGAGCAACGCATCCTCGCTCGGGCCTTCCACGAGATCACGGGCATCCGCGTCCAGCACGACCTGATCCACGAGGGCGAGCTCGTCGAGCGCATCCAGCGTCAGACCCGGACCGGGCGCAACCTCTACGACGCTTATGTCAACGACTCGGACTTCATCGGCACGCATTTTCGCAGCAACGCCGTCGTGCCGCTGTCCGAGTGGATGGCCGGCGAGGGCGCCGAGGTCACGCTACCGACACTGGATCTGCACGACTTCATCGGTCTCTCCTTCACCACAGGTCCCGACGGCGTCCTCTACCAATTACCCGATCAGCAGTTCGCGAACCTCTATTGGTTCCGCGACGACTGGTTCCGGCGCGATGAACTGAAACGTGGTTTCGAGACCCGGTACGGCTATCCGCTCGGTGTTCCGCTCAATTGGAAGGCCTACGAGGACATCGCCGACTACTTCACGAACCAGGTTCGCGAGATCGACGGGCGACGCGTCTACGGGCACATGGACTACGGCAAGGTCGACCCCTCGCTCGGTTGGCGCTTCACCGACGCCTGGCTCGCGATGGCCGGGGTCGGGGATCCGGGTCTGCCCAACGGCATGCCGGTCGACGAGTGGGGCATCCGGGTCGAGGACTGCAGGCCGGTCGGGTCTTCCGTCTCGCGCGGCGGTGCGACCAACAGTCCAGCCGCCGTCTACGCCCTGCGCAAGTATCTGGAGTGGTTGCGCGCCTTTGCACCCCCGGAGGCACTGAACATGACCTTCACGGACGCCGGCCCGGTGCCCGCACGCGGCGATATCGCCCAGCAGGTCTTTTGGTACAGCGCCTTCACACCCGATCTGGTCAAACCCGGCTCGGCCGTGATGGACAGCGACGGAATGCCCAAGTGGCGGGTCGCGCCCTCGCCGCACGGCGCCTATTGGGAGCCCGGCATGAAGCACGGCTACCAGGACTGCGGCGCCTGGACCCTGCCCGCCGCGACGCCGCTCGATCGCCGTCGGGCGGCCTGGCTGTACGCCCAATTCTGCGTCTGCAAGACGGTGTCGCTCAAAAAGACCCTGGTCGGGCTGACCCCGATCCGCCGCAGCGACCTCGCCTCCGAGGCCATGACCGCGGCGGCCCCCCGCCTCGGCGGCCTGGTGGAGTTCTACCGCAGCCCGGCACACCTGGCCTGGACCCCGACAGGACTGAACGTTCCGGACTATCCGAAGCTGGCGCAGCTGTGGTGGACGCGCATCGGGGACGCGGTCCGGGGCAAGACCGATCCGCAACAGACCATGGACAATCTAGCCGAGGCCCAAGACCAGACCCTGGCGCGCATTGCGGCGTTGGGTCTGTCCAAACGCTGCGCGCCGCAGGTGTCGGCACCCGAAGATCCGACAGTCTGGCTCGCCAGACCGGGCGCCCCGAAACCGCGTTTGCCGGACGAGGAAGGGATCGGCAAAACCCAGGACTACGAGACCCTCATGGAGGCTTGGCGCACGGGAAGGTTCGGCGTCTGATCCGGCGCCCGTCGAGGGTCTCCCGGGATCGTCGAGTTGCACTCGACCCGCTGGCCGTTAGGCCAGCGCAAGAGGCCGATCGCACCTCGGCGCCCCGCGTCTCGACCGATCTCTCGACGGAGAAGTATCTACCGACGACCACCGATCCGATCGCGCTCCAGGATGACCAAGGCGATCCCGCCAAGCACCGCCGCCGAGGCCAGCACGAGCCGCAGCGTGATGGGCTCGCCGAGCAGAGCGACACCGCCGATCGCGACGATCACCGGCACGCTGAGCTGAACCGTGGCCGCGCTCGTCGCGCGCAACATCGGCAGCACCCGATACCAGAGCGCATAGCCGAGTGCGGAGGTCAGGGCGCCGGAGGCGACGGCATACCCCGCGCCGATCGCATCGATCGAGACCTCCGCGATCACCAGCAGGCTCAACAGCGCGGTGATCGGCACGGTCAGCAGAAAGTTGCCGGCCGTGACGCGGATCGGGTCGCCCGCGCCCTTGCCGCGGACCGAGTAGACGCCCCAGGCCATGCCGGCGCCGATCATCATCAGCGCGCCGCCCAATGGCGGTGCAGAGAGCCCCGGCAACAGCAGGCCGACGAGTCCGCCGAAGGCCAACGCGACACCGACGATCTGAATGCCGTCGAGTCGTTCGCCGCCGCGGAGTCCGAGTGCGATCATGGTCACCTGGACCGCACCGAACAGGAGCAGTGCGCCGGTCGCCGCGGTCAAGCTCAGGTACGCGAACGAGAAGAGTGCCGCGTAGCCGAACAGGGCGAACGCCGAAGGCCAATTGCCCGCACCCGCGCGTACCTTGCCGGTCAACCACACCAGCAGCCAGAGCATCAGCGCGCCCGAGATCAATCGGATCGAGGTGAAGCTGGCCGCGTCGATGGCCGTGTCGCGCATGGCCGCCCGGCAGAGCCAGGAGTTCGCCGCCAGCGGGATCATCGCGAACGCGGTCAGCAGGATGAGGCGGGGGTTGGTCATGGCTGTGTGGGCACCCTGGTCTCAGGCGAATTGGGGAAACGGATATGCCGAGCCGCGCGAGGCACAACCGACCGTCGACGCCAATTGTGCCGCCGATCGTCCATTGAACCTACGAGTATCGACTTTTCCGGGAAGCGGATTGGTTTTGATCCCCTACCGCGGGAGCTAATAAACTCGTTATCGATTGAGTTTTTTGTCGCCTTGCAGGAGTCTGCTCATGGATATCTGGCCAGTTCAGGAGGCAAAAGCCCGCTTCAGCGGGCTTCTGGATGCCTGTGTGACCGATGGCCCCCAAGTGGTCAAGCGACGGCGTACCGAAACCGCCGTGCAGATTCCCATCGAGGAGTGGCGCCGCCTTCAGGTGGCTGCCCGACCCTCCCTGCAGCAGCTCCTGCTGGCCGATTCTGCCCGAAACGACCTGTTGATGCCGGAACGAGGCAAGGCT
Organism: Thiocapsa sp.; assembly: GCF_011390875.1. Classification (GTDB taxonomy): domain Bacteria; phylum Pseudomonadota; class Gammaproteobacteria; order Chromatiales; family Chromatiaceae; genus Thiocapsa. The sequence continues at coordinate 12,701 of NZ_JAABRP010000068.1, forward strand.
TGCCGCCGGCAGGCCTCGGCGCTGCGGTAATCCAGCATGCAAGCCCCGGATACCAATGTGGTCTTGGAGCTCCACAAGCCCCGGCCGCACGGCGCCGTTGTCGGATGGCTTACATCAAATGCGGGCTGAAAACGGACGGGTGTCGATGCCGAGCGACCTCGCGGGAGTCGCGTCCGCGACCAGTCGCCATCTGACCGTCCGCGCCCTCGTAACCGGTATGCTGCTCGGGATCCTGCTGACGCCCTGCAACATCTACTCGGGGCTGAAGATCGGTTGGTCGTTCAACGTCTCGATCATCGCCCTCTTGATCGCTTCGGGATTCTGGGCCCTCCTGGCCCGACTCGGCCTCGCTCGGGCGTTGGGTGCCGGCGAGGGCAACATCGCCCAGACGACGACCTCCTCCTCGGCGAACATCATCTCCGGCGGCCTGGTTGCGCCGATCCCCGCGCTGGCAATGCTCTCGGGGTCGAATCTTCCCCCGGGGCAGCTGGTCGCGTGGGTGTTTGCGGTCAGCTTTCTGGGGATCTGGGTTGCTTGGTATCTTCGCGCCTCCTTGATCCTGCACTCCGGCTTGGCCTTTCCGACCGGTCGGGCAACCGCGGAGACCCTGATGGAGATCTTCAATCAGGGGCGCGAGGCCGCGCTGAAACTGCGCTTGCTGCTTGCGACGACCTTCGTTGCGGGCACGGTGAAGTGGCTCGACGGGGGCTGGTTCAGCCTGCCGCGCCCGAGTCTCGGGTTTACCTTGCCGGCGGGCGGCGCGCTTTCCGGCTATGCCGGGATCAGTGCGAAGAACCTCACCTTTACGCTCGATCCTTCACTCATGCTGACCGGGTTCGGCGCCATTATCGGATTCCGCGCCGGGGTCTCGTTGTTGATCGGCGCGCTCCTCTCCTGGGGCGTACTGGGACCTTTGGGCTTGCACGCAGGGTTCGTGACGCCGGGCGAGCTGCACCCGGACGCGAGTTGGTTCCCCACCATGGTCGAGTGGCTCTTGTGGCCGGGTGTCGCGCTGATGGTCGCTTCCGCGTTGACTCGGTTTTTGTTGGACGGCATTGCCTCGCGGCGCCGCGTGGCTTCGGTCGCCACCGCGGGCGAGGCCGATGGTTGCCGTGCGGCGCGCCTCATCGGCCTGGCAGTGGCGAGCGCGCTGGTGGTCATTGCGCAAACGGCGATCTTCGATATCGGCTTGGGCATCGCCGTGCTGGCGGTGCCGATCGCCTTCCTGCTGGCGATGGTCGCCTCGCGGGTCGTCGGAGAAACCGGCATTCCGCCCATCGGCGCGATCGGCAAGGTCTCGCAACTCGGCACCGGGATGATTGCACCGGGGGAGATGACGGCCAACCTCATCGGTGCCAACGTCGCGGGCGGCGCGGCTGGACAGAGCGCCGATCTGCTCAATGATTTTAAGGCGGGGCATGCTATCAACGCCCCGCCGCAGCTGCAGGTCGTGGCCCAGTTCTTCGGTATCCTGACCGGAAGCCTCGTCGGCAGTCTGGTCTATCTGCGGCTGGTCCCGGATCCGGCGGGGATGCTGATCACCGAAGAGTGGCCGGCCCCGGCGGTCGCGACCTGGAAGGTCGTAGCGGAGACCCTGGGCCATGGACTCGGCTCCGTCCCCGCGAGCGCGCTTTGGGCGGTCGCGATCGCCGGGGCTGTCGGGATCGCCGCGTCGGTGGTGGAGCATCGACGCGGTGCCGCCTGGCTACCGAGCATGCCCGCCCTGGGGCTTGCAATGGTGATTCCCGCATCTTTGTCGATCACCATGTTCTTCGGCAGCCTGATCGCCTCGGCGGTGCAGCGCTGGAATCCGAACCTGGCGCAGCGCTTCTCGATCGCGGCCGCATCCGGGCTGATCGCGGGCGAGAGCCTGGCCGGCGTCGGGCGGGCGCTGCTGGGGGTCATCGGTTGAGGGCCATCCGCGCCGCGCGTGCGCCCCGTCGGGCACTGGAGGATTGTGATCATGCTGCATGAGGTCTTTGCCGTCTGGGCCGCGATGTTGCGGCATCTGAGATCGGCTTGGCGGACGATGCTCGCCGTGAATCTGCTCTACGTCGCCCTCGGCGTCGTCCTGCTCGCGCCTTTGCCCGGGATCCTTGCGCACCTGCTGATCCGACTGTCCGGGGCCGAGGTGCTGGCGGATCAGGACATCGCCTTCTTTCTGCTCACCCCGTTCGGGATGGCCTCCCTGATCCTGGTGGCGGCCGTCCTCGTGGCGATCGGCGCACTCGCGCAGGCCTCGCTGATGTTCGTCGTCGCCGGGGTTGAATCCGGTGTCGGGCGTGAAAGACCGGCAATCGACGCGCTCCGGTTTGCGGCGGGTCGCGCGGTGAGGATTCTGGATTTCGCGCTGCGACTGGTCGTGCGCCTGCTCTTGCTGATGGCGCCTTTTTTGGCGATTGCGGCGGCGACGGCCTGGCTGTTGATCACGGATCACGATATCAATTACTACCTCTCGATGCGTCCCCCGACGTTCTGGATCGCGGGCGTGATTATCGGGATCTTCCTGCTGATGATGTCGGCGCTCATCGTGCGCCGCCTCCTCGCCTGGTCGCTCGCACTGCCGCTGGTGCTCTTCGCCGAGGTCTCGCCGGCGCGATCGTTCGCCGAGAGCGAGCGCCTGACGCGGAGCAGGCGCTCGCTGGTGCTCGGCGTGCTGGCCGTCTGGGGGTTGATCGTCGTGTTGCTCGGCACCGCCGTGGTCGCCGTGATCCATTGGCTCGGCGTCTTGATCGTGCCCCGATTCTTCGATGCACTGACGCTTCTGGTCATCGTGCTCGGCGGTCTCGTCGCGCTCTGGGCGGTGCTGAGCGTGCTGGCCGGTGCATTCAACGGGGCGACTTTTGCGCTGGCCTTGGTCGAGCTCGCCAAGTATCTGAACGCACCGATCCGCTTGAGCGCCGTTTCGGCGGACCTGCCTGGCAAGACGCATTCACGGCGGGCGCTCGGTGTCGGGCAGGTCGCGGCCCTGTTGATCGGGGTGGTGCTCGTCGCCGTGCTGACCGGTGTCTGGCTGGTGCGCGGCATCGAGGTCCGCGACACGGTCACCATCGCCGCACATCGCGGTGCGGCCGGGAAGGCGCCCGAGAACACGCTGGCCGCGATGCGTCAGGCAATCGAGGACGGCACAGACTGGATCGAGATCGACGTGCAGGAGAACGCCGACGGCGAAGTCGTCGTCTTCCACGACAGTGACTTCATGAAGCTGGCCGGGGTCCCGTTGAAGGTCCGGGACGGGACGCTCGAGCAGCTCCGCGCCATCGACATCGGCAGTTGGTTCGGTCCGCAGTTCGCCGGGGAGCGGATCCCGACCCTGCGCGAGGTCCTGGAGCTGGCACGCGGCAAGGTGCGGGTGGTGATCGAGCTCAAATATTACGGGCACGACCAGCGGCTCGAGGAGCGCGTCGCGGAGATCGTCGAGTCCACGGGGATGGTCTCGGACGTGGCGATCATGTCGCTCAGCTACGAGGCCGTCCAAAGGATGCGCGCCCTCCGGCCCGATTGGCGCATCGGCCTGCTGTCGGCGACGGCCATCGGCGATCTGACCCGGCTCGACGCCGACTTCCTCGCAGTGAACATGGAGATGGCGAGCGCGGGCTTCGTCCGTCACGCCCGTGCCGCCGGGAAGCAGGTCTTCGTCTGGACGCCCAACGAGCCGGTTGCCATGTCGCGGATGGTGTCGGTCGGCGTGGACGGTCTCATCACCGACGAACCGGCAGATGGCTCGCGAGGTCGTCGAGGTGCGCGCGCTGTTGAGTCCGGCCGAACGGTTGCTGGTGCATGCGGCGGAGTTGTTCGGTCAGCCCCTACCCGAGCGGGTCTATCGCGATGATTCGCCGTGACCGAAGGCGCTGCGCCGGCGCACTCCGATGGCCTGTTGCCCTGGTGCTCGCCTGGCTCGTCGCCGGCCACTTGCTCGCGGAAGAGTCTGCGCCGTTGGATCCGGCCGGAGACGCCCCGGCCATCGAGGCGCTGGAGCGGCAGTTGGAGCTCGGTCGCCACGCGCGACTGGCCCGGATCAAGTCCGACCCGGACAGTCGGATCGCCGACTTCACCACCGACGGGTGCAGCGGCGGTCTCTCGGCGGGCTGGGAGTCGCTCGCGGCCTGGCTCGCCGATTTCCGCGCGGTCCACGGCGACCGCCCGCCCTGGGAAGCCTGCTGCATCGCTCACGATCGGCTCTACCACGCGGGCGGGCTGCGCGATGCGACAGCCGAGGACAGCTTCGAGGGGCGCCGCGCCGCGGATCTGGCGCTGCGAGATTGTGTGATCGAGACCGGAGCACGACGGGCCCCGGCGCTGAGTACCCAGTATCATCTCACCGAGGGTCAGATCGCGGGCATCTATGCCGCGGTGGCGGATCTGATGTACCGCTCGGTTCGTTTGGGCGGCATCCCTTGCAGTGACCTGCCGTGGCGTTGGGGATACGGCTGGCCGGCATGCGACTGACGCTCTGCCGACGCCTCCGGACCATCGGATCGGGCGCTCATGGATCAGGCCGGAGCCGACCTCGCCGCGGCCATGCCGAACACCCGATTCAAGGTCGGCAAACATGACCCGAGCTTAGCGTGAACGGATCTCGATGCGTGCCGGAATCTCCGATCTGCTGTCTCGATCGGTTGAACCAACGCGTCTGCCAAGGCGCCGCCCGCTACTTGCGGGGACAATACCGAAAGAGCGGGCTTAGGTCTGCCGATCTCCAGATTGGAAACGACGTTCGGCCACCTTCCAACCGCAGCGAATTTTCGGCACCGATGATAGGCCGACTGAAGTCGACTTACCCGGGGGCGACGTCACTCGGCGCACCGGCCTTCGGGTTCGGACGCGAAGACCCGGATTCATCCTGCCCGAGATGTCGGCGCACGTCGTTCAGTGCAACAACAACACCGGATCCGATCGTCGTTCTCTGAATTGGTCTACCACTGGATGAAAACCCTCCGCGTTCTTGCCTGGATTCTGCTGCCGATGCTTTTGCTGTCGGCCGGCGCGATTGCCTATCTGCCCGTCTATCTGCAGGAGCATCAGGCGGACCTGGAGGCCGCAGCGGGTAAGGCGCTCGGACGACCGGTCGCGACCGACGGCGTGACGCTGGGTTGGTTGGCTCATCCAAGGCCGGCGCTGTCGATCGTGCTGAAGGGGTTGCGGGTATCGAATCCGGACGGAGCCGCCGACTGGGCCCTGGGGCCCCACTTGCTCGAGAGCGAGCGGGTGGACGTGACCTTGGACCTGCGTGCGCTCTTGCAGCGGCAGATCCGCATCGACCAACTGGTGATCCGCGGCGCGCGGTTGATGCTGCAGACGACCGCCGATGGCCGCGACAATTGGAAGATCGACGTCGCCAAGGGCAAGGGTGCCGGCGACATCAGCCTCTTGGTGCCGACGGTGCAGGTGATCGACTCCGAGATCGCCTTTGCGGCGGCACAGGGATTGGTGCGGCGCGCCGATGTGACGCGGCTTCAGCTCGACGGTCTCGGTGCCGAACCCTTGGTCCTCGAGGCTGAGCTGCTGATCAATGATGCGCCGCTGACGTTGAGCGCCAGCGCGGGCGCCACGGATGCTCCGGCCGATGCTCAGGACGCCGCCCGCTGGCCCTTTCAGGTGCAGGCGCGCAGCGCGGACACGCACGCCGAGCTGAACGGCAGTGCCCCCGCACCGTTCGATTCCACGGGGCTGGATGCCAAGCTCCAGGTGCAGGGGCCGACGGCGAGTCCGCTCGGGCAGATCGTCGGGATCCAGGGGCTGCCGGCGGGACCCTTTCGGCTCGACACGGTCCTGACCTGGGACGGCCGGACCCTACAGGCCAGTGCGATGAGCGGATCGTCGGAGGCCGATGTCCTGCCCGCGCCGCTGAGCATCAGCGACGGCGAGATCAGCGTCTCGACGGACGGTCCCTGGTCTGTTCGAATTGCGGGGAAGCTCGGCGATCGGCTCGGGACGCTGCACCTGACGCCGGTCGCCACGCCCGAAGCCGATGCCCGGACGTCCAATGCTCGGACGACCGGCGCCGTGGCGATCGAGGCAACGCTCGCCGACGGGCGCTTCGACGGCGAGCTGCGGCCGGCATCTGGCGAGGCGCGGGCCCTGCTCAGCGGCACGCTCGACGTCGGAACGCTCAACTTGGAGGAGATCGCGCAGGGCAAGGCGGCTCAAAGCGATGCCGACGGCACCTCGGGACCCGCGGCGACCAAAGCCAGCTCGACGATGGGCCCGACCTGGACCGACAGGCCGCTGCCGTTCGTCGCGCTGACCCGGCTCGATGCCGACCTGGATCTCGCCGCCGAGACTTTGGCCTGGCAGCGGATCACCATGCGCGGGCTCAAGGCTCGGGCCAAACTCCGCGACGGCCGGCTTCAGCTCGACGGGGTCAGATTCGCCCTTCCCGGGCTGACGGTCACCGGCCAGGCGGTCGTCGACGCCGGCCCCCGATCGCCCGTGCTCACGCTCAAACTGAACACGGACCGCATCGACGTGCCGCAGGCGCTGTCGATGCTGCCCCGGGGTCCGAGGTTGGGCGGCAGCATCGTCGGCTTGAGTCTGGATGCCAAGGCCAGCGGTGAGACTCCGTCGGCGTTGATCCGTGCCCTGAGCGGCACCCTGAGAGCCGGATCGGTCCGGCTTCTCCCGCCTGCCGAGCGGGGCCGAAAGGCCACGCCGATCGAACTTGCCGGGCCCAATCTTCGGGTCGACGCCGGCAAGGCGGTGAGCCTCGAGACCGGCTTGACGATGACCGGGCAGACCATGGACCTGACACTGACCGGCGGGACGCTGGCCGACCTACTGCCCGCGGGGCGATCCTGGCCGCGAATCGACGTCGCCGCACAGACCCGGATCGATCGCCATCGAGTCTCCATCCGCGGCCATCTGGGGCCGCTCGCGGCCATCCGCGCCGGCCGCGACCTGCGGCTCGACCTGACCCTGGCCGACGACACCGGTCTGACCGGCGCCCTGACCGGCGAGCTCGCCCGACTCGACGGCCTGGCGGGGAACCAACTGCAGGCGCGGTTCGCGGCGAAGAGCCTCGCGGCATTGCATCCCGGCTTGCCCGCGCAGCCGTTCTCCGCGACGGCACGCGTCCAGGGTCAGACCGGGCAGCTTGAGCTGCTGGACCTGAAGGCAGGCAGCGCGGGCAGCGACATCGCCGGGGAGGTGCGCATCGGTCTCGGCGCGCGCGCGCGGATCGACGCCGATCTGTACGCCGAGGTGCTGGATCTCACCCCGTTCTTGGTGTCGAAGCAGAGCGGCGCGGACGGCGGCGGTGCGCCCCGAGCCGGGCGCGACGGTCGCGGCGAGCAGACGCTGCCGTTGGAAGGACTGAAGGCCCTCGACGGCTCGATCAAGCTCCGTGCCGGTCAGGTTCGGCTCGACGACTTCGATATGAACGACGGCACGCTCGAGGCCAGCCTCGACGCGGGACATCTGGTGCTGTCGGCCGATGCCGCTCAGGGCGCGCTGTCGGTCGACCTCGAGCTGCGGCCCCGCCAGACGGACTGGCGGTTGGACCTGCACCACAAGGGCAAGGTCGATCTGGGTCGGCTGATCAAGGCGAAGAATCAACAGGCACTCTCCAATGTCCCCGTCGCCGTCGAGGTCCGCCTGAGCGGTGTCGGTGCGTCGATGCCTGCACTGCTGCGCTCCGCCGATGGGCGCGTGGAGCTGATCCTGGGTACCGGACAGCTGGACCGAAAGGTCTCCCGGCTGCCCTTCGGAGGAGTCGTCTTCAGTTTGCTCGATACGCTCAATCCGGTTGACTTGGCCGACGTCGACATCCGGCGGGACCTCGTCAGCCTCCGGTGCGCCGTCTTGCAGTTCGATGTCGCCGACGGCATCGCCACCAGCAAGCGCGGATTGGCGGTGCAAACCGATACTCTCAATGTGCTGGGCGGCGGCGCCATCAAGCTGGAGACGGGGGAGGTTGCCCTTCGCTTCAAGACCGTCAAACGCACGGGGATCGGGCTGAGCCTGCTCGGCCTCGCCGACCGTTTCATCGTCGTCACCGGCACGCTGAAGGCCCCGCGCGCGACGATCGACCGCCGCGACCTCATTGTCGAAGGAGCCGCCGCCTGGGCCACCAGCGGGCTGAGCCTGGTGGCCGATCAAATCATCGGCCGCCTGACCGCTTTCGGCAGCCCGTGCGAGACGGTCCTGCGGCGGGAGTGAAGGCCGCGCGGGAGTATCGTCGCCGAGGTGATTTCACCGGACATTCCCGGTGTCATCCGCGCCGGCCGTGCGACACGATTCCACCGTCGCCGATCCGCCGATCCGCCGAGCAGTTCCGCGGGCCTGGTTCGGTTCGATACTTCGCCGATGCATGCGAGCGGCCAGGAGCCGAAGCTCGGCGTAAGCCTCGTCAACGACTGCATCACGCGCACTGGAGACTCCCGTGGCAGCTTACGCCACCAATCACTTCACGCGGGAAGCTGTCGCTCGATGCGCTGATCGCCACCGGACGGAAATGACCCGGAGCTGCCAGGCGCGGTTGCCATGCGAGCATCTGCTTACGTCAGGTCAGCCGACGGCAGTATCCGGTTACTTTTTCCTTAGGGTCGCAACGAAATGCCCCCACCGATCCCGTCGGCCATGCTGCTTGCGCGCGCAAGCCGCGCAGGCCGCATCTCTGCGAGCGCCAAAACGCAGCTATTCTGCCGGCCCGCCAGGTACGCAGTCCTTGCCAGGCGTCTTCCTTCACTCTGCGTTCTTTCCTCGCCGAGACGCGGCGGGTCGAATCGCTCTACGAGATCTAAAAAGTGGCCCCGACGACCGTGACGCAGTTCGCTATGGCGGACGCCTTGCAGCGGATCGGTGCGCGACTGTTCGACCTCAGCGAGATCCCGCACTCGACCCGTGTGAAGGCCGGCAATGCCGTCGTCGGCCACCTTGCCGACATCCTGCTGCGGCTGCCGGAAATCCCGCTGGAATCCGTTCCGGGTGGCTCCGGCGCGGCACGCGCCGAACTGCCGCCGCACTGGACGATCCCGGGCACCGAAATCCGCATGGTCCGGCTGGGCGAGGGCCCGCGTTCCGGAGACTATGTCTTCTCGGCCGCGACGGTGGCGCGGCTTCCACAGATCCACGCCCGGGCCGAGGGTCTGCCCGTGCTGCGCCCGAGTGCGATCGGCGATTGGGCAACGGTGCAGCAGCGCATCGTTGGGCCTTGGCTGATGCGGCTGCCGCTTGAGCGCCTGCCCGCGTCACTACAGGCGACGATGCTCGGCACACCGATCCGGAAGGTGTTGTTCGCCGGCCTCATCGCCGCGATCATCGGCGTGGTGATCCTGCGATGGCGGTTGCTCGACCGTCACTGGACCCGGACGGACACGGCTTGGCGCCGCTACGCGCTCAGGCTCACCGTCCCGGTGCTGCTCGGTCTCTTGGTCGTACTCGGTCATGGTTTCATTGCCTGGTAGGTGGTTCCGTCCAGTGAGATCGCACGCGCCGAGACCCTGCTCGCGACTCTCGCGCTCTACGTGGCCGCCGCTTGGGCGGCTTGGTGCGCCTGCTGGCTGATCGCCGAGGCGATCATCGCGTCGCCCGCCTTTCCGGACGATACCTTCGACGCCCACCTGCTAGGCATCGTGGCCCGTGTCGGGTCGCTGATCGCGGCGGGCGGCATCCTGCGCTACGGCGCGAAGGACATCGGCGTGCTCGCCGGCGCCGGCATCGACGGCATCGCGCTCGCGCTTGCCGCGCAATCCACCGTCGAAAACCTGCTGGGGGGCGTTACCCTCTTCGCCGACCGCCCCTTCCGCGTCGGCGACCAGATCCGCTTCGGCACCAGCAGCGGGATCGTGGAGTCGATCGGGCCCCGCTCCACGCGGATCCGCGGGGCCGACGGTACGCTGACGTCGGTGCCCAACGCCGATCTGGCCAAGACGCAACTCGTCAACGTCTCGGCCCGACCGCACTGCGTGTTTCAGCACAAAATTGGCCTTCCCAGCGGCCTCTCCAGCGCGCGGATCGAGGCACTGCTCGCCGAGCTTCGCCGTCGCGTCGCAGCCC